>JBOGNC010000183.1:0-8935 GCA_050747045.1 Candidatus Acidiferrales bacterium | reverse complement strand
GTGTCGTGAAGCGCCTTGAGCCAACCTCCCGTGTGAAAGACCGAAGCGTTGGGATGTCGAGCGATGAGATCACTCCAACGAGAGTCTCGAAGCGGATCGATGCTGTAGATTGATCTGTTCACGATAGGAAAGGGTCACATACGCACGAAGGCGAAGAAGGCATCAGGCGACCAGGCTGAGTTTTCCCCTTGTACATGGATGTGCAACAGCTTTTAGCAAACCTGCTTTCATCAAAAGTACGAAAAACAGCGTCCGTTATCGAGCGTGTCCGCTCTTCTTCCCGAAATAATTAATTCCAATACGCAGCGGCCAAGGGAATGGCCCGCTAACCAACTCGCAAAGTCGAGCGGCGCGCGTTCCGAGGATCCAAAGGTTTAGGTTGTTTGCCCGAACAGACGCAGTTCGCTCGACAATCTCTTAAGGGCCACGAGCTCCTCTCGAGCCGAAGGTATCAACACCGAGAGCGAATAAGTAGCCGCGAAGCTCAGTATCGCAACCAAAAACTCCGAAACCATCCGAGTCGGATCGACGAAGCGCATCGAGAGTTCCGCAACTATTACTCCGGCAAGGCATGGGGTGACCGGATATACGAGAGCTTTCCCTAGGCCACGCAGTGTGATATTCGTGCCGCGGAAGGAATATCTCAGAATCCAAGGGAGGGCAGCAAGGAGTACGATCGAATAACTTGCCGCCACCCACTTGATTCCAAATGGCAGTCCGAGCAGGAAACTGCCAACAATGATGGGAGAGGTGATGAGCGAAAGTTTTAGAAGTCGATCGGAATGTCCGCGACTGACGAGCACCCAACTCGCCGATTGAAGCAGAGGCTGCGCAAGGGCCGAAACCGCTAGAATTTGAAATACGGGCGCCGCTTCCTCCCAGCGGTGACCGAGCACGAGGATGACCACTGGTTTCGCAACCACGAATAGAAAGCCAAAAATTGGAGCGCTGATCCACATCAGGAGCCCAGCTCCGCGCAGGTAATACCTTGCAAAACGTTCGGGCTCCGCGCTGATTCTGCTGAAGGCGGGAATCGCGACGCCGGCCGCAGGCCCTGTGAGTTGCGTCACCGGACGCATGAGAAGATTGTAGGCCCGCGAAAACAGTCCCAAGGGAGATGCGCCCCAATACCAGCCGATCGCGATATTTGAAAAATTTCGATTCAGGGTGTCAATGAGATAGGAAGCGGCCACGTGGCCACCAAAAACTACCATCTCGCGAACTCTCGCGCCGCGACGAGGCAGGCTTGGTCTCCAGCCAACCATCAGCCACGAAAGTGTCATCACCGTTAAATTTACGGTCAATGGAAAGGCAACGATTGACCAATAGCCGAAACCGCGCCAAGCCATGATAACCGCAGTCAGCGTTGCGAACGCGTAGGCCGCGACATCGCGGTAAGCGAGCGATTTATATCGCATTTGGCGCTTGAGGAGAGCGTCGGGCTGTACCCTCAAACCACCGATCAGGAAGGTCGGCGACAGGACGAGAGCAATCATCACCAGCCTCGGCTCGCGATAAAACCACGCCAAGAGTGGGGCGATGGACGCGGTAATCAGCGTGAGACCCGCGCCGATCATCAAATTAATCCAAAACAATACACTTACCTGATCGTGAGTGATTTCCTGTCGCTGGATCGTAGCTTCCGAAAGACCTAAATCTGCAAAGGCCTGGCCAAGACTTGTGACGGCGGTCACCATCGCCACCAGTCCGAAGTCGGCTGGGGTCAGAAGATGCGCCAGCACTACGGTAAAAATTAATTGCAGGAAAAACTGAGTTCCCTGAGACGTGAGGGTCAATAGACCACCTCGAAGGGATCGGCCTCTCAAATCACCCTTCAAGTGCTCTGTATTCAGGGGGTCGGCGGATTTGCTATCGGTTGGCATGTACGTTTTCGGCCACTAATCGCGTGAAGGGAAGATCCCCGGATCTCGCCTCGGGTCGTCTACCAACTATCAGCGCCGCTGGGCGGAAGAGCGAGCCGCGTTTGCGGGGCTAGGGACCCGATCAGAGCACGATGAACCAAGCAACTTAAGATATACATCTCTTGTGAGCTGACCAGCAATTTCCCACGAATTTCGTTTCATGGCGTATTCTCTGATTTCGCTTCGTCGCATATCCAAGTCCGCGAACAAGTCACTCCTGAAGTATCGTTCGATTGATTTTGCTAAATCCGTTGGATCTTCCGGCTTGAATATGAAACCGGTTTCGCCCTCGACCACGTCCTCGCGCAGTGAACCAACATCGGCTGCCAAAACGGGAAGGCCGAAGTTGTAGCTGGTAAACAGGACTCCACTCTGATAGACGTGGATATACGGTAGGACCAGTACATCTGCTGCCTTGAAGTAGAGCTCCATCTCTTGATCGGGGATATGTTCCGCTCTGACCAAAATCTGACCGGTCCGCACCTGCTCACTCATGAGGTCCTGAATGGCAGTCCAATATTTGTCACAGTTAGTCGGCCTACCAGCAATTATCAAACGGATGTCACGCCGCTGGCGCGACGACTCTTGAAAGGCGCAAACCAAATGTTCAAGTCCTTTGTAGGGCGTGATATTGCCGAAAAACAGAATGTTTTTCTTTTCGTCGGTGATGCCCAACTGGAGCTTTGCCTCTCGTCTGGAACGATTTGTGTTCGGAGACGCATTGTTGACGCCAAACGGAATT
Source organism: Candidatus Acidiferrales bacterium (assembly GCA_050747045.1). Taxonomy (GTDB): domain Bacteria; phylum Acidobacteriota; class Terriglobia; order Acidiferrales; family UBA7541; genus Palsa-295. The sequence continues at coordinate 6,271 of JBOGNC010000183.1, read as the reverse complement.
ACGGTGATCCGATGAGCTGGCACATTAAAGTCTTTAACCAGCTCATCTTTCATTTTGGTGGTATGAACAAACGTATGGTTCGCCAATCGATATTGCGCTCGCAGTGTGAGACGATTGAAAATCGTATCGCTATTATCTCGTTTACCCGCATTTACATTATGAGCGGTAAAAATAATCTTCTTTCCCAAGATTTTGTAGTAGAGCATCAATAACGTTCGGTCAAATGCCAGAAACTTGTTGTGCCATAAGATATGGAAGATCTTCGGTTGGGCTGTCACAGCATAGCGGAACAGCCTAAGGTAATAGGCTAATACCCGTCGAACCTTCACCGATGAAGCGGCATCCCCCCGCTGATTGCCTCTCAAGTTGAGAAACCGAACGCTCGGCGAGGATCGAAATTGCTCTAGATCCAATTCGTCGCTGCCAACCAGGTCCAAACTGATTCCCTTCTCGATTAGTGCAGCCGCTAGCCCGAGAACATATGGTTTGTCACCACCGCCGGTAAGCAAGGTTACGGAAGTGCCGTGAGCGGGATTCCGTGAATTTGTGCACCGGTTACCCTCTACAGCATTCTCATCATGACGGCTGTTCGCCAGAATCGTTTTCATGCGTCTGTAAGCCTCTCCTCCAAGAGCTCGCAGATCGCGTGACCGATGGTGATGTGCATTTCCTGGATTCGGGCGGTAGACTCAGAGGGGACACAGACGCACAGGTCGCACATGGCGCGCATCTTGCCACCGGATTGCCCGGTCAGGCCGATCACCGTCACGTTGCATTGTCGAGCGGCGTCAATCGCCTGCAGAATGTTCGCGCTGTTTCCACTCGTCGAGATTGCCAGAAATGTGTCACCAGGCCGGGCATGAGCTGTAAGTTCGCGGGCAAACACACGATCGTATCCGTAGTCGTTGCCGATCGCGGTGAGGGCCGAAGTATTTCCATGCAGGGGCAGTGCTCGCAGGGGCTGCCGCTCACGCAGGAAGCGACCAGTCAGTTCTGCCGCGATATGCTGGGCATCTGCGGCCGATCCTCCGTTCCCTGCGATCAGTAGCTGACCGCCCGCCTGCAGTGATAAGGCGATGCTGTCAATTGCGGTCGAGACAGCCGACGCAAGTTCTCGACGAGCCTTGTTAGCCACGTTGATATGGTCATCCCAGATAGCTTGAATCCTGTCTGTTTGTCGTGCCGTAACTGCCATACTTTGAGCTCCTACCGACTAGGTTCTTACGTCCGGCAAAGTTCGTGTTTCTCGATCCTCAAGGGTGTACATCAACTTATCCCAGTGTCTTATCGCTGACCTTTTAATCTGCGGAAGCACCATCTGCGCACGCTGCGCAGCTTTGTAACCGAGAAAAGGTTTTATCCAAGCATATTTCCACCGCAATTGCGGCTCCTTCAAATGTCCATCGAGCTGCGCAGCGAGGGTCTGTAGATCTGCTATCAGGTCCAGACGATCCGGATAAAACCAAGTGAACCAAGTTTGGAGATAGACCAAACAGGCCTTGCGGACCCTATCGCTCTCTTCGAGTGACCGGAGATATTGAACGTGCAACTTCATGGAAATCAGCATAGCGTTTTTCTTCTTGTCGGAAGTCCCAATCTGGCTTAGCCGACCGGAAGGAGTTACTCTGTAGAAGACTTTCGCTTCCGGCACAAAATGGGTACGTTCGGATGCCAGGAGCACTCGGCAAAAGTACTCTCCATCATCGTCGCTTAAGAGGCGCGTGTCCCACAGACCCGCCGCTTCGCATAGCTCGCGGCTCGTGAGCCAAGTTGCTGTCTGCATGTGCAGATTTTCGCCCATTTTCCTCACGAGCCATTCCACCGGAGCGAGACTCTGCCACAGTTCGTTTCGGACGAAATTGGCGCGCCGTGGACGGCAATAGAAGTAGGCCCACGGCGAGGAAAGCAATACGCGCCGACTGGTCTCTGTTGATAGCGCAGAGAGCTGCTGCTCAATTTTGTTTGGCGATAGGAGATCATCCGCATCCAGCCACTGAATGTAGTCTCCTTTGCTGACGCTGAAGGCAAGATTGCGGGTCGCTGCAGCACCTTGGTTGGCATTGCGAACGACGCGTACACCCTCAGATTCAAACTGTCGGGCGACCTGCGCGGTTCGATCTCTGGAACCATCGTCGACAACAATGATTTCCTTGTTCGGCCATGTCTGCGAAATGGCCGACTGAATTGACTCTGCGATCCACTGCTCCGCGTTATATGCGGGGATTAAGATTGAGACCAGGGGTTTCATCAAAACTTAGGCTCCTGATTCGAGTTGCTTAAAGGTAGCGCGGCACCCAACGAAACTGTACCGATCTGACGGTCGTTTGCCCTTTGTTTTCCATAACTTAGAGCGCTTTGAGATCGAACATGTGTCGATCTGGGGAGGGGTGCCGTAAGATTCGTCCGCCGCCGTATAGACATTGTAATACCACTGGGTACAGCTGTCCTTCTACTGTCCCTCGGTACAGTTGCTTTAGCCCTTGGCCCAGGAGCACTATGCGACTGTGATGAACGCATGGGATATCGACTTGGGAGCAAAGGAAGGGGTCGAATGAGCCGGATCGTCAAGGTTGCAGTGCTCGCGTCAGTTTTGGCCTTATTCGGCGTAAGGGTGCGGGCCAACACAGCAGCGTCCTGCGCCACAGGAGACGTCCAGAGCGCTATCAATTCAGCTGCCGAAGGCGGCACGGTATCGATCCCAGCGGGAACCTGTACTTGGACTTCCGGGGTCACCATCTCCGGTAAAGGTGTTGACGTTGAGGGGGCCGGCGGCGGTGGCATCATCGCATACAGCTCCAACACTCTCACAATAGGCACTGGGGCGAAATCGCTCACGGTCAGTGGTACCCAGGTTAGTGGCACGCCCGCAACACCGGCGGCTCCTCAGATCACAAGTGGCGAAACGCTACGCATCTCAGAATTGGGAAACCGCCAGAACTACATGCTAGGAACGGTGACGAGTTTTAATTCCGGTACAGGTGCGCTGGCGATGAGCGTTGCGAGCGACGGAGGATCGTGCGGGAATAGCTCATCCGGTCAGTCGCCCTCCAACTGCAAGCGATGGCTCGTCTCGACGATTCCGCAGACGGTCATCATCAATAATTCCAGCAGCACTATTTTTTCAGTGACGGAAGATTCGAGTTTCAATACGCGACTCGGCAATTTCAAAATCCAGGAGGGAACGGGCAGCGGTGACGGCGTTGATTTTAACAGTGGAGGAGGCGAACCGATCGTTCTCCACGATTGTTGGATCGAGCAAGGAAACGGCGATTCTGTCCGCACGGCGGTCAATCGCGGGCTGATTTACAATTGTTCGTTCGATTCCACTCCCTTTTCAATGGCTCCGCTGGCAGTCCATCTGCAGCCTTTCGATTTGAACGCTTGGGGCGAGCCATCTTACTTTGGGACGAAGGACACGAACGGGCAGCATAACTTCTACGTGGAAAGCTCTGTTTTCGCTGCCTATCTGAATGCCACCGATAATGATGAGGGTGCGCGTAGCGTCTGGCGGTACAGCACGTTCGACAATGCAGGTTTTGGAACGCACGGGGCGGATACAGGCCCGATAGGCCAGCGCTATTTTGAGTATTACGAAAATGTCGGCGTCTATAACGGGTACAGTGATGGCACGACGTTCCCCATGAACTGGTGGTTCTTCGTCCGCGGCGGAACTTTCGTAATCTTTGACAATACCTTGCCTCCGCTCGTCTCGACTGACTACGGCACCAAGGGCGACGTGAACATGACTGTGATGAACCTGCAACGAAACGCCGGCCCCTTGCCATGCTGGGGAGCCGGCACATCCGGAGGATCGGCTTATTACGCCCCGCACCAAGTTGGCTTGGGCTATGTGACGGGCAAGGGGATTGTGAATTTTGTGCTCGGCGGGCTGGTTAATGCCGTTACTTATTCCATCGCGTCTTACGGTTACTCCACGCCCCAATACGTGGGCGATCCGGAGCCTGCGTATATCTGGGGAAACGGTCGGGTACCGCTCGGCAATGTTGGAACCAGCGACTACGGCTCCGGTGGGTGCGCTAACCCGGATACTTCCGCAAATTACATCAAGCTCAACAGAGATTATTTCAACGGCTCCACTCCCAAGCCGGGTTATAGCGCTTACCCTTATCCTCACCCGTTGGAGCTGAACCAAAGTTCCTCGGGAGGAGGGCCTATTGCACCGACCGGCCTGACGGCCACGGTCCAGTAATCCTTCACGTCATTCTGTGAGCGCTGCGATCATCAGCCGCCGATTTCTGGCCGGCCGTCCTCCAAAAGATTTCGATACTATTGTCAGTGCATGATTCTAACTCGGCCGACATTCTTTCAGCTGGGACCCAGTCCTCCAGCACGAGGCCTCTTCCGCAGTCCGGGGTGAAATTGAACTGACCGTCGTGACTCAAAGCTGCGAGGGTACGTATGCACTCCAGTCCCTCGCGTCGAAACTCGGGCAAGTTCACTTCGAAGGAGAGGTAGGGCACAGTCCGGCGCAGCCCGCGCAAGACGCTAATTTCGTGCCCCTCGACGTCGATTTTGACGAAAAATGGCGAACCGTAATCGACCATGAGTTCCTCGACCGAGACCGTCTTGACTTCTTTCCATTTTCCGAAATTTAGCCTGTGCCCGAACCGCTGATCGTCCTCTCTCAACGTCTGCGCCCATTTTTGGCTCAACGTGTTCATGGCACTGCCGGGCGCGTCGATCCACATTCGTTGGATTGAGCTTTGCTCGCTGGCCGCCTTCGCCTCGACAATCAATCGCTTTTTTCTGAGCCTAAGACGAAGGAATCTCCGTCTGAGGACCCCCTGGCTGGCATCGTCGGGCTCAACGGCAACTACCGAGGCGCCCAACCTCAGGAAAATGTCGGATTTGTATCCGGCGTTTGCACCGATGTCGAAAATGAGGCCGCCGGGGCGGAAACCCTCTAAGAGCTGTCGGTAAAATTTGACTTCGCGATCTCTGCTTTCGAGAATCCGCCTGTCGGCGATGCTCCAGTAGAGGTCGTACATCCATGAGGTTTTCGTGCGCTCGTAGGCTCCGCATCGTGCGAGCAAGGACTGAACTGTATTCTTGAGATTCATCGGTGTTTGGTAGGCAGCTGAATGAACTTAGTTATCGCGAGTGCGCGCGTTCGTGCGTTCGAATGGTTTGGGCACCCGCATAAGATTGTTTTTCGACAAAAGCTCGATGAATCAATTCCAGCGTGAGCAGTCTATGAATTTCGTTGGTGAAATTTCGGTCGCCCTTCGTGTGACGCAAAACGACGTTCTGAAGCGCGCTTGGGTCAATGTACGGCCTGGACAAGCTGCGTGAGTCCAGCAGGATTTCCCGGACATAGTTCGCAAGGGCGTCTCGGTACCAGACGCGAAAATGAAAGACTTTGTGCCGGCCGAGAAATAGACGCTCAAGGCGCAATCCGGAAAAGGTGTGGTCGAGCTGTGCCAGCCAGTGGGGCATGCCCATGTCATAGGCGTATTCGGCCTTGAATTGAAATTCGCGGAATCCCCGACCAGCAGCGCCGAACACGCGCCCGCGATTGCCAGCGAGGCCGCGGTCCGTCGCGATACGGAACAGCCCCGGATTTCCATCCTTCACCAACCGCAAGGAAACTCCGTTGCTCGAAAAGGCAGCCGCGGGCGAGCGAAAGACCGTCCTGACGAAATCATTGTCGAGGAACGGCGAACGCATGGAGAGTTGGGTCTGCTCTAGGCTCAGAATGCCCTGGTGATGCCAGGGGCCCTGTTTGAAAGCGGCGAACGTGACCGGATGCCCCTTGGCGACTTCTGAATAGGTTTTCTTAGCCTGGTCGACAAGCCTGAGGATTTCGGGGGAGAAGAGTCCGCTTGGAAGCTGCTCCGGCTTGAATACGCGAACAGCGCGGAGGATTTCGCCTCCATAGTTTCCCGTCATTCGAACGGGTGCGATTTCGCGTGCCCTCTCGTTTAGGTAAAGGTCAGGCGCGCGACTGACGTCCACGCATCCGTCGGTCAAGTACACTGCGCGCTCGGCATAATCGGGGAAGCGCGCGAGAAACTCCCGACCGATAGGAATTACCTGAAACGGCTGAGCGCACGCCTGGGCTACCCGGCGTGCGGTGCGAACGTCGTGATTCTCGCGTATGGGGCTGCCAAAGGTGTAGCAAGCCAACGAACCCGGCTCCCCGTTCCGCCAAGCCAGGATCATTCGCGTATCGAGGCCTCCGGTGAGCGACATGCCGATGGATTGACGGCCGGCGAAGTAGCGAGGCAGATTTCGTGCAAAGACTTCGCGA
>JBOGNC010000182.1:0-8989 GCA_050747045.1 Candidatus Acidiferrales bacterium | reverse complement strand
TTGCGGTGGCGGCGCTCTCGTTGGGTGCGTGCGGATCGCTGGCCGCCCAGCAATCCGCTACCGGCCGGCGGGGAGGCCCTCCGCCATCGCTTTTGCTTTCCAGCACTTCGTTTTCAGACGTTTCGCCGATTCCCACGAAATACACTTGCGCGGCAACTGAACCGCCGCCCAGTGGGCCGCGCCACATCTCCACTGGCATATCTCCCGAGGTGCAATGGAGCAATGTGCCGCCGGGGACAGTCAGCTTCGTGCTTGTCCTGCACGATCCAGACGCTCGCGTCCCGAAAGCTCCGACGGATGTGACACATTGGATTGCCTTCAATATTCCAGCAAGCACCACAAAACTGGCTGAAGCAATTTCTCCGAGTGGTCCGCTGCCCGGCGGCGGCTTGCAGGGTACAAACATTACCGGCAAGGTCGGCTACCAAGGCCCCTGCGCCGGACCAGGAGCGTTCCACCACTACACATTGGAGCTACTCGCTTTGGACAAAATGCTGGACCTGCCTCAAGGCGCCACGCGAGAGCAAATCGAGGAAGCCGTTAAGGGCCACGTTCTCGGGAACGCGGCATACATTGGTCTTTTTCACCGCTAATTTGGTCTATGATGCTGGGTACGTTTCAGATCTAGGAGTAAGGAGGAAGTATGGCTACCGCAACACAGGCAATCTCGATTGATGAAAATGTAAGCAAGTACGTCGCAAAGCCCCGCAAGATGCTGATCGGAGGCAAATGGGTGGATGCCGCGTCCGGCAAAACTTTCCCAACATACAATCCCGCGACCGGCGAAGTGCTGGCGCAAGTGGCAGAGGGCGATAAGGAAGATATCGATCGCGCGGTGGCTGCCGCCCGCGCCGCATTCGAAAAGGGACCGTGGCGCGACATCACTCCGTCCGAGCGTGGACGAGTGATTTGGAAGCTCGCCGACCTGCTGGAAAAGCATCTCGAACAATTCGCGCAGCTCGAATGCCTCGACCAGGGCAAGCCTCTAGCCATGGCCAGGATGATGGACGTTCCATATTCGGCGGACCAGCTACGCTATTACGCAGGCTGGGCCACCAAGATTGAAGGCAGCACCATCCCGATTTCCGCCCACGGCGCGAAATTCTTCGCGTACACGTTGCACGAACCCGTCGGCGTGGTGGGACAGATTGTTCCGTGGAACTTTCCGCTAGTGATGGCCACGCTGAAGCTGGCGCCTGCGCTCGCGGCCGGCTGCACCATGGTGCTCAAGCCTGCGGAGCAGACACCGCTTACCGCGTTGCTGCTGGGTGAGATGATTCAGGAAGCCGGCATCCCGGATGGAGTAGTAAACATCGTGACCGGCTTTGGCGAAACGGCCGGAGCTGCGCTTGCGGCACATCCCGGCGTCGACAAGATTGCCTTCACCGGCTCGACAGAAGTGGGCAAGTTGATCGTTCACGCGGCGGCTGGCAACTTGAAGAAAGTCTCGCTCGAGCTGGGCGGCAAGTCGCCCAACATCGTGTTCCAGGACGCCGATATCGAAAGCGCGATTCCGGGAGCGGCAAATGGGATTTTCTTCAACCAAGGCGAGGTCTGCTGTGCGGGATCGCGGCTCTATGTCGAAGACAAGCAGTTCGACAAAGTCGTCGACGGCGTGTCGCAAATCGCTGCGCAGATTCGCGTCGGGCCCGGTATGGACCCAACCACCCAGATGGGCCCGCTAGTTTCCGAAGAGCAGCTCGATCGCGTATGCAGCTACCTGGAATCAGGTCTCGCGGAAGGTGCGAAAGCCGCGACGGGCGGCAGCCGGCACGGCGAGAAAGGCTACTTTGTGAAGCCCACCGTCCTTGTCAACACCAATGAAAAAATGAAAGTGGTGCGCGAGGAAATTTTTGGCCCCGTCGTCACCGTAATGCCGTTTAAAGATGTGGATGATCTGGTTGCCAAAGCCAATGACACGCAGTTCGGTCTCGCCGCCGCAGTCTGGACGCGCGATGTGAAGAAGGCGCACCGCATTGCCGCTGAACTTCGCGCCGGAACGGTGTGGGTCAACACTTACGGCGTCCTCGATGCGGCCATGCCGTTCGGCGGATACAAGCAGTCCGGCTGGGGCCGCGAAATGGGTCGCGAGATGCTCGATCTCTACACCCAAACCAAATCGGTCTGCATGCCGATTTCGTAGCCAAGCTAAGGCCGCGCACGAAACATGCCCGCGCTTTCCTTAATCGGGAGGCGCGGGCTTTTTTGTCTTCGCTAGGACACGTGGCCGGAACGCCCTTCGAGCTTGGCCACCAGCTTGTCAAAATGAAGGGGGAGATCGCGGAGCGGCAAACTCTGCTGGCTTGCTCGCTGATCGAGCGGTAGCATTTCGATAAGCCCTAGCTGGGATTCGACGTCGTATTCGCCGAGAGCCTCATCGAGCATTAGGTAAGCAATCTGATTTAAATCGGAATCGCTCTCCCGGTATCCCGGGATGAATAATCGAATTCCGATCATTCTTCCGTTATCAAGCAGCTCGAAACGAACCTTGTCTGGATCAATTCGCTTTCCTCGAATTTCCACGATCATCAGAGAACGCCTCGGCCGGAAGGCAATCACTTTCCATCGGTGGAGCGCCGGCGCAGCTCGAACCACTGAGACAACGACCGGGAACGCGCGCTTGACGCCACCTGCGCTCACAACGAATTCTCGAAGGGGTTCTCTCGGACCAAATTCGAAAACAAGGTCGGGGTCAACTATATGCAGTTGTTCCTGCAAACGGTCGAAGAGCCGTTCGCGTGCGGCAACTGCCGACTCGTCGAAGCTGAACAGTTCGTCCTCATTTTCGACGAACCATTTCCAAAATGCCTCCGCACTTCTCTCCGTCATTTGTTTGCCCCTAATCCAGCGCGCCTTGGAGTCGTCCCAGCGCAGAGGAATTTCGCGCGCGCTCACGTTCCAGTATATGAATTGCGTTTCGCGCATCAGCGGCGTGAGCCGATTTCATGACTCCGTCGTCCGGCAACGTGTGAGCGAACTTCATAATCGACTGCCGGCCTTGCCAACCCGATAGCGTCTGGAATTTCTGCCCGGGAAATCCCTCCTACTTCGCTTCAGCGGCGCCCGATCGTTTCTCGCGTCCTGGAACGACATTATTTTGTACAATCCGGCGTCTGGAGAAAAGGATGAACTCTAACGCCGATGTGCCCATCGCGAAGAATATCGGCCGCATGGCCTTGGCCCGATTCGCTTGATGCGCTGGTCGCCGCGCCCGATCACCACAAGCTGCTCTCCGAAAATGAACGCGTGCGCCTGCTCGAAGTTCGCATTCTTCCCGGCGCTTTCGTGCCCGTGCACACGCACCGCTGGTCCAGCGCCATCTACGTGGCCACGCAAAGCGACTTCATCCGCCGCGATGGCCAAGGCAATCTACTCTTCGATAGCCGCACCGTCGGCGCTCCTCCCGATCAGCCCTTCGTGCAATGGGTGGGGCCCCTGCCGCCGCACTCGATCGAAAACGTAGGTTCGCGCGAGATTCTGCTGATCACCACGGAATTGAAGGAACCGGTCGCGTCGCGCTGACGCCTCTATTGCAGTGGGACGGCGGCTCGGATCGAAGTAACCACTCGCAGAGCGGTCCAATATTCGTTGGTCTACGGGCAGACGCTGTGCTATAGATTTGCGCTGTGAGTCTGGCCACTTCCATGGGGAAGGTTCGGCAGCGCCCGTCGCTGCGAAGCAGTATCCTGGATTCGGTGGAAAGTTCCGGAAAGAAGAAATAGGGGGAGATCCTTGAAAACGTTAAGCAGAGCAATTTTAATTTTGCTTGTTTCCAGCGGCACGTTGTTCGCCGCACCGGCAGCCAAGAAGCTCCCGGCGCATTGTAACGATGCCTGCCTTACTAGCACGGTGAATAATTATCTGGCCGCGCTTGTGGCGCACGATCCATCACAAGTTCCGCTGGCGTCGAATATCGAATTCGTCGAGAACGTCAAGGACCTGAAGCCCGGTGAGGGTCTCTGGAAAACCGCCTCGGCGCTGCCGACTTCCTTCAAGATTTACGTGCCCGATTCCGTGTCCGAACAGGTCGGCTTCTTGGGCGTGATGAAGGCCAGCGACAAGCCGATCATTCTGGCGTTGCGACTGAAAGTGCGCCACGGCGAAATCGTCGTCGCCGAGCATCTGATCGCGCCGATCATGAGCCGTCCCGGCTTTCCAAGCGCCATGAAGAACCTGGAAGAAACGCCTAAGGCGTTCCGAACGGACGTGCCGGCCTCCGAGCGCGATTCGCGCGCGGACATGATCCGCATTGCATCCATGTACTACCCTGCACTCACCGGCGCGGACTCCAACAACGCTCCGTTCGCCGCTGACTGCGTGCGCCACGAAAACGGCATGCAGACCGTCGCCAATCCGAAACCCGCGAAGATTACCTCGGCCATGTCGATCATGGGCAGCCTCAGCTGCAGCGCGCAAATGAAGACTCACACGTTCGACTACATCACGCGCATTGAGCCCGTCCGCGTGATGATCGCCGACCCGGCCACAGGGCTGGTCTTAGGGCTTTCTCAGTTCCGCCAGCCGATGAAGACGCACGTCTACAAACTCGTGGGTGTTCCGGGATACAAGACCACGACGATAAATTCCAAACCGTTCGATCTTCCCGCCGCGCATTTTTTCAAGGTTTACGGCGGCAAGATTCACCAGATCGAAGCGATGGGCTTCGTGGCGCCGTACGACTCAAAAACCGGCTGGGAGAATCACCCCGACCACGGCCGCTGATCCACACCAGCTTCATCGGCACGGCTGATCGTTTTCGGCCCCAACCTTCGCAAAAGAACGCCAAGGTTGGGGCCGCACTGTTCTAGGCCGACCGCAGCACGTCACGCCAGAGGAGAGGAACACATGAGCGCCACTGAGGTTCCAGTACGCGAAAAGAACGGGATACGTTGGCTACTGTGGATTGGCTGGGTCGTTTCACTCTGGCCCGTTTTCGTTGTGGTAATGAGTTCTCACTGGAAACTGTCTCGAAATCCCGGCTACGTCGCGGAGTTTGCGCGAATCGGCTGGCCGGCGAGTCGGCTGACGCTCCTTGCATGTCTGCAACTGGGCTGCATCGTCCTGTACCTGATTCCGCCCACCGCGGTTCTGGGCTGCGTACTTCTCACCGGTTATCTTGGCGGTGCCGTAGCCGCCTATACCCGCATCGGAGACCCATATCCGATACTCGTCCCGCTCTCAACCAGCATCATCGCCTGGTTCGGACTATGGCTTCGAGACCGGCGCCTTCGAGTGCTGCTCCCAATCCGTTTCGGACTGGGAAAGAACTAGCGCCGTCTGCAATCGCTGTCGAAGGTGTCGGGTACGGGATATGGGACCCGGAAAGCACGCCGTGATAGAGTATTTGCTGGGAGTTAGCCACAATCGAGGAGAGGCACGATGAAGCGACTGGTATGCTCTGCCGTTTTTCTAATGTTTGCGCTGCCTGTGTTGGCGCAAGGCCCGCAGGGTTTCGTCGGATTTTGGAAGAGCGATCCTGGCACTCCGACCATGACGCGCAAGTTGGTGTTCAAAGACAATGTGATCGATATGACTGAGTTGCAGCCCGGCCGCAACGGCGGCCCGCAAATGACGATCCTCCGCGAGTACCCAACCGACGGCAACACCGTCACGATGACCGCTGGGATGTGGGCCGGCGCGACGGCCACCGGCAAGATGGAAGGCAACGTTCTGAGCGTCGATACCACCATGAAGAACGGCACGAAGTTTCATGATGATTGGACGCTTTCTAAGGACGGTAAACAATACACAGACCATATGGTGATCAACCGCGGTGGCGGTCCCCCACGCACCGTCAACTTCTCCTTCACCAAACAGGACTAGCGTCGCGGCTATCGCCGCACTGAGTCTCACGCTTTCGACGTGAGCGGCAGGGATGGCGCACTTTTGGGTCGCACCATCCCACTGGTCCCCCGCAAGGTTGTCGGGGTATATGGGCACACCCCTCAAAGTTGGGCCAGCTGGACGCTCTAAAAGGGGAAATGAGAATCAAAATGACCGAGGATGGGAACTCCTGGTCTCGATTTGAGTTGATCTACGAATTCGGCCCCCAACACCTTCGCGGTGAACTGATCGGGGCGCAACCATGCGTCCACCTTACCATGCGTCGGGGCCGCCCGAGTAAGTCGCCCATCACATCCAAATTGACGGCGCCAAATTGTGAACACCTGAGATACAGCGGCGCGCTTCGCCGTCTGTTTTCCTTATGGTTTCACTCCTAGACATTTCTCTGTTGAAATCCCCACGCTCATACAAATCGACAATGCATGGATAGTATCAGCTTCCTTCGATGTGAGTGAACGGGCCGCCTCCTCCGTGGGGATTTGCAAAGCTCTGGATAACCGATCTGACGATGAGCTTCCGAGTCGCTGCTGAACCATGTTTTTCCACATCGAGTTAATTTGCATCTTGGGCGCCAGCTTTGATAGTTGCTGCGTGCTTACGGAGGATTGTTCACAGCCGTTATCAGTTTTGCAGACACCGTACGCGGCCCAGATGAACAAGGGATTCATGAGATGGGTATACCCAGAAGCTGGCATGCTGCTCGCGCATATACCATTCTTGCTTACGAACACGATGTCAGGATCTGTGTCTCCGTCCTGGTAAAAACAGTAATTATCGACATCTTCGATCCTAATAACGCCCTGCTGCGGTGTTCCCTTATCGTAATCCGTTATCTCGACCCCGGCTCCTTCCTTGAGAGCCTCGGGATTGCAGCCACTTGACTGTTGGGAGGTGCCGAATGACAGGGCGAAATTAGGGTCATCAACGTCCTTGCTGTTGTTAAATATGTTTCCAAGACTATTTACAAGCTGCCCGACCATCTGGGCTTCCGGTGCGTAAGGATCCGCGGGTAACCCAGAATTCGTTGATCCTGAGAAAGAAATCAAAGCATTCATCACTTGGACCGCTGCTGAGGATCCAACTATCCGCACATAAGACACGGGAACACTTATTCCGGTTGTTTTTATCGGATGATTCGCGTCGCTTGTGTTCCATAAGTCATATCGGCTCAAAATGTGGATACCGAGGTAGGCACGAACTGTCGGACCCTTCTTACTTTGGTCTGTGAGCGTAATCGCTTGTGACACGGGGAAGGAAGGCCTGTTCGTGCCATCAGTCAGAGTTACGGTCACTTTTGCACCAATTCCTCTGGTGGTCTGAAAAAAATTGGAATCGCGCGGAACTCTAGCCGACAACAGCCAGAAGTCCACCGTCTTCTCGCTCGTATCTAAGCACGTAGCCGTAACATTCGATAGCGGGAGAATTTTTGTTCCTTGTGCGTAAGCAGGACGTAAACCAACGAACACGCCAAATAACAGGAGAGGCAGCGTAACCGAATGGATTATTCTCATAGATCACTCCAATCTCTCTGAATGGTGCCCGGCCTGGGGAGCGGAAAATACACAACCCCTCTTAATCACTAGGTTAGGTATCAATCGCTACATATAATTCGAAACGCCTTAAGATCAAGCTAATTAATCAAAAAAAGAGCGGCGAACTGTGGAAATTCTGTGAATTTCTTAGCATACCGAGCAACATCCAGCATGTTTCTCAGTATACGAAGCAAGATCCCGCCTATTCTAATGCCTGGTCCGGCAAACGTTCGCATAAGCGGCCCACAACCCGCAGATCAGCGTTGTTCTTATGTCAGTTTTCTGAGAGCCGCTCGAATCTTCTCCGCACTTGATTTTCGAACTTTTTCGCCCGTCTTGCGGCTTTTACGGTACCTCGGCTTACGCCCGCGACTTTCGCTAGTTGCCTATCGCCCGAAACACGCGGCGCATTGAGCCCTCGCTGCAGACCGATATCACTAACGAGCCTTTCCGTCTCGTTCGGTCGGTATTCGATCACGTCCGATTCAAGCAAACTGATAGCGTCATCTCGCTCCCAGCGGCGATTGGTTTCCTTCGCAATCGTCGCGAATTCGTGCGCGGCTATAACTGGCGTCCGGCGAAGAAGACCCGCTGTTCGTGCGGCACATTTGGTGCCGTCCGGCGCTAGGCTTTTGGCGTCCGGGTGCCAACGATATTCAGCTATTACATCACCGTAAGTGCGTGCTTCGGCCTGGTGTGGCAATCGAGTTCCCGGTTTTCCCAACTGATACAACTTGCCGTCGTACAGATTCGTCCATCTCAGGCCGTGCCATTTTGACGGCTCAGACGTGAATGGTGCGATTAGCGTGAAAGCGTGGAGAAGGAAGCGGGCGTCAAGCACGGGGGCCTATTGTTTGACTTCGCCGTATTCCTTATTGAAGCTGGCTTACTTTTCGCGGCTGGTTGGTCTCTGAGTTCTGGAATCACGACATTTGTTTCTCTCGGCCTCTTACTTTCGCTCGACATGGCATGGGGCATAATTTCTCATAAAATTCACTTCCCCGGTAAAAAGTCACACGTGCTCGGGTGGTCAGCAATCAATCTTGTGGCGATATTGATGGCAGTGCTAGTTGTTGTGTCTGGTTGGGCCAGAAACAATTATTCTGATGAGCATGGCGATTGCGCGAACTGTCGCGGACTACTGGAAATGTTGGGATTCCTACTTTCCCTACGCGAAAACTGAATACCGTACCTCCCACGTAGCTCGCTGTTGAGCATCGGCTATAGAAAGAAGGGCGCTTTCCAATTTAGGCCCTCGCTGGATGGGTGCTTTGGAGTAACCCTCTCTTACTCCCTTCAAACATTGAGAGCCAATTCCACAATAGCTGGATTCGCTGGCCCAACTTTGAGGGGGGTGTGCCCATATACCCCTCTGCAAAGTTGTCGCTGCACTTTCGCGGTGTTAGACTCGACTCATGCCGAAACGCAAAACATCACGCGCCAAAAAGTCCAAATCATCTGGCAAGCCGAAAAAGAAGGCCGCGCCGAAAAAGTCAGCGAGCGCAAAGAAATCAGCGCGGGCCAAGCGGCCCTCGCCCGCAAAAAAATCCGCTCGCCGCAAGCGGGCGGCCCGTCCACGCCGACGCGCAGGAAGCGCCGGCGAAATCACTCTC
>JBOGNC010000181.1:0-9012 GCA_050747045.1 Candidatus Acidiferrales bacterium | reverse complement strand
CGCGCCTATGCGGCCGCGCAGCAGACGCTCACGAGCGCCCAGCATTTCCTGAACATCAGCCGGCAGTTGGAGCAGGGTGGAGAAGTAGCTCACGCGGACGTGATACGTTTCGAGCTGCAGGTGAACCAGGCGGAAAGAAATCTTGGCGACGCGCAACTGACCATGTCGCAGACCCGACTGAATTTAGCTGTGCTATTATTTCCGACTTTCAATGAGGATTTCGCGGTGGTCGACGACCTGGACACACCTCCGGTGTTGCCCAGTTTTCAACAAGCGGAAGCGATGGCCAAAGATCACAATCCGGATGTTGCGGCGGCGTTGGCGTCTTACAATGCGGCGCGGGTCGACGTGGCCTCCGCGAGGACGGATTTCTTGCCGTCCTTTTCAATTGATTTCGATTACGGAATCGAAGCAAACCATTTCGCGCTGGAGAGCCGCAACACTACTTCGCTAGACAAAGTAGAACCCAATCTCGGATATTTCGTTACGTACTCGATGAACATTCCGGTGTGGGACTGGGGCACGCGGTTTAGCAAGCTTCACCAGGCTCAGGAACAGCAAAAGATGGCTAAGTTCGATCTGCTGTTTGCACGACGAAGGATCGTCAGCTTGCTGCATTCCTACTACGATGAGTCGCAGAACGCGTGGACCCAACTGAGCAATTTGAGGCATTCGGTGGATTTGGCGCAACAGAACTTGCAGCTGGTCACGCTACAATATCAATCTGGCGAGGCGACCGTGTTAGAAGTCCTCGACGCCGAAACCGCTCTGGCGGGCGCGCGCGATAGCTATGCCACCGGGGAAGCGCGTTATCGCAACGCACTGGCGGCGTTGCAGACCATTACGGGGAGCTTCTGAGCGTGAGGCGGCGCGCGTTGCGGCGAAATAAGGTCGAGATATACGCGACGCGCGCGGTAATGGCGTGCGTATTTGTCGCCTCAACAGGCTGCTCTGGCCACAAAGCGGCGCCAGAAACCGCAGTAAGCATCCAAGCGGCCACAGTTCAGCAGAAAACGATTCGCCAGATCGTGTCCACCGAAGCCGTGCTCTACGCGAAGAGCGAAGCCTCCATCGTTCCGAAGATCAGCGCGCCGGTCGAAAAGTTTTATGTGAACCGCGGCAGCCACGTGCACGCGGGTCAGATCTTGGCTCAGCTTGAAAACAATGATTTGCAGGCGGCGCTGAACCAAGCCAAGGGTGCATACGAACAGGCGCAAGCGACGTACGCCACGAACACGCAAGTCAACTTACCCGCCGACGCTCAGAACGCGCAGTTGAACGTGAAAGTAACTCGCCAGGCGATGGAATCGAGCCGTATGGTGTACGAGAGCCGCGAGAAGCTCTACAAGGCGGGCGCGATTGCGCGCAATTTGATGGAACAAGCGCGCGTGGCCTACGTTCAGGCCAATAACCAGTACCAGATGGCGGAGGCGCACCTGCAGGGGCTACAGAAGGTCGGCCAAAGCGCCGGCCGAAAAACAGCCGAGGGGCAGTTGGCAGCCGCCAAAGGCCAATATCAAGCGGCGCTAGCGCAGTACCAATATTCGGAAATACGCAGCCCGATTACTGGCGTGATCACGGACCGCCCTCTATTTGAAGGGCAGATGGCAACTGCGGGCACGCCGCTGATGACAATCATGGATTTGTCACACTTGGTGGGCCGAGCCTACATATCTCCAGAGCAGGCGTCGCAATTGCACGTCGGCGATGCCGCGAGCATCGCGCCCGGCAATGGGCAATCCGATATTCCGGCAAAAGTGACGGTGGTCAGTCCCGCGGTCGATCCAAGCAGCACTACGGTGCAGGTTTGGGTGGAAGCGGCGAATTCTGGCGACAGTCTTCGCCCCGGTTCAACGGTGAACGTAAGCATGGTTGCGCGCAGCGTCAAAGATGCGCTGGTCGTCCCCGCGGCCGCGGTTCTGACGGCGAATGATGGTGCGACATCCGTGATGGTGATTGACGCGGATCAGCATGCGCATCAGACAAGGGTGCAAACGGGAATTCACGAAGGTAACGAAGTGCAAATCATCAGCGGGCTACATGCGGGCCAACAAGTGGTGACCGAAGGTGCGTACGGACTGCCCGACGGCACCAAGGTGCAAATTTCGAAATCCTCAGCGCCGGGTAGCGGAGCCGAATAGCGGCTGATCGACGAATAATGGTGAATACCACCGCATTCAGTACCGGCAATCCAAAACAGGGCAAATCCGAAACCGAAAAGTATTGGTTCGCGCGCGAACACAAATCGATCATCTTTCTGATTATCACTCTTGCGTTGGTAGGCGCTTACCTCGCGTTCAGCATTCCGATCGCCGTGTTTCCCACCACGGATTTTCCGCGCGTGATCGTCGGCGTCGACAACGGCGTGATGCCCATCGACCAGATGCTGGTGACTATCACCCGGCCCATTGAAGAAGCGGTCAGCGGCGTCCAGGGCATCCAGGACGTTCGATCTATTACCAGCCGCGGTTCCGCCGAAGTGGACCTGTTCTTCAGCTGGAGGGTGGATATGTTTCAGACTCTCCAGCGAGTAAACACGGCCCTGGCACGCGTGCAGACGACCCTTCCGCCAACTGCGCAAATAACCAGCCAGCGCCTTGAGTTTTCCACGTTCCCAATTCTCGGGTACGGACTCACATCCAACAATGTTTCTCAGCGCCAGCTTTGGGAATTGGCTACCTACACGATAAAGCCGCGCATAGCGGCCCTGCCGAGTATTTCCACTGTCCTGATTCAGGGCGGAGCAGTGCCCGAATACCACATCGTCCCTGATCCCGCCAAGCTGCGCGTGACCAGCACCAGCATTTCCGACATTCTCAGTGCTGTTGATCGCGCCAACATCATTCAGTCGCCCGGACTGTTTGCACAGAATCACCAGCTATACCTGGGACTGATCACCGGCCAATCGCAAAACCCGCAGGAACTGGCAAACACATTCATCAAATCGTCGCCCGCCGGCAACCCGATCAAGGTAGGAGACATTGCCACCGTCGAACCCGCATTCGCGCCGAACTACACCATCGTCACGTCCAACCGCAAGCCGGCGGTCTTGATCAACATCAATCGCCAGCGCGGCAGCAACACCATGCAAGTGGCCACGGCTGTGAAGGCGGAATTGGCGCAGGTCGAAAAAGATTTGCCGCCGGGCATTAAGGTCAGCACCTTTTACGATCAGTCGTGGATCGTGGGAGAGTCGATCAAAAGCGTCCGTGATGCAATTTTGATAGGACTACTGCTGGCATCCGCAGTTTTGGTCTTGTTTTTGCGCGATTGGGGAACTTCCTTCATAGCAGGCATGGTCATTCCGATTAGCCTATTGGTAACGTTCATCGTGATGAAGCTGCTGGGCGAAAGCTTCGATCTGATGACGTTGGGCGGCATGGCTGCGGCGGTCGGCCTGATCATCGACGACGCAATCGTCGTCCTGGAAAATGTGGTTTTGCATCGTGAAGCTGGCGAGGGACATTTCCAGGCAGTTTCGCTCACACTGCAGGAACTCTCGACTGCATTAGTGGGCTCCACGCTAACTCCGATCGTTGTTTTCGTTCCCCTGGTGGCCATCACGGGCGTCACGGGAGTCTTTTTTCGGGCGATGGCGGTTACCATCGGCGCAGCGCTTCTTACGTCCCTCTCGCTCGCGCTCACATGGACGCCCACGCTCTGCCTCTACCTGCTCCGCAAGCAAACCGCGTCGAATTCCGGCGTGCACACGGATGTTCCGGACGACCCGTCGGTGACGAAACCTTCGGAACCTCCTCCTGCCGCAGCGGAACAGCCGGGCAACCATGAAATCAGCCGCATGCTGCAAGCCGAAGAAGAGCACTTAATGAAAGGGACGTTTGGCCGCGTGATTCGTTTTTACGAGCACTGGTTCCGGCGTAGCTTGAAATATCCCGTTTGGGTGCCCATTCTGGCGGTTTTGTTGATCGGTGTCTCTTACCTGTGCTACAGCCACATTGGCTCGGATCTGCTGCCGAAAATGGACGAAGGCAGCTTCATCATGGACTACGTCACGCCGCCCGGCAGCTCGCTTCAGGAAACGAACCGCATGGTGGATGATATCTTGAAGATCGTCCGCTCGGTACCCGAAGTGGCTAGCACCTCGCGCCGCACCGGCCTCCAGCTCGGACTTGCAGCAGTCACCGAAGCGAATACCGGCGACATCTCCGTGGACCTGAAGACCAACCGCAGCCGCGACGTCTGGCAGATCATGGATGACATTCGCGCTAGGGTCGCTGCCGCCGAGCCCTCCGTGGACGTGGAATTCACGCAAAAGCTGCAGGACATGATCGGAGACTTGACCAGCGCGCCGCAGCCCGTCGACATCATGATGTTCAACCCCGATGCGCAACTGCTCGATCAGTGGGCGCCCCGCGTGGCAGACGCTATCGGCAACATCACGGTGAGCGGCAACCACCCAGTGGTAGATATCGACAATGGTATCGATTCGACCACCAGCGGTCCGGCAATTTCTTATCGCGTGGATATGGCCAAAGCGGCAAACGCCGGTTTTGCGCCGCAGGACGTCGCCAATCAGGCCACCGCCATGCTGGACGGTGTTATTACGCAGCAACCGATGGTTGTCGCTGACCGTCCTTACGACGTGCGCATCCGCTATCCCGAGAGCGTGCGCTCGTCACTTTCCGCAATGAACAACGCCGTGATCGTTAGCCCAACGGGCCGAACCGCAAATCTCGGTTCCATAGCCGACATGACCGAATTGCCGGGCCAGACGGAGATTCTTCAGGACAATCAGCAGCGCTACGTCGCAGTCACGGCGCGCCTCGAGGGGCTCGACATGGGGCATGCCATTTCTGACGTCCAGGCGGCTCTTGCGAAGTTGAACATGCCCAAATCGATTCGCATCGAGTACGGAGGCCTGTATCAAACGCAGCAGAAATCGTTTCGCGATCTGACGTTGGTGCTTGCGCTTGCCGTCGTCTTCGTGTTTCTGGTGTTGCTGTTCGAATTTCGGAATTTTTCTGCGCCTATTTCGATTCTGGTTGCAGCGCTGCTATCGACCGCCGGAGTTTTCGTTGGGCTATTCTTCGCTGGCATCACCTTCAACCTCTCTTCGTTCATGGGTCTGATTATGGTGATCGGCATCGTGGCCAAGAACGGCATTCTGCTTCTCGACGCCGACGAAAAGTTCAGGGATGCGGGCTTTACCGCCGAAGAATCGATTGTTCAGGCTGGCAGACGCCGATTGCGGCCAATCGCCATGACCGCCATTGCCGCAGTCGCCGGTATGCTGCCCTTGGCACTTGCTATCGGCGCGGGTTCGCAGATGCTGCAGCCGTTAGCCGTCGCGGTGATCGGCGGATTGCTAATTGCGATGGTGCTATCGCTGTTCGTCACGCCCACGATCTACTACTACATGACGCGATGATGCAGCCCCGGCGCCGTGCAGGGCCTTCGGTCAGTTCCTCCGCGCGGCTTTCTAGAGGCGTTCTGCTGCGCGCCTGCATCTAATAACGAGCTATGGCTGAGAACACAAAATTGAGCCATCTCGGTCCGCTATCCGCGTTTGCTAACGCTGCGTTTCGCCGCGCCTACACGCAAGTTCGTGTCGACGAGCGCAAATTCCTGAAACAAGTTCGCCGCGCCCACAAGCTGCCCGTCGATTCCTGGCCGCAGATGCTTCAGCTGCCCCACGATGTGATTGCGCCAGTCGCCGAAAGCACCATTGCCGGCTCCTCAAAGATGGCCGCGTTGGAAGGCGCGGGATTCGGCTTCGGAGCGTTCCTGACCGTTGTGCCGGATATGGGCATCCTCGCCGCCATCACGCTTCGCATGCTGCAGAAGCTCAGCTTGTTGCATGGATTCGAATACGCCACCGAGGCGGAAAACATCCAACTCTGGATTGCCGCTGCCACCGCGGCGGGCGTTGATCTGGGCCGCGATTTTCTCGGCAAGCAAGCGATGGAGCAGGTGGTCCCTCGAATTATCGATCGCATGGCCGCGCGCGTGGGCGCCGACGTAGCCGAAAAGTGGACCGGCCGCTTGATTCCAGTGGTGGGTATGGGCGCGGGCGCGGCGATCAACTACTTTTTCGTACGTTCGTGGGGACGCCGTGCGGAGGCGCACTTCGCCAAGCGCCATCGCGCAATTAGAGAGCGTCTCGAAGCTCCCACGGTGCCAGTGCCCTCGCAATCCGCCGCTCTTTACGGAGCGTAACTGCAATCATCAGTCAGCAGCGCTACGCAAGCGCGCTCCACTCGGATCTTTCCAGCGCCGCGCGGTCCCATTTCCCAAGATTCGCCCCTGCCTCGTACGTGCTCTGCAAAAAATCGAGCAACGTTTGGCTGGGATTCTCCGCCGTGCGCACAGCCTCGTAGGGAAGGAGGAACTCGCCCAACTGCACGTCGTAAAAGGCGTGCGCAGGGAGCACCGGCGCTTTGCCAAATCCGTCGGGCTGCGGGGCCGCATATGCGTAGAACATCGGCTCCTTGATGTCACCGCCGCCCGGCCACCAACCGCCGCTGATCACCTCGTGCGAGTACGCTTCGTTCGTGACGCGATCCGCGCCCGGCCGCTCCGGCGCGCGCCGGCCAGAAAACCGGCTGGCCGCCAGGTCGAAGCTGCCCCAGAAAAAATGAACGGGGCTCGCTTTGCCAATGAACCGGCTCCGAAACTCCTTAAAAATAGCATCGACGCTCGTCAGCACACGCCAGAAACGATTCGCGTAATCAGGGTCGTAAGATTTATGAACGGCGTCTCGATCAAAGCGGACCGGATTTGGCACCTCTACTGGCATAGGCCAGATGTTCACCTGGATGCCGAGCGATTCCAGCATGGCCATAAGGTTTTCGTAGAACTCGGCCACCGTCTGCGGCGCCAAAGGCTTCATGCGCGATTGACCCCAACTGGTCTCGATTCGCAGAACGTGGGCGATGAAATCAAACTCGATCTCGAATGTTCCGCTCTCCGCCGGAATCGGCGAGGTGGTCAGCCCTCGCACACTTGTATAGAGCGTCGCTTGCCACCAATGATTGACGCGCGGCGCGAGCGCGAGCCGCACCTTCCCGGCGACCTGCGTCCACATGTGCAGCGTGTCCCGCGTTGCTTGCCATTCCGCGAGCGGCAATGCCGGCCAAGCCGCTTCTTTCGCCAATGCCGTTGCGCGCGTGCGCTGCATCTTGTCCTCCTCCCGGAGGGACCGATTGAAGGTCCACGAACGGAAAACCAAACCGCGGCGGCAGATTCGCGTGCCGCTCGACGCGAAATCTTCGGGCTTAGCCAACCACCGCGCCATCAATGTAGCACCACTTCCAATCTTCTCCCGGTTCGGCCGACTGAATGATCGGGTGTTGCGTGGCGTGAAAATGTTTCGTGGCGTGCTTGTTCTTGGAACTGTCGCAGCAGCCCACGTGTCCGCACGTCAGGCACATTCGCAGATGGACCCAAGTGTCGCCCATTTTCAGGCATTCCTCGCATCCCTTGGTACTCGGTTTCACTTTTCGAATGCTGCTCAGATGTTCGCAGGCGGAAGCCATGGTTCGATCTCCTTTCGATTATGGTAAAACATTTCAACCGCGATGCCATTGAATACTCTCTGCCTGTCATGAAGAACGTCCTCGCCCCCATCGCGCACCCGCTTCGCATCCGCCAGCTTCGGCGCGCGGAACTTCCTCTCGATTCCATCGAACTGGCGCGTTTTTTGATCGGGAAAACGCTGGTGCGAAGCTTCCCACGCGGGCGACTGAGCGGACGGATCGTGGAAACCGAATCCTACCCGGTGGGCGATCCCGCCGGACACGCATTTCGCGGACTCACACTCGCGAACCGCTCGCTTTTCCTCCGCCGAGGCCACGCCTACGTCCATTTCACTTATGGCTCGTGCTGGTTGATGAACGTTAGCGGCGAGGCGCCCGGGATTGGTGCCGGAGTCTTGATTCGCGCCCTCGAACCTCTCGAAGGCATCGAGTCCATGATGCGCCGCCGCGGCGTCGATCGGTTGCAGGACCTTGCGCGCGGCCCGGGCCGCCTGGCGCAGGCGCTGGACGTCGATAAACGCTTCGACGGTATCGACCTCTGCTCGCCGGGAAGTCAGCTATGGCTCGGCGCCGCTGTCAAACCAGTCGGTCTGATAGGCGTTAGCGTTCGCATCGGCATCTCGCGCGCGGCCAATCGCAAGCTGCGCTTCTACGAGCGCCGAAGCCCGTTTGTCAGCGGATCTCTGCGCCTGCGCCGCTAAGTAGCGCCAAAACGCGAATTCCTGCGCCTCTTACTTTTCTGTCCTCTTCTGTTGCTTTTTTGATGACGCACCTGCCTCTTCGGAATTGACCATCCCCGTTATTGAGGACAAAGTGAAGCTAGAAGACAGGGGAGGAACGACATGAGCAGCAGAAGTGTTTGTCTGGCGCTGGCGGTCTGTGCGTTTGCATGCATCAGCAGCCCAGCTTGGGCAGGGCGCAACAAAGCGCTCGGCTCGGTGGCCCAGACCAATAATGCCCTTATCGATAACGACACAGCCATGGCTGGCGCCAACGTGTATGCGTGCGACGTCCTGGACACCGATAACTACGGTGACCTGCGAGTGCAGTTCCATGGCTCACAAATTGCGCTCGGCACAACCAGCGAAGTGGTGCTTGATGGATCGCCCGATGCCGTGCGCGTGATCGCGGTCAGCGGAAGCGTCAGCTTTTCTGCGCCATCGTCCGCGGAACTCATCATCGATACGCCTGCCGGCACTCTCCGCGAAGCATCGGGCCAAGCCTACACCGGAACAGTCACGATCACCGGTCCCAAGGAACTTGTCGTGTCAGCGGTGCGTGGGAACATCGCACTGAATAATGGCGGCGCTCTCCACACCATACCGGCGGGAAAAACCGCGCGCGTGACGTTTGACCAGGCGGCGGACGCGTCCTGCCATAGTCCCGGCTACGTCCATAGCACAACGAGTTCGCGCAAAATCGGCTTTTATATTATCGGTGCAGCCGTTGCTGGCGGCGCTGGTTACGCCATCTGGCACGACCTTCAGGAAAGTCCGACAAGGACGGAGTAGCCGCA
>JBOGNC010000180.1:0-9017 GCA_050747045.1 Candidatus Acidiferrales bacterium | reverse complement strand
ATGCGCGAGCCGAACGAGATTTTAAACACGGAAATCTTCAAGTTCGTGGATGGCAAGATCTCGCGTGTCGAGGCCGTATTCGAAGGCCCACAGGCTTACAAGCGTGGCACAGGCTGGCCGGGCGGCACCAAAGCTGAATCTCGTCCGATTGGGCGCTGAGAATCAAGAGCAGAAATTCGCGAAAACGCGCGCGGTGCTGAAGCGTAGCAGTACGCGGCCGGCGCGTTCACGGCTTGCGTTTACGGCGGACGGTGGCGTCGACAGCGCCGCGAGCGAGGCGCACGGCGATGTCGTCACCCATCGCGACCTGATCGGACGAGCGCAGAACTTTCCCGGAGGCGTCGTAGGCGATGGCATAGCCGCGTTCGAGCAACTTCAACGGGCCGCGCTCCTGCAGCTGGACATCGGCAGCTTCCCAGCGGCGGCGCCTGGCGATGAGCGCGCGATCCATGGCCACGCGCAGGGCGACAGAACGTTCATCTGAGCGACGACGCAAACGGC
Source organism: Candidatus Acidiferrales bacterium (assembly GCA_050747045.1). Classification (GTDB taxonomy): domain Bacteria; phylum Acidobacteriota; class Terriglobia; order Acidiferrales; family UBA7541; genus Palsa-295. The sequence continues at coordinate 8,516 of JBOGNC010000180.1, read as the reverse complement.
TGACGCGCGCCTGCAGATCCAGAGCAGCGAAGCGCAACTGTGCGGCTGCGAGACGTCGCTCTTTGCGGGAAACAATGCGATCGAGCGCTGAGCGAAGCGCATCACGCTGCTGGCCGATGCGGCCGCGCAGAGCGGCAGCACGGCCGCGCAGGTCGAACGTGACCACTTTCGCCTGCGCCGTGGCGAAGCGCTGGTGCGCCGTTGAAAGACGCAGGCGCAGCACGTAGCCGAGCTGCGACGATAGGTCGTCCACTTGCTGCCGACGGCGCCGCATCAGCAATTCGAGCTGACGAAATCCGCGATGCGTTTCCAGGTCGCGCACGCGATGGCGGCGCTGGGATAGCAGATAGCGAATCTGCTGGACGAGCCGCCGCTGCGATTCCGCGATATGGCCCTCGAATTCCTGGCGAGAGCGGACCACGATTTCGGCGGCGGCGGAGGGAGTGGGCGCCCGAACGTCCGAGACGAAATCGGCGATGGTGAAATCCGTCTCGTGGCCCACGCCGGTGATCACGGGAATTTCGGATTCGGCGACGGCGCGCGCCACGCGCTCTTCGTTGAAGGCCCAGAGATCTTCGAGAGATCCTCCGCCGCGTGCCAGAATGATCACGTCCGCGAATTTCGCCCGATTGAAATAGCCAAGCGCGGCGGCGATTTCCTTGGCGGCACCTTCGCCCTGCACCTTTACCGGAAATAGCCGCACGTGGACGTTGGCGAAACGCCGCTTAAGGACGCGAAGAATATCGCGAACCGCCGCGCCGGTGGGCGACGTGACCACGCCGATACAGCGCGGCATCACCGGCAGCGGCTTTTTGCGCGCTTCATCGAATAGGCCCTCAGCTTGGAGCTTCTTTTTGAGCTGCTCGAAGGCGAGTTGTAGCGCACCCGCGCCAACCGGTTCGATATAGCTGACGTAAATCTGATATTCGCCGCGGACCTCATAGACGCCGAGCGAGCCTCGCACGGTGACGTGCAGGCCGTCTTCGGGACGAAATTTGAGGCTGCGCGCCTGATCGCGGAAGCAGACACAGCGTATCTGCGCGCCTACATCTTTCAACGTGAAGTAGAGATGACCGGACTGCGCCGGGCGGTAATTCGAGACTTCACCTTCGATCCACACGTCCGGAAAGGCGCGCTCGAGAATTAGGCCGATGCTCTCCGTGAGCTCGCTAACTTTCCAGATGCGGCGCTCGGGCGCGATGTCGAAGAGAGATGGCTGATCCATAGGCTAGTGGCGAAAAAACTTGATGATCCAGAATATCAGCGTAAGCGCGACGCTGACCACGATGCACGTAACGATCGGGAAATAGAAACTCCCGCGGCGTCCCTGATAGGCGATGTCGCCGGGCAGATGGCCCAGGCGAGACGGCATTTTTACGCCGGAAACGAGCAGGGCGCCTACCACGACGATGATCGCGCCGACCACCAGCAGCAGTTTGCCGACTTCGCGAAACGGCTCCGCAGGCATGGCCGAATTATACATTTTCCTCATGCGAGGCTTCTCGCGGGTGTGGCAGTGCAGCATGCGGCACGAGAGCGCTCGCTAATCCGCGTCGCGGTGAACAGTGGCGGGCGAAAAGCCGGGGACGCACACCGAGATGTAGTCGGCGTCTTCAGGCGTCGAGTAGCGGACCCATTCGCCCGCGTGCGCGATTACCACTTGGCCTGCGCGCACGTCGAGATCGCCGGTGCGGCTGGAGACGCGCAGCGCACCGCTGAGAACCAGCGTGTACTCGTCAAATTCCGGCGTTTGACCTGGCTCGACCCAGCCCGCCGGGCTGGTCATGTGCGCGACGCTGACGCCGCCTGTGCCGGAATTCACGCGGCCAATGTGTTCCTGGATAATTTTTGGCTTGTTGCCGGCGGCCTCAATGCGCGTCGGTTTGGCGATTAGGGTCGGCATCTGCCCCTCCGTTAAATCAGTTCCATGCCGGAAAAGAAGTAGCCAATTTCGAACGCGGCAGTTTCGGGGGCGTCCGAACCGTGGGTGCAGTTGTACTGGATACTGGTGCCCAAGTCGCGGCGAATCGTGCCTGGCGCGGCTTTGGCTGGATCAGTAGCGCCCATCGTGTCGCGCCATTTGCTGATCGCGCCTTCGGCTTCGAGCACCATTACAACAGCCTTGCCGGAACTCATGAAATCGGTAAGCTCTCCGAAAAAGGGCCGCTCGCGGTGGACGGCGTAGAAACCTTCGGCTTCGGACTTAGTGAGCCGCAGCGATTTGATCGCGACGATCTGGAATTTCGCGGTTTGAATGCGGCTTAGGATTTCCCCGGTAAGACCGCGCTTCACGGCATCGGGCTTGATGATTGCGAACGTTCGTTCAATTGCCAAAGGGTGATTCCTCCTGGTACGCGGCTAGCGCCTGCGTTTTTTCGTCGACGCCGACTTGGCCGATTTTTTTGCCGGTGGTTTTGTCTTGGGCGCTGATTTCGATTTGCTGAGGACGCGCGCGAGCGTGTGGCCGATTTCAGCGGGGCTCTGAACGGTGTGAATGCCTGCAGAGCGCATAGCGCGATATTTATCGGCGGCGGTGCCCTGCCCGCCACTGATGATCGCTCCGGCGTGGCCCATGCGGCGGCCGGGCGGGGCGGTTTGCCCGGCGATGAAGCCGACCACCGGCTTTTTCACATGCTGCTTTATATATGCGGCGGCGATCTCTTCGGCGTTGCCGCCGATTTCACCAATCATCACGATGGCGTGCGTGTCGCGATCCGCGTTGAACAGCTGGATGGCGTCCAGGAACGAAGTGCCGATGATCGGATCGCCGCCGATCCCGATGCACGTGGATTGACCGATGCCGAGCCGTGTGAGCTGATCGACGGCTTCGTAGGTGAGCGTGCCGCTGCGGCTGACGAGCCCGACGTGACCTTGTTTGTGAATGGAAGCAGGCATGATGCCGATCTTGCACAGGCCGGGCGAAATGATGCCAGGGCAATTCGGCCCGATCAGGCGCGAGCGCGAAGTTTTCAGCGCGGCGGCCACGCGCACCATGTCGAGCGTAGGAATGCCTTCGGTAATGCAGATGACCAGCGGAAGTGCGGCATCGAAAGCTTCGAGAATCGCGTCCGCGGCAAACGGCGGCGGAACGAAAATCACCGAGACATTGGCGCGCGTTTCGCGCACGGCTTCGGCGACAGTATCGAACACGGGAACGCCCAGATGTTTGGTGCCGCCCTTGCCCGGAGTAACGCCGGCCACGACTTTCGTCCCGTAGTCCAGCATCTGCTGCGCGTGGAAGCTGCCTTCGCGGCCGGTGAGTCCCTGAACGAGCACGCGCGTGGATTTGTCGATCAGGACGCTCATCGCGCGCCTCCGGCAAGGGCGACAACCTTTTCGGCGCCGTCTTTCATTCCATTCGCGACGGTAAAATTCAGCCCGGAGTCGCGCAGAATCTGCTGGCCGCGCTCGACGTTGGTGCCTTCCATGCGCACGACTACAGGAATCTTGAGCTGTAGCTCCTTAGCGGCGTTGACAACGCCGCTGGCGAGTACGTCGCAGCGCAAAATGCCGCCGAAGATGTTGACGAACACCGCTTTCACGGCGCGATCGCTGAGCAAGATGCGGAACGCGTTTTTCACCTGCTCCTCGGAAGCGCCGCCGCCAACGTCGAGAAAATTTGCGGGGCTGCCGCCGGCGAGTTTAATGATATCCATGGTAGCCATGGCCAGACCCGCGCCATTGACCATGCAGCCGACGCTTCCGTCGAGCTTGATGTAGTTGAGCTTGTACTTCGAAGCTTCCACTTCGAGCGGCGTTTCTTCGTCGAGATCGCGAAGCTCGGCGTACTCCGGATGGCGGAAGAGCGCGTTGTCGTCGAAATTGACTTTGGCGTCGAGCGCGACGAGGCGGCCGTCGCCGGTGACCACGCACGGATTAATTTCGAGCAGCGAAGCGTCCGTTTCAATGAAAGTGCGATAAAGCGATTCGAGGAATTCCGAAGCGGCGCCGACAAGTTCGTGTTGCAGGCCGAGGCCGAAGGCGATCTTGCGCGCGTGATATGGTTCGAAGCCAGTTTCCGGGCGGACGGCTTGGCGCAGGATTGCTTCGGGCCGGTCTTTGGCGACTTCCTCGATTTCCATCCCGCCCGCCGCGCTGGCCATGATTACCGGCGCGCTCGTGGTGCGATCAACCAAGATGCTTAGATAGAGTTCGCGCTTGATGTCGAGGCCTTCTTCGATCAGCAGGCGGCGAACGATGCGGCCCTCTTCGCCGGTTTGGTGTGTGACGAGCTCCATTCCCATCATGCGCTCGGCAAACGCAGCAGCTTCCCCAGGCGATTTGGCGATTTTCACGCCGCCAGCTTTGCCGCGGCCTCCGGCATGGATTTGGGCTTTCACTACGACGACTTTGGTGCCCAGGCGCGTGGTAGCGGCGCTAGCTTCCTCCGCTTTGAAAATTACTTCGCCGCGTGGAACGGGAACCCCAAACTTCGCAAGTATGGCCTTGGCCTGATACTCGTGGATTTTCATGCGGACTTTATCAGCCGAACCGGCGAGCCTCTCGAATAATGGAATAGTGCTAGAATTTATGATCGCACAAAGCGGTTTAGTTTACTTGGAACTCGCGGGCAGTGGCAAGCCAAGCGGGAATTTTTCGCGATCAAAAGCCGAAAAATGATTCCGGAAGCGCTGGAAAAAATCGTGGCAGGAGAGGACCTCTCCCGCGTGGAAGCGGAAGCGGCGATGGAGCAAATCCTGGCTGGCGCCGCGAGCGATGCGCAGATTGCGGGACTACTAACCGCGCTACGAATGAAGGGCGAGACTGTAGATGAGCTGGTTGGATTCGCCACTGCGATGCGCCGCCATGCACCGGCGATCGTCCCGGGGAGGGCCTGGCCCGCCGACGAAGCGCTTGTCGACACGTGCGGCACGGGTGGTGATGGCGCCGGTACTTTCAACGTGTCCACGGCTTCGGCATTTGTGGTGGCGGGCGCGGGCGTGCGCGTCGCCAAGCATGGCAACCGGTCGATTAGCTCGCGCTGTGGCTCAGCCGATGTGCTTGAACATCTGGGCGTGAGGATCGATTTGCCTGCGGAGCGTGTGGCGGAAGCCATCGAAGAAATTGGCATCGGATTTTTGTTCGCGCCGATGATGCATTCGGCTACTCGACATGCGATGCCCGCGCGCCGCGAGCTGCGCATGCGTACTGTATTTAATTTACTTGGTCCGCTCACCAATCCCGCGGGGGCTTCCGCGCAGGTGGTGGGCGTTTACGACGCGACGTTGACGGAGCTGCTAGCGCGGGCTCTGGGAGAGCTGGGCGTGCGGCGCGCGATCGTGGTGCACGGCGCGGATGGCCTGGACGAAATTTCAATCGCTGGAGAGACGTACCTTTCCGAGCTGCGCGACGCGGTGGTGCGAAACTACACGGTGGCGCCAGAAGACTTCGGGCTGCACCGCGCGCCGCTGGATGCAATCCGCGGCGGTGATGCGAAACAAAACGCGGAAATCATCCACAAGGTTTTCGGACAGTCGCTCCTCTACCGCGTGCACGGGCCGCACCGGGAAATCGTACTGGCCAATGCGGCAGCGGCGATGGTCGCGGCCGGGCGCGCTACGGACTTTCTGACCGGCGTTAAACTGGCGGCGGAATCGATCGACTCCGGCGCTGCACGCGACAAGCTCGAAGCGCTGGTTGCGTTTTCGGCGGCCGAAGCGCAACGCGGCCACGCGCTTTCCTGACCGCTTGGAGAGCAATTATCCTGAGGACGCCGCAGTGAAAATTGCGACGCCGAGTCCACTGCTGAGCTGGGCCGCGGGTTCCCAGCATTAGAAGACCTTCCCACAAAATCATCCGAGCCTTGCGGTTTGTGAAGCTTCACACACCTATTCCACGACGCGGTCCAGCCCCCTCGTTTTCCGCTCCGGCCGATCCAGGACTGTTTGTGGCACGCCGAGCACCAAGAAGATAACAGCGGCGGTGTGGCAAGGTCGGCCAGGACGCTGGCAGACGTCGCGCGACGAATCTCGCCAAAAACTATGGGCGCCCATCGGACGGATCGGGCGACGTGGAGGAGTCCAGATCGATCAGAGCTCCGCCGCGTCCGAAATCAACCGGGTAGCAATTTCCGTCAGAATTGTAGGTTGCGCGGCAGGCGGCAATGTATTGGTGGCGGCGCGGCGATTGCGCGAACTGCCAGACGGAGGCGAAAGGCACCCCGCTTTGCGACGGCGCTGTAGCGCGGGTTGAGATTACGCAGCCGGGCGAGGGCGGGCAGGCATCGTTGTAAACGAAGAAGGAGATGTCGCGATTTCCAGCGCGGCGGCGAATGTCGTTCGCGGTAACGACCATGCCATCGGCGCCGGCGCTCGCTGGAATTCCCGAGCAGTAGATGCCGGCGCGAAAGTGGGCAGCGTTGACGCCATCGATCCACGCAAGCAAATAGGCAATCTGATCGGGTTCCATTTCGCCGACTTCTTCCTGATCGAGGAAGATAAGTGTCGTGGTGAAAGCCTTCGCGGAGTGCTGCGCGCGCGGCGGATGCGCATCTGACGCGGTGAGTTGCGCCGCTCGTGCCGGGTTTTGCAAATTACGTTCCAATCGGCCGTTGAAGAGCAGCAGAAACCCAAAACCGTCGCGGCGGAGGATCTCGCGTCTTCCCGACCAAGAAACGGAGGCACCGCCGGGCGGCTGGTTGAGCCAATAGCCCGCGAACGAGAAAGTGCGCCGCAGCGTAGGCAGCGCTGCGTCTCCGGGATAATTGTTGGCGTCGAATCCGAGATATGCGCGAGGTGTGGGATGTGGTAGTCGGCGCGCACGTGAATCGCCGGCGAGAGCGATCATCCGCCTCAAAATTGCGGGCACGCTAGACGCTCAGAAAATTCTGGAGCAGCTTGAATCCGGAACCCGTGAGAACAGACTCGGGATGGAATTGCACGCCTTCAATTTTCATCTTGCGATGGCGCAGGCCCATGATGGTGCCATCGGCCGTTTCCGCGGATATTTCGAGCGCGCGCGGCAGCGATTTTCGCTCGACGATCAACGAGTGATAGCGTGTGGCGACAAACTTTTGCCGAAGGCCGCGAAAGATCGTGCGGCCGTCATGATGAATTTCGCTGGTCTTGCCATGCATCACTTTTTTCGCGCGGACCACGCGGCCGCCGAACGCCGCGCCAATGGCCTGATGCCCCAGGCACACGCCGAGGATGGGGATTTTTCCGGCGAAGCGCTTGATGAGGGGAATGCTGATGCCCGCTTCATGAGGCGTGCACGGGCCGGGAGAAATCACTATGCGCTCGGGGCGCATGTGCTCAATTTCTTCGAGCGAAATTTCGTCGTTGCGGCGCACCTCCAGTTTTTCGCCCATCTGCCCGAGGTACTGCGCCAGGTTGTAGGTAAACGAATCGTAGTTATCGAGCAATAGAAGCATGAAGAATCTCTAGAATAGCGCAGACGGCCTAATCAGTGCGAGCTCCGGTGGCGATTTCGAGCGCGCGAATCAGCGCGCGGGCTTTGTTCAGCGTCTCCTCGAATTCGGTTTCCGGAACGGAATCCGCTACGATCCCGGCGCCTGCCTGCACGTACACACTGCCGCCCTTGGCCACCAGCGTACGGAGCCCGATGCAGGAATCGAGATTGCCGGAAAAGTCGAGATAGAGAATCGCTCCGCCGTAAATCCCGCGGCGCGTGGGCTCCAGCTCGTCGATGATTTGCATGGCGCGGACTTTCGGCGCGCCAGAAAGCGTCCCGGCCGGGAAGCAGGCCATGAGCGCGTCGAAGCAGTCCACATCCTGGCGCAATTGGCCGTGCAGGCTCGATGCGATGTGCATCACGTGCGAATAGCGTTCGACGAACATAAGCCGCTCGGGCTTCACGGAGCCGTATTCGCAAACGCGGCCCAGATCGTTGCGGCCCAGATCGACGAGCATCACGTGCTCGGCGCGTTCCTTGGGATCGGCCAATAGCTCCACTTCGAGCCGGCGGTCATCCTTTTCGTCGCGGCCGCGCGGTCGCGTACCGGCGAGCGGGCGATAATACGCGTCGCGTGCCTGCACTTTGACAAGCATTTCGGGTGAACTGCCCACCACGGAAACATCGCCGAGCTTGAGGAAATAAAGATACGGAGACGGATTCACCACGCGCAGCGCACGATAGATCTCAAAAGGATCAGCGGACGTGCGCGCTTCGAGGCGCTGGCTGAGCACGATTTGAAACGCATCACCAGCGCGGATGTACTCCTTGGTTTTGCGCACCGCAGCCGTAAATTTCGATTTGGACATGTTCGATCGCACGCGCAGCGAGGGCGTTTGCGGCGTTCGTGCTGGCCGCGAAAGCGACCGATCGAGCAGGCGGCGCGTGCGGCGGATCTCCTCGACGGCGGCATCGTATTTTCCCCGCAGGCCGCCGGGGCCCTCGGTGAAAACGTTGCGAATTATCCAGACGCGATGCTGCACGTGATCGAAGGCCACCAGGCCGAGATAGAACATCATCACGCAATCATCCAGGTCCATGTCGTCCCGGGCGTTGGACGGAATGCGCTCGACGAGGCGCACCATATCGTAAGCGAAGTAGCC
>JBOGNC010000179.1:0-9066 GCA_050747045.1 Candidatus Acidiferrales bacterium | reverse complement strand
ACCGCAGGCCGCGTGACCGCGTCGAAAACCCACATCAGTACCGCCGTCAGCATACCGATGCCAACGATCACCCACCACATCTCCGCGGGCCGGCCGAGCACCGCGCCGAACTCGCGTAGCAAATAACCTCCCAGCCCCCCGGCAACGAAATATCCGATCGCAATCGGCAAAAAAGCGTAGCCCATGTACAGCCCTTGCTGCCCAGGCGGCGATACCAGCGAGCAATACTCGTAATACCGCGACGCTTGCGTGATTTCGCCCAGCGCCAGCACTACCAGCATCACGGGAAACATCCACACGCTCGGATGAATCGCCAACAGCGCAAACGAAACTCCCGTGATCGCGAACCCGATCGCGATCGCTTGTGCGGCCGGCAATTTCCTGGTCGCGTACGTGATCAAGATTTGGAACAAAATAACCGTCAGCCCTTCGATCGAAAGCATCTTGTCCACGTTCGCATTTGGATTCACGTAGCGCCGCAGAAAGATCGGCGCGGAAAGAAAGATTTGCCAGTACACGATATAAAACCCGGAAGAGATCAGCAAAAACATCACGTAGCGGCGATTCCGCAATACCACGAACATGTTTTTGAGTGCGTCCCACACACTCGCCACTTGCGTGCCCTCTTCGGCTGACGGCTCGTGGTAAAAGAACAACGTCACCCAAAACATTGCGAACACGCTCAGCGACGCCACGCGAAAGACACTTTCCATGCCCCAGCCCAGTTGCTTGCGCACCAGAAATGCGATCAGCGGCCCCGCAGCTCCGCCTATATTCACCAGCGTGTAGTAAATCGAATATCCCATCGACCGCGCCTGTTCCGTGGACGTGCGCGCCGTCGTTCCCGCCACGCAAGGCTTCACCAGCCCTGGCCCCAGCGCCGGCAGCAGTAGGATCGTCAGCACCAGCCACTTGTCGCTCATCGCGTGACGCAGCGGCGCCATCCACGGCGCGGTCACCGATCCGAGCATGAAATAGCCGACCGTCAACAGCAAGTAGGCGAACATCAATGAGCGGCGAAATCCAAAACGATCCGCCAGCGTTCCCGCCAAAATCGGCAGCGCGTACACCACGAAACCCGTGATGCCCATGAGCCATCCAGCCAGTTCGGCGGAAAATCGCAGCTGCTCGGTAAGGAAAATCGCCAGCACCGCTTGCGTCGAGTAATACCCGACGCGCTCGAATATCTCCGTGAAGTTGGCAATCCAGAATGCCGGCGCGAATCCTGAACGAATCTCGTTCCAGCGCTGCACGAAATTCAAAGAATCTCCTTAGCCAGGACGCGCCCCATCGCCAGCGCGATTCTAACGAACCTATTCAGTTGTGTCGTGACTTTATTCCCGCGCGCCGATGAGATGTGGCCGGTCGGTTGGGGAACGATGCGAAGATTCAATGGTGACAGCCGAATGACTGACGTGACTCAACGAAGGGGCCTCTTCATGTATCACCGCCGTAGCAGGCGGCAGTCCTATCCTTAAAGCTCTGAGTCTGCCGCAGTCCTCGCGCCAGTCGCCCGTACGATAACTTTCCAATGCCGTAAAATTCGCAATTGCCTCAGTGCGCTGCGAGCACCTCGGCAGGCGCCTTCGTTCGCGTCATCCTGTGAAGCGCCAGGGCCACCGCGCCTAATCCCCAAAATAGCATCACCAGCGTCACCAGCCAGCCGATGTAGGGCAAAATCCTCAGCCCGCGAAGAATAGCTAATCCGAGAGCCAGCCGTCCGATCGCCGGGCCAATTCCACTGCCGAGGCCCAGCAGCTTTTCGCCGATCCAAGAGCCGACGAATATCTGAGTCGAGTACAGCGCCACCAGGTACAGCAAAATCGCTGCCACGCCGAGCCCTAAGCCCACGATCGTAATGCACGCGATAATCGCCGCGATCGGAATGGCAAATAGAAATAAAACGCCGAGCCCAATCGCCGGCGCAATTTTGTCGCTCGCATGCACCACATTTCCAAAGAACACCGGCGCTACTAGGAGCACAACCAGCCCAAAGATAAAGCTCGCGCCCCACGCCATCGTTTGGCGCCAGTAGTATCTAGCTTGCGCGTAATCCGGACCGCGTTTGCGGATCGTGACGATTGGCGCGGACGCCAGTCTCGCGCCCGCGGCGATCTGCGGTTGCCGGCGCCCTACATATTTTGTGCGGCCGCTGATATCGGCATCGGGTCCGATGGTGAGACCTTCGGCACGAATCGTCACGTTGCGGCCAAGCGAACCGTCGATGTCGATATCGCCCGAGAGCGCGAGGAAATCGCCCGCTACTCGTCCATCCAGGTCAGCGTTGCCTGATCCCAATATCACCGAGCCGCCTACGGTAGCCTTCTGATCCATTTCTACCGATCCAGCCCAAGCGCTTACGTTTTTTCCGATGGTCGAGTTCAGCGAAAGCGTCTGGCACATCACGCGCGCGTTGCCATCGACGGGGCCGTCCACGCGGATCGTCTGACCGAAGGCCAGGATGTCACCTGTAACGTGGCCGTTGACCGTAATCGAGTTCGAAAATACGATCAGGTCACCCTGCACCGTTCCGTCAATTTCGGTACGATCCGCCCCCACCACGATCAGATCGGTGTTTACCGTCTGCCCGGCCGGTAGAGTGAAACTGGGATCGCCGTGTCGCACTTCCGCGGCGTTCATCGTGGACGGCAGCGCGAGCATCGCCACCAACCCGCTCATCACAAACGCCACTGCCGTGAAATGCCGCCACCGCCTTCTCAGCAGCCAGATGGCCACCGTGCACAACGTGGCCGCCGCCATAAATTCCATCAGGCTACGCATCCCGTCCCATCCTTTCCAGAAAGCGCCGCTGAAAAATAGCATCGTAAGAAGGTTCCCCTGCGTGAACCCCGCTTGTTGTACCTGCGCGTACCAGGGCGCCACAATTCCGTTCCACAGCGTGTACGCTCCGCCGGCCATCAATCCGAACGCTGCGATCCAAATCCACTGAGCCGTGTTGTGCCCCGGAATCACGCCCAGCCTTGCCGGAATCGGCTCGTCATCTGCCGCCATCGCCTCGCGTAACCAGTCGCTCTCGCGCTCTAGCGCCTTCAGTAGCATCCGGCATGATGCGCATTCCGCCAGATGCTCCACTGTTTCATGTGCGCGGCCGGCATCCAACTGCCCCTCCAGGTACAGCAAACCCGTCATCTCGTCGAAATGGCTGCCGTTTTCGCTCATTGCTTTCTCCCCGCCACCGCGGTCCGCGCGGCGCTCTGGCTCAGCGCGTCCCGCAATTGGTGCCTCGCGCGCAGCAGCAGAACGCCCACGAACTGCCGCCGCACGCCGAGCGTGTCGGCGATCTCCTCGTAAGTCATATCCGCGTAATAGCGCAGCACCAGCGCCGCGCGAGCCCGGTCCGATAGCTTTCCCAGCCCGTCGCGCACCTCTTTCCCGCTATGTTCCGCTTCCAACCGCTGCAGTTGGCTGGGATCGGGATGCTCCAACGGCAATTCATCCACGTCTCCTGTTTCCAGGTCCTGGCGGATGTGCCTTCGCCGCAGCGTGTCCCAGCAGTGGTTGCTCGCCACCTTGTAGAGCCACGCGGTAAATGGCCGCGACGAATCATACGTGCCCAGCTTCTGCCGCACTTTCATGAAGATTTCCGTGGTCGCATCTTCCGCATCTTCGCGCGACGGCAACAGACGCCGGCAGAAGCGGAACATCGCCGGGGCATACCGTCGATAAAGCTCGCCCCAGGCGTCCGCGTCCCCCGCCCGGACCTGGGACAGCACTTGCGCCAGTTCCGTTTCGCTCATCGCCCCGGTCGTCTTCTGCCTGTCCATGAATAGATACGCGCCCGCACCCTCAAATATTTCACAAGTACCACAGCTCGACGGAGTTGTCTCTTATGCGGCTTGCGTGCTTATAATTTGCCGCAATTCGGTGGGAATACCAATGTTAGGCTCTTCGGACGGGTCAACTTGCAGGCGACTAGTCGCACTTCGGGAACCCGACTAGCACGAGCCAAATTTCGTCCTGCGTTGAGTCGTCTAAACTGACAGACATGCGGTCTCGTGAACCGGCCTGGAACCGTGCGATCAAGGCTCAACCGGCCAACAATCAAGCGTTCGCGTGTCTGCGCGCCTTCACCTCGCCCAGCAAGCGCTCGATGTCGTCCTCTTTCTCGAGCGCGGCGAACTTGTCGTCCAGGTTGTCTCCCGTCATTTCTGTCTTAGCCTGGCTGATGGCCGTCTCGCGCGCCACTTTCTGCTTCATGCGGTCGAACCCGGCGATCGACGACGGCCCGTCAATAGCCATCTGCGCGTCGCGCGCTTTTCCCACCGCCCGCGAACGCCGGTGCTGCGCGATCAGCAGTTGGCTTTTGGCCTGCGCTTCTGCCAGCTTCTGCTCCAGCTTGCGCATCGCCGTTTTCAGGTTGTCCACCTGCACTGCTTGATCGGCCACCTGCTCCTTAAAGCTTTCCGCCAGTCGCAGGCTGCTCTGATAGCGCTCCAGCGCTGCGCGCGCCAGGTCGTCCTGCTTCTTGTCAACGGCTAGTTCCGCCTTGCGCATCCATTCCGTTGCCCCCTGATTGTTCTCCGCTTCCTTTTGCTCCAGCATGTGTTGATCTGCGATTGCCACCGCCACCTGCGTCTTCACCTGCATCATCTGGTTTTCCATGTCGAGCATCAGCTGCTTGATCATTTTTTCCGGATGCTCGGCTTTATCGATCAGATCATTGAGATTCGCTCTTACCAACGTCGATACTCGCTCCATGAGTCCCATTTCACGCCTCCATTCCGAAAATCAAAACGCGCTTCCAAACTTCATCTTCGTCACTTTTTCAAAGGAGCAACCGGCGCCGCCGCCGGCAACTCCGCCGCCATCACCGGCCCATCTCCGATCTTGCGCACCTTCGATAGCAAGTCGCTCATCTGCATTCCCGATAGCGCCTCAAACAGCGCCGGCACCTGCGCGGCAATCTTCGTCATATCTCCGGTCAGCTTGTTCACCCCCGCCGAATCGCCGTTGCCCGTGGAAACGATGGTGATCTTGTCCACGTTTCCGAGCGGCGTCGCCATTGCCCTCACTATCTCCGGCAAGCTGGTGATTAGCTTATCGACCACCGCGACCTGGTTGTACTGCTGGTACGCCTCGGCCTTCACGTTCATCGCCTTTGCTTCCGCTTCACCCTTCTTGAAGATGATCTCCGCCTCGGCCTCGCCTTGCGCCCGAATCGAGGCCGCCTTGCCTTCCGCTTCGGACATCAGTCGCTGCCGTTCGGCGTTGGCCAGCGTCTCGATTTTCTGCCGCTCCACTTCCGCTTCCTTCAGCACCGTGGCAATCAATTCGTTGCTCCGCCGCTGAATTTCCGCCTCCTGCACCTTCACCTGTTGCTGTTTTTCCACCTGCTGAACTTTCACCGCCTCGCTGATTACTTGCTGCTGCATGATGTTCGTTTCAATTTCATACGCTTTGTCAGCCTGGGCTTGCTGCTTTTTGACCGCTTCGAGGTAGTCCGCTTTTTTCACGTCCAGGTCCCGCTGCGCCTCGGCTTGTTTGGCCATGGAGAGCGTTTGCGCCAGCACCCGCTGCTGGTCGGCCAGAGCTTTCGCCGTCTCGGCGTCGCGCTGCGCTTCGGCCCGTTTGATCGCTGTGTCGCGTTCCGCTTCCGCGCCCGCGACGTCCGCATCGCGCTTGATGCGTGCCACGTCCGGCCGCCCCATATTGGTGATGTATTCGTTCTTGTCGCGCACTTCCTTGATCGTGAACGAAATCACTTCCAGCCCCATCTTGTTCATGTCGTCCGCGCACGTGGACCGCATCCGGTCGGCTACCATCTCCGGCTCTTTCACAATCTGTTCGACGGTCAACTGCCCGATGATCCCGCGCAAGTGCCCTTCCATCACCAGCCGGATCAGCCCTTCTCTTTCGTCCGGCGTTTTGGTCAAAAACTGCTCCGCAGCCGTCTGGATCGATTCCGGGTCGGATTTCACTTTGATCTGGGCCACGGCTTCCACCGTCACCGCCACGCCCTGCCTTGTGTACAAGTCCTGCTTCGGCGCCACGTCGAACGACATCAGTTCAAGCGACAGCGTCTTCGAACTCTCCACCATCGGGAAAATGATCGTTCCGCCGCCCTTCACGATGCGAATCCCGCGCAGGCCGTAAACGATGATTGCTTCGTGCGGTCCCGCTCTTCGGAACAGCGTCGCCAGCGAAACCAGAAGAAACACCACCACCGCAATCATCAGCCCTACCATGGTCCACAACGTTGGTATGCTTGGCATCTCTCCGCCCTCCCCTTCGCGCTTTTAAAATTGCTACTTCAGCCTTTTGAAACTTCTGGACTCACGTCGCCTTTCGCACCTGCGCGGAATCTGCTCGCTCGCCAGCCATCTCTTCCCAGCTGCGGACGTAAGCGATCCCTCGTTCGTACCGCGTGATCACTACTTCCGTTCCCTTTTCAATGGCCTTGCCGTCTTCGCCCCGAGCTCCAGCCACACGGCGTGTGCCAGCTTGCGAGAACACGATCTCTCCCGTGCCGCCGGGCCGGATCGCTACATTCAGTTTTCCGAGCACTCCAATCAGATCGAAATCGGAAGGGTCCAGCTGCGTCTCATGGGCGAGAAGCACTTTGGCCAGAAACAAAAACACGATTCCAGCAGCCGCGAGCCCGCTCGTCGATGCCAGCCCCAGAGCTGCCGCGGCGATCAAGCTCGTGTAGCGCGTCAGCAGATATCCCGTCCCGCCAAACCACGCCAAAAACGCCATGATCGACGCGAAATTGAAAAACGACACCTGCGTCCCGCCCGCCCCGCCGTGATGTGAGACGGTTACGTGATGGCTGAACGTCGTTGCCGGCCCGTGAATCGGCGCATGCACGGCATGTACGCCCGGGTGCCCGCCGGAAACGTGCGGCAGGTGCCACCTTGCCGGAAGGTGCAATCCGCCGAAGCTGCTCAGCAACGACAGCAAACTGAAGGCCAGGCCGACCACGAAGCAGATCATATAAAAGATGGACCAGTTCACTGCGTCACCTCCCGTCGACGTGCGTTCGCCTGCTCGCGCCTGAAGGAACTCGCGCACTCTCCGCCGCGCCCGAGCCACCTGACCCATGTGACCCATGCACCCGGGAACTACCGCTCCCGTTATTCTCCTTTGGCCGCTCGTCATGCCCGGGACGCAGCACGTGGAGCAGCTTGGGAACGAGGTCAGGCGAATCCAAGATTGCGCCGAGCAGCGCCAGGCATCGTTTGGTGTCGTCCCGCTGGGCCAGCTTTTCAAGCACCGCACTAACGTCAGCGTCCCGCCGAAACCGCTGCGCCCCTTCGAGCAGCCACAGGTGCAAGCCGCTCTCCGGCGCGGGCAAACCCGAGATCAATTCCGTCTGATAGCCCTCCGGGTCGTCCACCAAAAAGCCCGGATGCACCTTGAAAAATCTTGCCAGCAATTCGCGCGATGTCCTGGTCAGGTGCGGTCGCGCGCCCTTCTCGATCTGCGACAAATACGACTGGCTGATACTTTTGCCCATCTCTTCGCGCACCGCGCGAAGCACTTCCGCCTGTGTCATGGCACGGCCCAAGCCCCGCAGCATTCCCTCCGCATAACGCAAATAACGGATTTTTTCGCCCAGTTTCATTTCCGCCCGTCGCTCGTTAACTCGAATGTTGTCTCTACATCGCTTATTGCGATATCACTATCGCAATTTGCGATGTACTTGTCAAGCGAAATCGGAAAGCGAACCCCCGTCCAATCGCCATCCCGGAAGCTCAGCAATCGCTTCGAATATGTGCCGATTCCTCGGACGCCACGCTTTCCCCGTCTGCAATTGACTTTGATCGTTAACTTCCGCTAACGTGGCGCGGCATCCAGCATTTCTTGCGTCTGGAGTCTACATGCCTTGCGTCCATTCAATACTTTCGCTTCTGGCCGTCCAGCCGCACTTCAGCTTTCCACAAGGCGCAGTCACCAACGAAGAAATTGCGCTGCGCTGGCTTCACATCGTCGCGGCGATCATCTGGATTGGGCTGCTCTACTTTTTCAATCTGATCGGCGCACCCACGATGCAGCAGATGGAAGCACCCGTGCGCGCTAAGGTGTTTCCGGCGCTGATGTCGCGAGCGATGTGGTGGTTTCGCTGGTCCGCGCTCATCACCGTGCTCGTCGGGCTGCGCTACTACTGGCTGATTCTTGCGGCCGACGCGCGCAATGCAGGCGATCCCTCGCTCGCCTTGCGCTGGTTGGGATGGTGGCTGCTGATTTGGATTGTGGCCTTCGCGCTGATCTACCCGCTTCAACTACCCGCCAAAGGCGTGCTGGATAAAGGATGGATTCGCTCTCTCCTCATCGCGATCATTGTTATAGCTGCCTCTTGGGAATCGCTCGTTGCCAATTCGAGTACTAGCTCCTCCAACGCTCATCTCTCCATCAGCATCGGCGGAGGACTCGGCCTGCTGCTGTTTTTCAACGTTTGGGGCGTGGTGTGGCGCGCCCAAAAACGCTTGATCGCCTGGACGCGCGCGGCTGTCGAGAACGGAACCCCCATGCCCGCCGAAGCCCCGCGGCTCGCGCGTTGGTCCTTCATCGCTTCGCGCGTCGGCTTCTGGATTTCGTTTCCGATGATTTTCTTCATGGCTGCCGCGGAGCACTATCCGTTTCTTGGCAGCTTCTGAATCGAATCGTCCGATTCGTAACCTGCGGCGCGCTCCGGTCATCCAATGCAGGGTAGGCACTTGGAGAACGGATGCGGCGGCCGGCTCATTCACTGCTCCTAATCCTGCTGATCGGACTGTTTGCTGCGCAGCCCGCGGTGGCCTACGAATACCCTCTTTCCCCGGACGCCATCCGCGATGCCTACTTCCTCGGCAAAGCCGGCGCTTCCAAACGTGAAGAGTTTTTCGCCATGTACACGCAACATTTTCGCCGGCCTGCGTCCGGTCCGTACATTTCGCTGATTCGAATCATCACTCCATATGCCTATGTCGTGGAGCGCGCCGCGCGGTCGCTGCCGAATCTACTTGCTCCAGACGCCCAGCAAAAGTTTTTCGGAACGCCGATAGCGCTTCGGATTCGGGTTCACATCGATCTGACGCCCACGTATGGTTGGCAGATCCGTTCGCG
>JBOGNC010000178.1:0-9110 GCA_050747045.1 Candidatus Acidiferrales bacterium | reverse complement strand
TATCTTCGGCTCGCACCATGGGCTTGGGCGATGGGCACAGAGCCGATCAAGCGGCTGTCGAAGCGATGCGCACTGAGATGGACTCCGTCGGCATGGACGGAACGATCGTCATCGGCGAAGGCGAGCGTGACCAGGCTCCCATGCTTTTTATCGGCGAAAAGGTCGGCACCGCCGTGCGCGACAAAAGCCAGTCGTACCCCGCCGTCGATATCGCAGTCGACCCTTTAGAAGGTACGAACCTTTGCGCCACAGGCTCGCCGGGCTCGATTACCGTCCTCGCCGCCAGCGATCATGGCGGACTTCTCCACGCTCCCGACCTTTACATGGAGAAAATCATCGTCGGTCCAAGCTCGCGAGGCTTCGTCGATCTCGATGCGCCTGTGGCTGTCAATCTGCGCGCCATCGCCCGCAGCCTCAATCGCAAAGTGGAAGATCTGGTCGTCATCGTTCTCGACCGGCCCCGCCATGAAAACCTGATCCGCGAAATTCGTAAGACCGGCGCCAGAATCCGGCTGATTTCCGACGGCGATCTCTCCGCCGGCATCAGCACCGCGCTTCTCGGCACCGGCGTTCACGCCGTGATGGGCATTGGGGGCGCTCCCGAGGGCGTACTAACCGCCGCGGCCTTGCGCTGCCTTAACGGTCAAATCCTCGCGCGGCTCATTATTTCCAAGCCGGAGCACCACGAGCGCGTCGCGCAAATGGGAATAAAAGACGGTAAGAAAATTTACGAAGCGGCCGATTTGGCACCCGGCAAAAAACTGATCTTCGCGGCCACAGGCGTTACAGATGGCAGCTTGCTTCGCGGTGTCCGATTCTTCGGCGGAGGGGTCCGCACCCAATCCCTTATCATGAGCCTCGACGAACGCGATGTGCGCTTCATCGATTCCGTGCACACCGAAGGCGAAGACGTAAAGATCCGTTTCTACTAAGATTTAGGTGGTTGGGGTGGTTGCGAAGTTGTAGCTTTCCCAATAGCGCTTGCGCGCCCGGCCAGCGAGCCATGTCCGTGCCAGAACGCACGCTTGCCAATGCCTTCCGCGTCACCAAGCTAAGCGCGCCGCGGGCTAGCCTTCGCCAGCCCGCGTCCCACTTAATATGATTCGCTGATCGTGCTAGCGGTGAAGAGCCGCAGCGGTATGCCCAGTCTGGTGATGCTGCTGCCTTCTGGGCAAATGCGCGGGAATTCTTTCCGGCGTATGCGCACTCACCAACGGACGCAGCTGTTGATTACTGCTGACGTGCTCGCTGATGGCTTGCAAACGCTTCAGAATTCCCTGCCACTGGTTCCAATCGAGCTGCCGCAAAAACGGCCGAAGCCCCTGAATGAAGGGATCCTCGAGCACCGTCTCGCCGTTCGATTCTGGAACAAAGAAGCGGTTCAGCCCGACTCCCAGCGCCTCGGCGATCTTCTCCAGCGTGCCAAGGCTTGGCGTCATCTGTCCGCTTTCTATTCGGGACAAGTAGGAGCGCGAAACGCGAGATCGTGCCTGCAACTGGCTCTGCGTCATTCCACGCGATTCCCGCAACTGTCGGATACGCTGGCCTATGTTTTCTACCGTTTCACGATTCGGCCAGTTCTCAAACAGTTGACGGTCGTCTCCCGGCAGGTCCTGAGGCGATGGCGTCGGTATGACAAACGCCACCTTTGGTGGCATCAAGCGCAGGCAACGACGACAGTTACCCGTGCGAGTGCGATACTGCACCAACCCGCATACTTGACAGCGTAAGACTTCTCGATCGAGTTCCATGCTCGTAGCTATTCCGTCTTTTTCCGCCACCGGTCTCCTCGCAGACTATTCCCGGCGATGCGAAGGGGAGGAACGTCACAATCTAGGGAAGGCAGGAACTGGCGCGCGAGACATTCTCCATAGGGTGCCATTTCTTGTCAAGCCCTAATTTGTAATTTCCTCGGTCCGAATTGTATCTCGGCTGCAGAGACTGTTCCAAACAAATTGGATGGGAGTGTGCGGAGTTCGCCATCTCTTCTCGGCCAATTGAAGTGACACCATTCGTCTACGCCTCAATCGTTCGACCCGACATTTTTTGCGCGAACTTCGCTGTGCTATGATGACTTTGCCTTCCACAGTGGACGACTTTTTCACGGAGGAAAATTCTTTGAGGTGGAAACATGCGAGAATAGCGCTCACCCTGTGGTTCGCCGTTTGCACGGCATCCGCTGCATTAGCCGCAGCGCGTCGCCAAGAGCACCCCGCGTGGACTTGGAGCACCGTCCGCGAACAGCTCGACCGCGAAGCCAAGAATTTCCACAGCCTGTCTGCCAGCATGGAGCGCACAAAAGTCACCGTAGTCGTCAACGATCGCTCCACCGAGCGCGGCGACATTTACGTTCGCGGCGACAAAATGCTCCTGCAATTCACGGCTCCGGACCAGCGCACGATCTTGCGCCTCGGGGACAGCCTGTACATCTACAATCCCGGCTTAAAGCGCGTCGAAGAGTATAACCTCGGCAAAAATCGCGCCCTCGTCGAACAATTCCTGCAGCTGGGATTCGGGTCGCGCGGGTCGGAGCTTCAAAAGGACTACGACGTCAAGCTGCTGCCCGAGGAACACATCGGCGATCAGCCCGTCGTCGTGCTAATGCTCACTCCCAAATCCAACCAGGTTCGCCACGAAATCTCGAAAATTGAGATCTGGCTGAGTGAGGCTACCTGGCTGCCCATACAGCAGGAGTTTTTCGAGGCTGGTTCCGGCGACTATTCAATCGTGAAGTACTCAAACGTGGTCCGGAATCCCAGCATCCCGGAATCCAAGTTCCGCGCTAGTTGGCCGAAGGGCACTCAAAAGGTGAAACTGCAAAGCTAGCTGCGACACACCCAGCCTCTCGTTTTGATGCGCCAGTTTCTTCACGATTTTCGTTTTGCCGCAATCGTGGATTCCTTCTGCAAGAGCTTTTGTTTCACGTCGATTCCCCAACGGTACCCTGCAAGATCGCCATTTTTTCGCACCACGCGATGGCATGGTACAACTACAGCGGTCGGGTTCGTGGCGCAGGCGCGCGCCACGGCGCGAATTGCGGAGGGCTTGCCTATCGCTCGCGCGACATCGCTGTACGTGCGCGTCTCTCCGTAGGGTATCTTGCGAAGCTCTTCCCAGACGCGACGCGTGAAAGCGGTTGCGCGGACATCCGTCGGCAAGTCGAGGTGCGGCTCGCGTCCGCGCAGATGCTTGAGTATCTGCGCCACCCATTTCCGGATCTTCGAAGCGCCTTGCCCATCGTGGTCTGACACCAACTCTGCTCGCGGATACTCCTTCCGCAAAGCCGCTCGGAGCATTTCGTCGGCATCGCCCAGGTAAAGCGCGCTAATGCCCCGCTCCGTTGCGCCCACCAGCAATCGCCCGAGCGGCGAATCGGCAATGGCATACCGGATCGTCATTTCTGCCCCGCCGCGCCCGTATTCCGCAGGCGTCATGCCCAGTTGCGAAGGCGCCCGCTCGTACAAACGGCTCGAAGAGCCAAATCCTGCATCGTAAAGTGCGGTAGTCACGTCGCTTCCCTCCTTCAATCGCGATTTTAGCCGGTGCATCCGCTGCGCGTCGGCGTATTGCCTTGGCGTAATTCCCATCGCTTTGCGGAAAGCTCGTTCGAGCTGGTGCGGGCTCATCCTAACGCTGGCGCCGAGTGCGGAAAGCGTCAGTCGTCCGTCGTCTTCCGCACCGCCCGAATCACTCAATAGGCGAGCATCAATCAGCCGGCAAACCTTCGCCATTGCATCCAGCTTCGGGTCGCCAACCGGAACACTCGAAGGCTTGCAGCGCCGGCACGGCCGAAACCCGGCCTGCTCCGCCGCTGACGGCAACGGGAAGAACCTCACATTCGCGGCACGCGGTCTGCGCGACGGGCACGACGGTCTGCAATACACTCCAGTCGACTGCACTGCGTACACGAAGGCGCCATCAGCTCGCCGATCTCGAGTTTGCACCGCTTTCCAGAGCGAACGTCGATCGCGCTCGCTCGCATTTGCCTCTCCGGTTTGGTTTCGCCTTCTCATCGGCTGTGAATTTCGCTCTTATTTCTCCTGCTCGGCCACTGTATCGAAACACCGGCGAAGCACGCTATCCGAATCTAGCGGTTAAAGTGTACGCATCCTGTACTCGCAGGTGGTACTCAAAAGCACTCACAACTGGCTTTAATTCTGTCACTTGGACCGATGTTGCATAATAGGACACCTCGCTAGTTTGATCCTTGACCATCCGAAGTACCACGCGCATATTCGGGGAACCTTTCCGCATGGGGTCACTGACGGATAGGGCTTGGGGGATGTGCCATGGGAGCTGCTCCAGATTGGGCTGGACAGCAGGCTGCACGCTCGCCGCTGCGTGAACGTGAAGTTGAACATCGTACGGAATCCGTTATAGCGCATTCTGGCAAGCCAGGTCCGCGCAGATTCACGCGCGTACCCACGCACACTATTGGTGTGGCCGCTGAGCGTCGCCGCTCGCCACGGGCTGCGCTGGCGCTGCCGATGCGCCTCACGCGCGTTGGCGAGATGATCGAGCCGATTCCCGTCACGCTGGTGACCCGCAACATCAGTTCCAGTGGCATTTACTTCCTTGCGCCCCGCGAAATCAAGCCGGGCACAGCCATCGAACTCGAAGTGGCGCTGGTCGAGCGGGCTGCGGGATTCGGAACCGTCCAAATGTGCACAGCCGCGCATATCGTGCGCGCGGAGGAATGCGACATGCCCGGCTGGCGCGGCTATGCAGCCAGTTTTGACGACTTTGCGCTGCGCCGCGACGATGTGCTGCCGATGCGCTTCGTCTCCCACTAGCGCCACACGTATTTCCAGATTCGAATCGCCTCCCGCACGACGCGGAAGTGCGCGAAGTTCTGCTACGATCTTTCCTCCGTGATTCATCCTCTTGAAAGCCTGAAACGTTCGCGTGCCAAAGACACGCAGATTCATGCCCGTGTGGTGCTGCTCGATTGGGACGGCACGCTGCTCGATTCCTATGCCGCGGATTCGCGCGCGTATATGGCTATGTTTCGGGCGCTGGGGATCGAATGGGGCGAAGCCGAACTCAAAAAGCACTACTGCCCAAACTGGTATGAGGTCTACCGCGCTGCGCGCGTGCCGCAGTCGAAATGGCGGCAGGCTGATCGACTCTGGCGCGCGGCGTACAGCGCGGAGCGCCCGAAACTGCTGCCGGGAGCGCGTAGCGTGTTGCGGAGCCTGGCGCGACGTTTCCAGCTGGGGCTGGTAACCAGCGGCAGCCGGGATCGCGTGCGCCAGCAGATCGCAGGGTTCGGGTTCGAGGAGTTTTTCTCCGCCTTCGTTTTCAGCGAGGACGCCACGCGCAAAAAGCCGCACCCGGCGCCGCTCAATCTGGCACTCAAGCGGCTCCGCGCGCGCGCCGAGGATTGCGTCTATGTAGGCGACGCGGCGGAAGATATCGAAATGGCGCGGCGCGCCGGAGTGCGCTCGATTGGCGTGCTCGGCCCCTTCCCCACCGCCGAGCGCATCCGCGCAGCGCGCCCCGAACTGCTGCTCAACTCGATCCGCGACCTGCTTCGGCACATTTGTATATCTGACCAGCGTGCGATTTGACGGTCGAAAATGCGCGATTTCGCATGCACCGGGACGTTCCGCCCTTGTACGTAGCCGACTCTTTGTTTTCTGCAAGTTACGTATGTCAAAGGTCGATTGACCGTTCCGCCCTTTAAGCCCCCAGCCGAGCGATGCGGAGAGGAATGTTCTGCTGGAAAAATCATGCCGGGCTGAAGGCCCCGGCGCTACGTGTAAATCTTTTTGACGGCGCGACGAGGCATCACAAAGCCGAACGGCTCGAAGTGGGCGCGCTCGCCGCTCGTAAGTCTCGAGTTTTCCCGCCAACTGCATATTCGGCCGGCTCCTCCAAAGCCTCACTTCCACGCTAACACACGGCGCAAGGGTGATACACGTGTCCGCCCTTTGCAATTGATAGGAGATGCTGGATTTACGCGGAGGGAAAGTTCAACCGTTACTTGCGATTTTTGGCGGTTTTTGGTGCGGCGCCGATTCCCATTTCGGGAACATGAGCGGCGCTGAATGACGTGAAACGGGACGTGAGGGCGTGGGTGGTCGTGGAAAATCTGGCCCTCGCCACCGCGCTAGACAAGGGCGACTTCGCGGTCGAAGTTTGGTTTCTTTTCGGCGTGGAGTTTCAAGGCCACGCCGCACGCCGTAGCGATGCGCTCCAGCATCGTGAGCGAGTGCCCGGCGTACTCGGCATCCTCAAGACGGGCAATCACAGACTGTGTGGTGCCAACTTTCTTGGCAAGTTCGGCCTGAGTCAAACGCGCGTCCTCTCGCATCTCGCGGACCAGGAGAGCCAAGTCAATCTGATGCACGGTGCGCTCGAAAGTCTTGCGGTAGCTTGCGCTCTTTCGCGCGCGCTGTTCGACAATCTCGCTGTGTCTGTCGCGCTTAGCGGTTTGTTTCATAATCCTCTCCTCGTACTCTCAGCCGATTTCGGTTAAGCGCGACCTAAGTCCGCTTCGCCGCCTTTGCATCGGCAACCTGGATGATTAGGCGTTTGCCTAGCGCTCTGGCCGCCCGAGCGATCGTATCGAGCGTCACGGAGACGTTGCGTGGGTCGAGCAGGCGATCCAGTTGTGACCGGCTGGTATGAAGCTGCTTTGCCATCGCTTGCTTGGTTTTTTGTTGTTGCCGCATAGTCTGTTCGAGTTGCCAGGCCAATACCCGTTTGATGGCAACGGCCTCGACCTCTTCCCGGATGCCTTCCTGTTCGAGGAAGCTGTCGAAGGTTGACCCACTGTGGTCCATTTTCTTCCGCGTTCTCTTTCCGGTCATTGCAATCCTCTCTGATGTTTGGCTTTGTTGCTTTTAGCCAGTTCCAAATCCTCTCGCGGTGTCTTTTGCGTTTTCTTGATAAATCCGTGCAGAAGAACCATTCGGCCCCTTTTGTCGATGTAGAAAGGCACGCGAGCAATTCGGTTTTGCACGAGGTTCGTCCTCACTTCAAAGATGCCTCCGCCCAACGCCCTACAAACGGGCATACCAACCGGCCAACCAAACTCGACAGTCTTAATGTCCTCTCCGATGCGCTTCCGGTCCTCCGGCGACAGGCTTCTCAACCATTCGCGCATAGGTTCGCCGCCAGCTTCGGTACGATAGAAGATCGCCGGGACCCGTTTGCCCTCTGGTCCATGCCTTACTGGTCTCACTTTTGGGTTCTCGACGATTTGAGAACCTCCTAAAATTAAGTGTACCATATAAGGTACATGCACGCAATCGATGTGAGCATCCGCACAGTCCCTATTTGCTGTGTCTGCTGGAGCTACAAATCGCGGCGGCCTTCCATGGCTTTTAGCATGGTGACTTCGTCGGCGTATTCGAGGTCGGAGCCGACGGGAATGCCCATGGCGATGCGGGTGACGCGGACGCCGAGCGGCTTGATCAGCTTCGACAGATAGACGGCGGTGGCTTCGCCTTCGGCGGTGGGATTGGTGGCGATGATGATTTCCTCGACGGTGCCGCCCTTGAGTCGCTCGATGAGGCTCTTGATTTTGAGCTGGTCGGGGCCAATGCCCTGCAGCGGGGAAAGTGCGCCGCCAAGGACGTGATAGAGGCCGTTGAACTGGCGCGTTTTCTCGACCGACTGGATGTTGGTGGCTTCCTCGAGCACGCAGATCATGGAGCGGCTGCGCGTGGCGCTGGTGCAGAAGTGGCAAGGGTCGGCGTCGGTAATATTGTTGCAGACGGAGCACTCGCGAACTTTTTCCTTGGCTTCGCGAATCGCGTCCGAAAGCGCGAAAGCCTGTTCGCGGTCGACGCGGAGCAGGAAAAAGGCGAGGCGCTGCGCTGTCTTCTGCCCAATGCCGGGCAGGCGGCGAAGTTCGTCGATGAGCCGGGAAACCGACGGCGCAAAATCAGGCATGATTGGTCATCTCGCTATAAGTGCTGATGAGCAATTATGGCAGAACTGCGCGCGGGTTTGCCACAGAGACTCGGAGGCGCACAGAAAAGATGACGAATGCAAGGAGAAAACAATCCGATACAATGCGCCGGATGCTTACGGGGCGCTGCCAAGTCCGCGAAGAAGGGCCTGAGGACAGGCCGCTGGTGCGGCGGGTCAACGAGGCGGCGTTCGGTCGTGCGGACGAGGCTGATCTCGTGGAACGATTGCGCGGGGAAAACGCGGTGCTCGTGTCACTCGTGGCTGAGATCGATTCAGCAATTGTGGGGTACGTGCTTTTCGGCAGGATGTGGATCGAAGCTGCCTCCGGGTCTATTTCGGCTGTCGCCCTCGCTCCCGTGGCTGTTGTGCCTTCGCACCAGCGCTCGGGAATCGGCAGCGCGATGATTCGCAGAGGTTTGGAGCTTTTGCGCGAGCGCCGCGAGGAAATAGTGATCGTCCTCGGCCATGCTGACTACTATCCGCGGTTTGGTTTCTCGTGTAAAAGCGCGCGGCACCTGCAAAGCTCTTTCCCGCCGGAGTACTACATGGCGATGGAATTGAAACCCGGCGCGCTGGCGCGCGCGCGCGGAAAAGTCAGGTACCCGGCCGCGTTTGACCTGTGAGCGTGAGCGCGCCTTTGTCCGGCGTGCATTTTTCTCTCGCTTGGAGCGCCATGCATGTACGATATGAGTCTGCGGGTTATCGCGATAATCCGGCCAGCCCAGCCCGGAATGTGATTTCACGAACAAATTCTGCAGATGGGGGTTGGTGTGAAACGACATACGTCTCTGTGGATCGCGGCTGTGGTTGCAATGCTTTTCGGTCTTTTGTCTCCCGCGCCGAGCGCGGCGCAGAACAATCGGGTGCTGGGCCAAGTGGAAATTCAGGGCAAGACCAACGCCGATAAGACCTCAGGCGTGTGGGTAGACGGGCAATACGTGGGATTCGTGAAGGAACTGAAGGGTGATAAGAAGCTGCTCCTATTGCCGGGAGAACACGAGATCGAAGTGCGCCAAGCCGGCTACTCCGCGATAAAGGAAAAAGTAAACGTCGAGCCGGAGAAAAAAACCACGATTCAGATTCACTTGCTGCGCGATCCGCGCGCGCAGTTGCCTCATGGAGCAACGTCGGAGATCAAGCTCGAAGTGACGCCGGACCGGGCCGCCGTGTTTGTCGATGGAGGATAC
>JBOGNC010000177.1:0-9195 GCA_050747045.1 Candidatus Acidiferrales bacterium | reverse complement strand
CCTGGGCATCACCGCCGAAGCGGTCGCCTCCGAGAAGAACATCACATACGAGCGTGAACTCGATTCCGCCATTGCCGCCGTCGATGCCGGCAAAGCGCAAATCGCGTTTCTGCTCAATCCCGTCCGCATCGAGCAGATGTCGGAAATCGCGCTCGGCGGCGATGTGCTTCCGCAAAAGTCCACGGACTTCTACCCTAAGCTTTTAAGTGGAGTCACAATCTTCCGGTTGGAAGGGAGCGTGGACGCTCTCGCCGCCGAAGCGGCAGCAACGCAACGGTAGCAGCGCTCGCGGGTGCATTCGCGTACCAATAAAAAACGCGGCCGGGAAGCATCCGGCCGCGCCTCAGTATCGGCTTTTAGGGCGCCGCAACGCGCTAATCGCGCGAAACTACTTCACTCGCCCAAAGCTACTTCCCGAAGCTCTGAACGGCAGCAGCTTCGTTCTCATACGTATCGAAAACCGTCATCAGCTTGGTGACCTGCAGCACTTCCTTGAATTTCTGCCCCAGATTGGCAAGCTTCAGCGTCGCGCCTTGCGAGCGCGCGCTATGGAAAGTCGCAACCAGCGTGCCTAGCCCAGCGCTGTCGATGTAGGTGACGTTGGCAAGGTTCAGCACGATTTTCTTCTTGCCGGCGGCCAGCAGGCCCTTTACTTTTTCGCGAAACGCGTTGCTTTCCTCGCCAAGCACGATGCGCCCTTCGAGGTCGATCACGTTCACTCCATTTACTTCCCGGTCGGTCATTCGCAGTGCCACGTTCACGCCTCCTCAATTTTTCCTGGTGTTGTACCCGGAATCTCGCCGCCCGGGAAACAACTCCCGTTCGCGCCTCAGTAAAAATCCGAACACGACATATAGTAACCGCACGTAGCGCAAATCAGCTTACAACTTCGCGACGACAGGCGCGCTGAACACCGAGGACAATAATTCGACACAACGTCCGGCTCGCCGCTGCCGATCGCAGAATTTACGTTCGAAATCGGAGCTGCCGCTTCAGTTGGCCGATTGGAGACCTCTGGCTGCCCCACTTCCGGCTCCTTAGGACCGTTGTTTATAGCACATACGAGCACTCCAACAAAGCAAACCCATTATGTCTTTTTTGAGGCTTGCGGCCTCTCACCGAACGTATCCGCTCGCCACGATCGAAGCTCTCGATGCAACCGGCGCGCTCTCATCAGCGTCCTATGATACATAAGCGAGGCGGCGATGAGAATAACCGGTCGAATCGTCTCGGTCGCACTCCTTTTTCTTGGGTCATTGCTCTTGATGCCGCAGTTGACCCTCGCCCAGATGCGCGTGATGCACGCAGCGCCCATGGGAGGCGCTCGCCACACGTTCCATCCGATTCGGGTGGCCCCCAGTGCTACCCATGGCATTGCGACTCCTCGCGCTCGCGTCAACACTGCCGCTCCGCCGGCACACGTGAGAGCCTTCCGTGCTCCCGCCCATGAACTCGGTAACAATTTCGGAATAGGATCAGGCGAAACGCTCCAACAGCTCCTCGATCCGGTCCCTGGACCCGGCTTCAGCTACGCGCACCTGGGAGCGATTGACAGCGATCTCGCCGTTAAGGCCGTCATTGATCCGGAGACGGAGTGGCGCCTTGCGGTGGCCGAGCGGGTCCTGCGTGATACGGGCGGCGACGGAGCCCCCGGCTACTATCTGCTGGACGGCGGTGGCGAATACGTCGTCCCCGAGCCAGCTTCAAGCCAAGCGCCGCCACAATCTCAGCAGCCGCCGCAGATCATCGTCCTGCAGCAGCCCGCGCAAAAGTCCGCCGAGGAATCAGCCCCGGCCGCCGCGCCGCAACCCGCTGCGCCAATTCCGGACGTAAGCACCTTCACGCTGGTGCTGCAAAATAGAAAAAAGATTCAAGCCATCGCGGTGACTCGCTCCGGCGATCGGATCGTTTACATCACTGCCGACGGGGCGCGCCACTCCATCGCGGCTCGCCAGCTCAATCTCGCGGCTACCGAGCGCGTGAATCAAGATGGCGGCATACAGCTTACGCTGTAGCTGGCGCGTCTGATCCTGCATTCACTTTTCCGCGAAACCATAAAATCAGCACCGCTCCAAGCGCCGTGAACACCGCCGCATACGCGAACCCCGCTGCTGGGCTGACCGCTGACCATAAAGCGCCCACAACGATGCTCGATAGTACGTCGCCCAGCCCATTCGTCGCAGCCAGCACTCCAAATCCCGAGCCTCGATTCGCCCGTGGCAGCATTTCCGCCGCCACCGATTTCTCCAGTGACTCCTGAAATCCGCCGTGCACGCCCGCCAGCGCGAATAGGACCGCGAGCGCGGGTAAAGTCGGGCGCTCGAAAATAAATCCCGCGTATGCTGCGGCCGCCACCAAATATCCAACGGCCAGTAAGCCGCGCTTTCCGAGCTTGTCTCCCAGCGCGCCCGCCGGATATGACGCCGCGGAATTCACCACGTTGTGAAACGTGTAGAGCGCGACCGCGATCGTCGTCGCACGGCCCGTTCCGAATCGCGGCATCAGGATTTGCGTAGCTCGCAAGATCAATAGCGTTGGAGCGAAGTCTCCGATTCCGTGTGTAAACACCCCGGCAAGAAAGTACCAGAACGTCTTCGGAAGCTGCGTAAAACTCGCTCGAATACCCGGCGCACGGCGCCCCTCAAGCCTATTCCCAACCGGCGCCGCGAACGCAAAACAGAGGGCCGCGAGCAGCCCTGGCACCAGAGTCCATCGCAGCAGTCCGCGTGTCCCCAGGACGTCCAACAGCGCAAGCGCGCATCCTGGCCCGAAAACAGCGCCCAGCGAATCCATCGCGCGCTCGAAGCCGAATGCACGTCCTGCGTGTTCCGAATCCACCGAATCCGCCAGTAGCGAGTCTCGCGAAGGTCCGCGGCTGCCTCGTCCTATCCAGCCAACCCCGCGCAACAGCAAAACCACGGGCCAGCTCTGCGCAAATGAATAGGCAAACGTCGTGGCGGCCGTCGTGCAGTAACCCACGATGCCGGTCGGCTTCCGCCACTCTGGCCGATCGGCAATCCAGCCGCCGGCCAACTTCGAAAAGCTCGATAGCCCATCGGCGACTCCTTCAATCACCCCCAGCGCAAATGCCGGCGCTCCCAGCGTCGTCAAGAACGCTGGGAGAATGGCCGTGGCTGCTTCGTGTCCCCAGTCGGAAAAGAGGCTGGCTAACCCGATGCCCAGCACGCCGCGCGTAAGCCAGCGTTTGGACGCTTCGGACGAAACCGGGCGGTCGCTCATCATGGTGGTTTTCCATTGTGAGTTGGTGCACTCTGCCCGTCAATAAAATCGGCGCGCTACGGAGTAGAATCGGTGCCAAGCGCCTGTCGTACCGAGCGAGAAAAATCTCAAACAATGAGGGAAGATATCACTGCATGCGAGCCGTGATTCAGCGGGTCACCAAAGCGCGCGTTCTGGTGGACACGCGTGTGGCGGGAGAAATCGGGCTCGGTCTGGTCGCCTTGATCGCCGTCGGGCGCAACGACACGCAGGAAACCGCTGCGTCGATGGCCGAAAAAATCGTGCATCTGCGCATCTTCGATGATGACGAAGGAAAGATGAACCTGTCTCTCCTGGACGTACAGGGCGCGCTCCTGGCCGTTTCGCAATTCACGCTCTACGGAGATGCGCGCGGCCAAAGGCGCCCCAGCTTCATGCAGGCCGCTCCGCCTGAACTCGGCAAGGATCTCTATGAAAAATTCGTGGGCGCTGCAAAGTCTCTTGGTGTTCGCGTTGAAACCGGAATTTTTCAGACCCACATGTCTCTCGATCTCACCAACGACGGCCCGGTCACCATACTTCTGGATTCGGAGAAGCTTTTCTGAATTTCGGTGCAGCCTTCGCGGCGCTGCGCATCGTCCAATTGTCTTCGCACTCGAACGCTCGCGCGCATTTGTCGATTCCATCCCCGACGCCGCTGGGTTAGTATGCCTGCGGCAATTTCATCTGCATCTAAGTGACAAACCGTATGTAACCGCGGGATGACGGCGCGGGTCTACAAAGGGGGAGGATTTCGATACATGCGCTTTCGATGGTTTTCTATTCTTGCCGCTGGCGTGATTTCCGTTTCGCTCGCCGCGCCCGCCAGCCGCGCGCAAGTTAAGTACCCTGCGGGCGACTGGCCGTATTACCGCGGAAATGTGGAGGGTACAGGTTTCTCGCGGCTCACGCAGATCAACGCCAGCAACGTGGCGAATCTCAAAGAAGCCTGGACATACAAATTGGCTCCGCGCGGCTTTTTCGAAGTCACGCCGATCGTAATCAAGGGCGTGATGTACATGCCCGCCGGTTCGAGCGTGGTAGCGGTTGATGCGGATACAGGCAAGCAAATCTGGACTCACGATTGGAAGGGCGCGCCAGCCTCCACGCGCGGCGTTGCCTATTGGCCCGGCGACAAAAAGAATCCTCCGCGAATCCTCTACACCACCGTCGATCGCAAGGTCGTGGAACTCGACGCCGCCACCGGCAATCTGGTCCCCAGCTTCGGTGACAACGGCGAAGTGACCCTGGACGTCGGATATTCCGGAATTCCCACCGTGTTCGGCGACATCATGTATCTCGGCGCCAGCGTCGGCGAACTTCCCACAGGGCCTCCGGGAGACACGCGCGCGCTCGACATCAAGACCGGCAAAATCCTCTGGGTGTTTCACACCGTTCCCCGGCCCGGTGAAGTGGGCCACAACACTTGGCTCAACGACGGGTGGAAAGGCCGCTCCGGAACCAACGTCTGGAGCTGGTACATGACCGTCGATCCCAAAACCGACACGCTGTATATGCCCGTTGCTGGCGCGTCCCCGAATTATTACGGCGGCGGTCGTCCTGGCAACGATCTGTTCGGCAATTCTCTGGTCGCGGTGAACGCTAAGACTGGAAAGCTAAAGTGGTATTTCCAAACCATCCATCACGGCTTATGGGACCAGGATATGTCGTCCGGCCCCGCGCTCTTCAACATCAAGCGCAATGGCAAGACCGTTCCTGTCGTCATCGGCATGAACAAATCCGCGTGGATGTTCATCTTCAACAGCAAAAACGGAAAGTCCGTCTTCGGCGTGCAGGAGCGTCCCGTCGCCAAGGGAGATGTGCCGGGCGAATGGTATTCGCCCACGCAGCCTTTCCCGCTGAAGCCGCCACCGCTTGCGCGCGTCAGCTACAAGCCATCTGATATCGTCACTGCGGAAGATACCACCCCTGAGCACGCGCAGGCCTGCCGCGAACTGGAGGAAAAGTCCGGCGGCTTCTACAATGCCGGACCCTTCACCGCGTGGCTTTACCACAAGGCAGGCACCCCGCCGCACAGCACCATTCAATTTCCCGGCGGCACGGGCGGCTCGAATTGGGGCGGCGTCGCCGTCGATCCTAGTGACGCGTACGTCTTCGTTCACATCCATAACGACTCTCTGATGGGCTGGATCGAACGGAAAAAGCCCGGCCTGAATTATGGCCGCGGCACGCAAGGCTCCACCCAGCTCTACGATCGCGCCAGCGTCCTCGGCCCCGGCCCATACGCCGGCTTTTCAGCCCCAGCGAAAGACGCCGACGGCAAAGTGATTGGCAACTGGCCCTGCCAGAAACCGCCATGGGGCAGGCTGATCGCCGTCAACGCCAACACCGGCGAAATCGCCTGGTCGGATGTCGCCGGCATCACCAAGGGCCTGCCGCCGGATAAACAGGACACCGGCAATGGCAGCAGTGCCGGACCGATGGCCACCGCGGGCGGATTGGTCTTCGACGGCGCTACCACTGACGGAATGTTCCGTGCCTACGATTCCCACACCGGCAAGATGCTGTGGGTCACTGAACTCGGAGGCAACGGAAACGATCCGATGAGCTACCAAGGGAAAGATGGCAAGCAGTACGTGGCAATTAGTGCGGGAACCACTGTCCACGTCTTCGCACTGCCGTAATCAATCGCGGTAGAGCTAGCTTCAGCTGCTCGCGCAGTCTTCTCACAAGAGACCGGCTGCGCGAGCATTTTCTTTATATAAGGTAATTCGGACGCAAAAACTGGGTTCGGTCGTCTCAAGGATTGCCCGTGTGAAGCTTCACGAGCGCCTGAGAGACGCCAATCAGCTGGCCCGGCGTTGCGTGCCCCCAACCGCTTTAGCGCGTCCCAGAAGCGCTGGAAAAGGCGATTGTCAGCTCGAATTTTCGCTTGTCTGAAGGTAACAGATGCAAAAAGCTGCTGCCTTGAGCGGCAATTCATGCCCTGAGGAATCTCTCTGACGACGATGTTTTTCGGCTGCGCTTCGTCCGCGACCCTTCGCAACAACTTCGGCTAAAACCCGCCGCCACCGCCGCCGCCGAATCCGCCGCCTGCCATTCCACCGCCGCCGAATCCGGAGCCGCCTCCGATGCTGCGCGGCGCTGACGCCATCACCGACCCAGCCTGAAATGACATTGCGTTCAAATCGGCCAGCAAAAGGTAAGGCATGAACCCCGCGCCCCAGTAGCCCTGAAACCACGCCGGCGGCTGCATCGCGATGCCCGAAAATTGTTGTACCCAGCCTTTTTCCACGTGCAGAGCCATCGCATACGGCAGATATTTCTCGAATAGGTCCGGGGTCTTTTCCAGCCGCTCGATGCGGTCCTTTTCCACGCGCCCCAGAAATTGCTCGAACCCCAGCACTTGCGCGTACTTACGCGCGCCCGTCAGCGTACGTGCCGGCATGAACCATCCCACTCCGCAAATGATCGCTGCCGTCACGATCCCAGCGATAATCCACGTCAGCGACGCCACACCCGTCGCACCTTCCAGCCATCCAGATCCGGCTGCCAGCAAGAAGCCGACCAGCACGCCTACGCCGAGGTACGACTGCCGCACCACGTCCGGCCGATGCAAGTAGTAGTTTTTCTCGATGAGCGAGTCAAAAATCTGATCCTTGATCGCCGGCAGATGCGTGTAGAAGCGGTTTTGCAAATCCGCAAGAGGCACGTCCGCCGAGCCCGTTCCGAAAATCGCTGCCAGCATTTCCTGCTCGTGCGGACGCGCACCCGTCCATTCCGCGGGCGGCTTTTTCAAATGAAAAATGTAATCGCGATGGTGAACCAATCCCATCATGCCGTCATTCTGCTTTTGCTCGATGGTCATATAGCCATTGACGGCCAAATCCACCAGCGTTGCCGTGATGTCGCGCATTCCCGCTTCGTCGTCCACCAGCGTGCCGCATTCCGCGGGCGAAAGCTTATCCGGCGGATCGTATTGCACGGTGATCGAATCGCGTTCTGGATCACGTCCGCGCGTCCACCACAGCCACAACATCACGAAGAATACGATGATCGGTATTGCGAATGGCCAGTTGCTGCGCAGAAAGAGCCACGTCTTCTGCCATCCGTTCGGCGCGTGGACGAATCCCTTGTCCCAACCCACTACCGCCGTAAGCCCCGCGCGATAGCCCAGCGGCGCGGTCGTTTGAATATCCGCCGCGTTGCCCTTCACGCTCACTTGCGCCTGCTGCTCGCGCGAGCCGTACACGCCCGTGTAGGCCGTGGCGCGCAGTCCCGTGGTGCCCGCCGGCAATTCGATATGCGCCGAGGCCGCTTCGATCGGCGCGTCCCACTGATCGCCGGTGACGTTCCAGTAGAGTTCGTCGTGATCGCTGAAGAATCGCACCGCGTCCAGCACTCGGTATCGCAGCACCACTGTCCGCGTGGAGTCATCCGCGTTCGGGACGTAAATCTTAAATTGCAGGTATCGACCCTGCCGGCTCGTCTCGTACCGCAAAGGCTGCCCGTTATCGTCAGTCACCGACAGAGGCTTCAGAAATAGTGTGTAATTCAAACCGGAAGGAGAGGTGTATTCCACCGGAATCGTGCGGTAGATGCCGTGCCACGGACCGCCGATGAACTGCACGTCGATCATTTCCGCCACTTCGATCGACGCGTCCGGATCGACGGTCACGCGTTCATCGAAATGCTGGATGACCAGTTGCCGCGCCGCCACCGGCAGCGCGAAGGCGAAAAGCAAAAAAATCGAAAGAAAGAACCGTTGTAGCCGGGGCATCAAGCGGCCCTCTTAGGAGGCGCCGCCGGTTGTACCGGTTGCGCCTCCAGGAGCCCCACCCGTCGTCCCTCCGAAACTTACCTTGGGAACGTCGCGTTCGGCGGGCGCGCTAATTTCGAAAAATTCTCGCGACGTGAAATTGAACATATTGGCCAAAATGTTGGAGGGAAACTGCGCGATCTTCGTGTTGAAGTCCCGCACCACGGCGTTGTAGTAACGCCGCGCATTCTGGATGCTGTCTTCTATCTGATTGAGCGTTTGCTGTAGTTGATTGAAACTCTCCACCGCGCGCAACTGCGGATACGCCTCGGCCAGCGCGAACACCTGTCGCAGCGCTGACGTCAGCATATTTTCCGCTCCCGCCTTTGCCGCCGGACCCTGCGCAGACATCGCCTGATTCCGCGCCTGCACCACGCCTTCGAGCGTGGTCTTCTCGTGCGCCGCGTATCCTTTCACCGTCTCGACGAGGTTCGGGATCAGGTCGTAGCGCCGCTTCAGTTGTACGTCGATGTCGGACCACGCGTTGTCGCACTGCACGCGCAGGCTTACCAACCCGTTGTAAATGACGATCGCAAACACGATCAGCAGAGCGACGACAACCAGCACGATCAGCGCCAATGACAAGGTGCCTCCCAATCCGGCTCGGACGAGCCATGTCGCGCAATTTTGCCCTTAGCATACGGCCCGCGTGTATTGGTGTAAAGCGCGTCCTTCGGCATGGTTCGAAGCGACAATCGATTCACCCGGCCGCCTGCCCCTTGTAAAATGGAGTCTGCTTATGCTCGTCAACAATATGTGCCTGCGTTGCGGCGGCGAATTCGCTCAAAAGAGTCTGATAAAGCTATCTCTCGCGGGAATCGCCTTTCTCCTCGTCGCCTTTTTCCTGTTGTTCTTTCCGTTGTTTTGGCTGGCCTCGATGCCGCTGGCCGCTGTTGGCATCTATCTGCTGATTTGGAGCGTCTTCGGTAAAGGGAAATGGTGCCGCCGCTGTAAAAAGTTTCCGCTACCCAAATCTCTCGCCGGGTAAGAGAGCCGCCTGCCTGCCCTTGTTGGCGCCTGCGCGTGCGGGCATGACCCGATTGCGATGCGAGGCCCCAAGGTGCTCAGATCGAACTGTAAATATCGAGCGCGCGGCCTCTCCACCCACCACGGGTCCGCGCAGCGCGAGAAATTTTTGCGCAGTTCCCAATTTTTAG
>JBOGNC010000176.1:0-9218 GCA_050747045.1 Candidatus Acidiferrales bacterium | reverse complement strand
TCAGCAGTCGACCGTATCGCGCCATCGGTCCTCCCTCGGCGCTGCCGCCCGCTGTTATCTCCCATTTTCGGCAACTTAAGAATCATCAATTCAATCCGTTGTACACAGTTTTGAAACAGCTTCTAGTTTGTTCGTGAAACGATACTCTCGCAATAGAGAAAGCACGCAGGGGGTCTGTTGCACGACTCGAAACGTCACGAGGGCGTTTAGGGACCGCCTGATTTGGCTCTCTTCCTTCGTCCATTTGCCGTAGGCCGGCTCATTTATGGC
Source organism: Candidatus Acidiferrales bacterium (assembly GCA_050747045.1). Classification (GTDB taxonomy): domain Bacteria; phylum Acidobacteriota; class Terriglobia; order Acidiferrales; family UBA7541; genus Palsa-295. Next base: position 8,948 of record JBOGNC010000176.1, on the reverse strand, counting down.
GCGGTACAGGGCCGAGTCGCGCAGCAAAGCGTCCAGAAACTCAGGTGCCGGGTCGGCCGTGATCCGCTTCTTGAGAACCTTAAAGAGCGTTTTCGCCGAGAGGTAGTCATACCTGGACAGCCAGAAATGGTGAATAAAGGCGTCCGTCTTCAGGTCAGCGGAAGATCCCTCGATTGTCTCGAGCAGCTGCTTCCACTTGACTTTCACATCGTCGGACTGCGGATTCTTCGTCTTTATATTCTTCGTGAGGTGATTCTTGACGAGATCGGCCAGCGCAAGGTCTTTACCCCGAGTATTCAGGGTCTCGAAAATAACGTAGGCATCGTCCTCATCCTCCAACTTGACCAATATAACCTTCAGATTCAGTAAAGCATCACGAATGGAAACCAGCTTTTGTTCGAGTAAGTTCTTTCCCCTCTCTTCGGAGAGGGTCGTGTCCGCATTGACGCTTCTGATTGCGGCGCAGACTAGGTCTCTGAGTTGCTCCTGAGCGGACTGGAGGTTAGATTCCTCCCTTAGGGCGTCGACGTTAATGGAGGGCGGTCCCCATTTCTGTATATGGTCTTGAAAATAAGGATAAGACGATTCAGTTGAAATTATGAACTCGGGTTTGTTGTCGATGTTTCGTCTTTCGATTAGGCCGTGGATGCCCTCGGCCAGATCCTTCATTCCCACTTCAGCGAGAGAGTCGCGGAGCACGCTTAGAAGGATCGTAATTGTCGTAAGGCGTTGCTGGCCATCGACGACCCCGTAGCGCTGCTTACCATCTCGGTAGACGACCATGGACCCGATGAAATAATCCTGCGGATTATCTTTAACAACGTCCTCCCAGAAGTCCTGAATGTTCTCTCGATCCCAGGAATACGGTCTCTGAAATCGAGGAATTTTGTAGTACGCCGATGAAAGCATGGTCCGCAGGTCTTGGTCGGTAGACTCGATCTTCATCCGCACACCTCTTTAGCGATGGAACAACGACAGAATCCCGAACAGCCGATTGCCGAAAGAATACCGCATTACGCTAGTTTCCGCGCGGCCATCCAGAGAGAATCGCTGGTTGGCAGGCGGTCCCACCACGGGCGCGGAACCGGCTCGAAGCCGCATTGGCGGAGCATTTTCGCTAACGTTTCCGGCGTGAAGTAATTCACGTGCGCGGGGAAGCGGTATCCGCACCACTTTTCGCCGCGAATGGCGCGGTTCCAGCTCGCGTAATTCGGAGTTTTGATTACCGTAATGCCGCCCGGTTTCAGGACGCGGTGAGCGGCGCGCAGGGCGGATTGCGGCTGCCAATCGTGCTCGATGAATCCGAGTTGGGTTACCACGTCGAATTCGTTGGATAGCAACCTGCGTTCGGCGGCCTCTGTCACCGGGCCCTCTATAATTTTCTCAGCCCCCACGCGCCGGCGGGCGATTTCCACGCTCCGTGGGCTCAAATCAATTCCCGTAACCTGGAAATATTTTTGCGCGCGCACCAGGAAGCTCGCGTCGCTGCAGCCGAAGTCGACCAGCTTTCCCGACCGGACGTAGTGGAGCGTTTGCGAGAGCAGGCGGCCGTGGGTATGCGGGAGGAGTGGACGCGTGACCCGCGAAAGAAACACCATCACCGGCTGTTCGCGTTTGCGGCGGATGGTGTCTTTGCGCCACTCTTCTTCCCAATCGTGCTCGACGGCCTGCACGCGGTAAGGAATCTCGGCGCCGATGAAAACCATGCTGCATTCGGCGCATTCGACGATTTCCCACGGATCGCGACGCAGAAGTGATTGGCGATTACCTGTCGATCCGCAGAGCGGACAGCTGCGTGCGGCGAAAGTGGAGGAATGGGCGACTGCGTTCATCAGCGAGAATGCGGCATTAAGTCGAGGGATTGTATCACGCACGGCAGGCGCGGCATGAAGGCGAGAAACGCCGCCGGCGCAGAGCGGAAGATACATCCAATGCGCGCGAACTTGAGTAGAATAACTGCGGCTGATCCGCAAAGGTCTGACACGGATTAAGAATGCGGAACATCCAAGGACTTTAGATAACCTCGCCTACGTTCGTCCGCGCCGGCCCGGCAGTCGTAGAGCGTTCACATTCACATTTATCGCTGAGGAGAACTTCATGAGATTGCGCGTCGGATTCATCGTGCTTGCTGGACTGATTTTCGTGACCGCTTTTGCGGCCGCTGCGGATTCCATCGTGCTGCAGAACGGGGATCACCTGACCGGAACGTTCGTGAGCGCCGATGGGAAGACAGTGGCGATCAAGACCCCGTACGAAGGGCAGATCAGCGTGAAGTGGTCCGACGTGACGCAGATTACGACGGCGGATGCCGTTTATGTGACCTCTACGAGCAAGACCACGGTGAACGGGACCATGTCGAAGATGGGCGACGCACTGGTGGTGCACACTTCGACGGGCGATGTAAACGTGCCGCTGGCGCAAGTGACCGCGGTGCGCTCGGCCGGGGAAGAGGCGAAATACCAGGCGAGCTTGCACCCGCCGTTCACGCGAAATTGGCTCGGAGACGCGGCGTTGGGACTGACGCTGGCGCGTGGCAATAGTGACACGACAAACTTGACGACTTCGCTTGCGCTGACGCGTAAAACTCTGAACGACCTGATCGGCCTTTCCGAATCGTCGGTATACTCGACGAGTACGCCCGCCAGCACGGTGACCGCCGATGCGATACTGGGCGGCGCCCTTTACCACCGAGACCTCACCAGCAAACTTTTTGTATTTGTGAGCGCGAATTTCGTTCACGACCAACTGCAAGGGCTGGATCTGCGGCAGATTTACAGCGCAGGCCTTGGCTGGAACGTAATCAACAATCCGGACACCACTTTTGATGTGGAGGGAGGCCTGAACTACACGCGTGAGTCGTACAGCGGAACGGCGACGCTTTCGCCCGGACTGTCGATTAACCGAAATTTGATAGCCGTGACCACGGGCGAGGACTTCACGCACAAATTCAGCAAACTCACCTCGATGGACGAACACTTTTTCTTTTATCCCAACCTTAGCGACGCAGGCCAATACCGGTTCACGTTGATCGCCGACGCCAACACCAGGCTGGCGAGCTGGCTTTCGTGGCAAGTCAGCTTCAATGACTTGTACGTTTCGAACCCGCCGATTCCCGGAACGAAAACGAACGATCTGATTTTATCCACTGGGTTGGCGGTCACTTTTCACCGCTAATTGGCGATTTTTGGTTCCGTAAGGGCTGCTAAAGGCAGCTTTGCAGCATGCACCTTGCAGATTGTGCTGCGTCAGGTATTCGCTATTTGTTCGCATAAAAGCCAAGGAAGCGTCGGCTCAGTTTCCGCTAATTGCACGCATAGGTGGCTGTGCTGTTGGCGCGCGCGGCGGCTGGAACGCGCTGTGCTGGTGGGAGTCTTGCTGGCAGAAATCGGCCTTGCCGCGAAGCTCGGGATGGCTGGCGCACAGGCCTTTCAGAATTAAGTCCAGATTTTGCATCGCGAATTGCTCGCCGGATTGCGATAGATCGTCTTCCATCTGCGTGGAAACGGAATTGAAGCGCTGGCCGGCGGGTGACTCGTAGAATGCGGCGGCGCCCTTCACGTCATCGTCGGAAAGATACCTCGCGTACACCATGATGATTTGATCGGTGGCGGCATCGGATTGCAGCGCCGCTATCATTTTGCGCTCCACTTCTCCCATGATCTGCTTGCGATCGGCGTTTTCCGGCAGCGAATCTTCGATCGATGGCCGCATGGTTTCCATCATTTGGCGTCCGTAGTCGCGCATGGTGTCTTTCAGATGCGTTGCCGCGATCAAGCGCAGAATATCTGCTCGCAACTGCGGATCCATAGCCTCGGCGGTTTGCGGCATCGCCGCGCCCTGCTGTTCGTAACGCGGAGGTTGGCCTGGCGTGAAATTAATGCTTATCGTGGTGGAGACTTCCACAGGTACGCCTTCGACGACCGTAGGCTGATAGCGCCATTGCTTCACCGCACCCATTGCGACGCGGTAGAGTTGTTGCGGGCCGGACAGAGGAGCGAGTTCCGTCACTGAGCCGTCCTTACCGATCACAGCGCGCAAAATCACAGTGCCGGAGACATGCGCGACCTGCAGGCCTTTCGGGTAGGCTGGCGGAACAATTTTCGTGACGCGAGCGGCCATGGTGTTGCCGTTGATGGTGACGCGCGTGGGATGAGCAGCAAGCTCGCCGGGCAATTCACCGCTGGGCGATCCGGTGGAATTTTGCGCGAGCGCTGGCGGCGCGACGAGTACGAGCAACGCCACGATCACCAGCGCCGCTGCTAGACCGTCTGAGCACATTGCGTACGAACTTGCCGTTAGTCTCTCCCGCATTTTGCGCCTCCAAGCGAACCGATTCCATCCGTGGTGGAGTATACGCGCACAAATCGCGGAGATGAACCGGGTGGTCCGTGCGTTCAGGTGCGACCGCGGTGATCGGCAGCTAATAACTCGCGGTGCTGCCATCAGGGCGACCTGTTGTTCGTGTCGGCTTTAGCGCCGCAGGGTGGCCGTGCAGCGCCTGACGTCGAGGAGCAAGTCGAGGGCGTTGGCGATACCGACGACGAAGATTTCGGCGTTTTGCAGCGTCTGGACCGAGCAGCCTTCGCCGTTGTCCACAACGATGGCAAGGCCGCCGGCGTCCTTGACTGCTTTGAGCATCCACGCGTCGTTGTTGCCGTTGCCAAAGGCGGCGATGTGCGCGGCGTCGTGTGCCTTCACGTGCGCTTGTTTCGCTTCGTCGTGACGCGCTCCCGAGGGCAAAAGAAGCGGATGCAGATCAGCGAGCTCGAGTTCCGCGGCGGCGGTGCCAAACGTGTCGGAGGTGATCACGTCAATGTCGACGATCTCGTGCAGTCGCCTCAATCGCTCGACGGTGCCGGAGCTGAGCTTCCCGGCTTGGGACAGAGTGCCGTTGAAATCCGTGACCACGCGGTGAATAAACAGATTGGGGAAATTCGGAATTTGGATGTTTATACCGGGTTTCGGCATCTCGCCGTCTCCGTGAGCGAGTGTAGCACTGGCCGCTTCAAGCGAGCTGACGTTACAAGTCCGCGCCTTGAGGTGCAGTTTGGGAGGAACCGCGCAATTCACTTGGTTTCGAAGGGTACAGCCAGGCAAAGATCAGGAACGCGATCAGGAAAATGGCGAAGGCCAGAACGCTTCCTTCGGGACCGACGGCGCCTCCGGTGAGCCATGCCGGGCCGTGAAAGCTGGAATGGAGCAAGTGTCCGGTAGCCATATTGCCGCTATCAGGGACGGAATAGATGAAACTCTCAGCGTAATCGCCCGCTGCGTGGAAGCCGATCGCGAACCAAAGGCTTCCGGTGCGCCATAGCGTGAAACACGCAAACATCCCAAACACAAACACGGAAGCGGCTCCCACCCAATCCTCGCCGGAGTTGAACAGGTGGGCTCCGCCGAATACGGCAGATAGCAGAATAGCAGCCGGCCAAAATCCGATTCCGGTGGCAAGGGTGAACTGAGCGTAGCCTCGAAATACGAACTCCTCCGCAAACCCCACTAGAACGAATCCAACTCCCCAAATTGCCGCATATTTGACGATCGCCGGACCCGCCAGCGCCAGGCCGCCATAAGTGAACCCTCCAAGCGCCTTCATCGCGAGCAACTCAAGCGACATGAACGCGAGTCCCCACGCGATTCCTTGCCAGAAATGCTTTCCGAAGGCGCCCATGAGTGGAATCCCGTATTCGCCGAGCTTTCGTTTCTCTATGCGGCTCATGATCGCGGCAGCCAGCAGCGCCGTGCCAAACTGCACGATTTCAAAGATGACGAGATAGCCAGGAGTCAACGTTCCAGCCAATGCTTCTTTCCTGAGCCTGGCGAAAGCTGGAATGTGTAAGAGAGCAGAGAGAACGATGGAAGAAAACACCGCGAACAGAGCCACGAAAATTACGAAGCGCCACCCAGCGCGAAGTCCGTGCGGGCCCATGAACAACGAGCGGACGGGAGAAGGACGCGGGGCCGGCAATTCCGGTTGGGACGAAGCTGGACCTGGCGATACGTCCGGAATATTCGATTCAGAATTCACGCAGCACCTTGGCGTTGAGTTTCACCATTAGTCTTGACGATTCTACGACGCGCCGGATTTCTGTGATATCGCGAATTTACGCGAGGGGCAGGTTAGCGGAGGGATCGAGAAGCATGTCGGCGCGCTCGCCGGCCATGAAGCGGGAGTAACCTGCAGCGGCGATCATTGCAGCATTGTCGGTGGAGAGCGCGCGGCTGGGAAAGAATGCTTTCATTCCGCGTGCCGCCGCGTCGGATTCGAACGTGCGGCGCAATTCGCTATTGGCCGCCACTCCACCGGAGACGAGCACGGAGCGAACGCCGCGCTCAGAGGCGGCGGTCAGAGTACGCGTGACCAGATCTTCGACCACGGCGCGCTGGAAGCTGGCGACCAGGTCGAGCGTTTCGGCGCTAGACAGTGCGCGCAATTGATCGGCGCCACGTTCGCCGCGCACCAGCGCCTGCCGGCGCGCTTCGATTTCCGGTTCGAGGTGCGCGTTGCGGCGCAGATGATATAGGACGGCAGTCTTGATTCCGCTGAAGCTGAAATCGTGCGGATTGCCGCTGCTCATTTTGGCGCTGCCGAAGCGCAGGGCGCGAGGATTGCCGTGAGGGGCGAGCCGGTCGATGATCGGGCCGCCGGGATAGCCGAGCGCGAGCATGCGCGCGACTTTGTCGTACGCTTCGCCAGCGGCGTCGTCGCGAGTTCCGCCGATGCGCGCGTAGGAAAAGCGGCGCGCGCCGTTCGTCGATTCGACGCGCACGTCGTAAAGAATCGTGTGCCCGCCCGAGACGATCAAGCAGACGGCGGGAAGTTCGGGTTGGCGCTCCGCGGCGTGCGCTTCGAGCAAGACCGCATGGACGTGGCCTTCCAAATGATTCACGGCGATGAGCGGTTTGCCGAGCGCCTGTGCCAGCACTTTTCCGTAGGTGACGCCAACAAGCAGCGCGCCGATGAGACCTGGCCCGCTGGTCACAGCGATCGCATCCACGTCCTTCAATTTAATTTGTGCTTGTTCCGTGGCCTCGCGGACCACGGGAACGATCCGCCGAAGATGTTCGCGGGAAGCGAGTTCAGGCACAACGCCGCCATATTTGCGGTGGATATCGATCTGTGAGGCGACCACGCTCGAAAGAACTTTCACGCCGCCAGCGACAACGGCAGCTGCCGTTTCGTCGCACGAGGATTCAATGCCTAAAATCAGGTATTCATCTGGGGTCACATTCATGTGGATGCTGAATTGCTTCGTAAAAAGCCTATGCTAGCTTGTCTGCACGCTTTTAGCTACGGCGCTGCCAAGATTCCGCGTCGACCGCTCGATTGCCGACGACCACCTTTCTAGGGGGAAAAGCGTTAGCCTCTTCGCTCATTCGCAGAGCGTCCTGTGTGAACTAAATACTTTAGAAACTCTCTTCCCCTGCCGGAGATCTCTAACGAGTCGCCGTTCTCAACTACCAGTATCCAACGTCTCAAAAATGCGAGCCAACCAACGAAAGAATACTTCCCATCACCATATACCTTCGGGTCTTCTCGAAGGCCAGCGTCGTAATAATGTTTGAGGAGGTCGATTTTGACGGGGTGTTTGTTCACCTCTTCTAACGCTCTGATTTGACTCCTAAAAATTAGGCTCCATATTTGTTCATTAGCAGACAGCAAGACAAAACGCGCACAGGTCGTAACTAAGAATCGTTCCCTGTCGGGGCCTGGCTTATATTTTTCAGCGCGCGCCCGAATATTCATCTCGGTTTCAGCCATCAGCGGTGTTTGGTAGGTTTGAAAAAATGCCTCCAAATCGTCAAACGCCTTTATCGAGGCAGGATTCGGAGGCAGCAACCCTTTGCTCTGCTGACTTGTTTGGGGGGTCCATCCCCCTCTGGCGACCCAGTAGAACATCGCGCACAAAAAGATCAGCACAACAAGCCAAGTCACAAAATTGGGCGCACGAAGTAGGCTGACCAGATGGTGTACCAACCAGGCGACGCCCGTGCCGATGAGCCCTAACACCGCCCATTTGAAGTTGCCTTTAATATCTTCATATTGCTTACGGAACCAATTCACCGGAGCACACCTCCACGATTATCTGATCGACAGTGGCAAGACTATAAACCAGCGGGAGAGTAAGCGCTAACGTACAAAACAGAGTGTGTAGTTTGAGACTTGCCATGATCAGCGCAAGGTCGGCGGAGTCTACCCATGCCGGAGCATTCTTCTTATCCGGCAGCTTCTTAGGGCGGCAATTGCGTCTATGCTAGCATAATCATGCAGGCGCGCTGTGTCCCGCTCTCCCGGCTGCGCGGGACATCGCGCTGGGGACCCGAGGGGCGATGGTCCCGCCTGAGTTTTGCCAACTTGCTCACACCGGAGGAACGCTTCCCGACATGACGACAAAACCCAGAAAAGTGCGTAAAGCCGTGCTGCCCGTAGCCGGGCTCGGGACGCGATTTTTGCCGGCTACCAAGGCGATTCCCAAAGAGATGCTGACGGTGGTGGACAAACCGTTGATCCAATACGCGGTGGAAGAGTGCATGGCTTCGGGAATCGAGCACATTATTTTCGTTACCGGGAGGCGCAAGAGCGCGATCGAAGACCATTTCGATCTGGCCCCGGAGCTGGAAGCTTTTCTTGAGGAGCGGGGAAAATCCGAAAGCGCGCGCACGGTCCGCGAAATCGGCGGCGACCTGCAATTCAGCTACACGCGGCAAAGCGTGGCGCTGGGCCTCGGACACGCGGTGCTGTGCGCGGCGGAACTGGTGGGCGACGAGCCGTTCGCCGTGCTGCTGGGCGACGTGATCATGGATTCTACGATCTCATCGCGCGCAACAGCGGAGCACACTGGGGACGCCGGCTCCTCCGTGCCTGCCACGCGCGAACTGGTGGAAATCTGCGATGCCACGGGAGGCTGCGGAGCGATCCATGTGGAACGCGTGCCGCGCGAGCGGCT
>JBOGNC010000175.1:0-9627 GCA_050747045.1 Candidatus Acidiferrales bacterium | reverse complement strand
GCGCAACTCGTCAAGCAGTTGCGCGAGCGCACTGGCGCTGGTTTCTCCGATTGCCGCGCCGCGCTGATGGAGACCGGCGGCGATATCGAACAGGCTATCAACGTCCTGCGTAAAAAGGGACAAGTCGCGGCGGCCAAAAAGGCGCAGCGCGCCACGTCCGAGGGCCTGGTCACCTCCTATATTCACGCTGGAGGAAAAATCGGCGTGCTGGTGGAAATCGACTGCGAGAGCGATTTCGTCGCGCGCACGGAGGACTTTCAGCGACTCAGCCACGACGTCGCCATGCACGTAGCCGCGCTAGACCCGAAATTCCTGAAGCGCGAGGAAGTCACTCAGGAAATCTTGGAACAGAAGGCGCGGACGTATCGTGAAGAAGCCACGGCAAGCGGCAAGCCCGAACCCGTTATCGAAAAGATCGTCACCGGCAAGATGGAAAAATTCTATGAGGAAAATTGTCTGTACGAGCAGCACTTCATCAAGGACGAGGGCGTCACCATCAAGGAGCTCGTCGATCAGGCCATCGCCAAGCTCGGCGAAAACATCACGATTCGCCGTTTTTCGCGCTTCAAAGTAGGCGAATCGGATGGCGCGACTGCTGCAGCTTCCGAGGAGCCGTCGAACCCGGCGTGAGCGAGCCGTGCCTGTCCGCGTCACAATCGGCACAATCTAAACGTCTTCCGTCTCTACCGTTCTGTTTCTCTGCTAGAATGCTCGCGAGCGCTGCTCTGAGCCCAGGTGCTCGCAATCTGATTCGATGAATTCATCCGACATGCCTATTCCTGCGACGGCCGAAGGCAAGGCTCCGATCTACCGCCGCATCATGGTGAAGCTTTCCGGCGAATCTTTATCCGGCCCGAATGATTTCGGCATCCATGCGGAAACGATTCGCGGCATCGCGCGCGAAATCAAAACCGTGCAGCAATTGGGAGTGGAAGTCGCCGTCGTGGTCGGAGGCGGAAATATTTTCCGCGGCGCGCGCCAGCAGGGCCTCGATATCGATCGGGCCACCGGCGACTACATGGGCATGCTGGCCACCGTTCTCAATGGACTGGCCATGCAGGACGCGCTCGAAAAGACCGGCTGCCACACGCGGCTGATGAGCGCCATAGAAATGCATCAGGTGGCCGAGCCCTTTATTCGCCGCCGCGCTGCGCGCCACTTGGAAAAGCAGCGCGTGGTGATTTTCGCTGGCGGCACAGGCAATCCATATTTCTCCACGGATACGGCCGCGGCTCTGCGCGCCATGGAAATTAAAGCGGAAGTAATCTTGAAAGCCACCCGTGTGGATGGAATCTACGACGCCGATCCCGAAAAAGTCCCCACGGCGAAAATGTTTGACCGCATCACCTACATGGATGTGCTGCGCAAAGGGCTGTCCGTAATGGATTCGACGGCGATTTCGCTGTGCATGGACAACAAAATGCCCATCGTCGTCTTCAATATGAATGTGGCGGGCAATCTGAGGCGCGTAGTGTTAGGTGACGGGGTCGGCTCCACGGTAACGGCGTCTTGATCCCGGCACGGCGGAGGCGGATGCGGCGATGACCACGATTGCAAACAGCAAGGACGCCCTGGCGCAGGCAAAATCTCGCATGGAAAAGGCGGTCGAGGATTTCCGCAAGGACCTCGCTACCGTGCGCACCGGCCGCGCGAACGTTGCGCTGCTTGATAGCGTGCGCGTCGATTATCACGGCACGCCCATGCCCATCAATCAGCTCGGCACGCTCAACGTTCCGGACGCCGGTATGATCGTAATCTCGCCGTGGGATCCCGGCGCCGTCGCGCCCATCGAAAAGGCCATTCGCACCTCTGACCTGGGACTGAATCCTTCAAACGACGGCAAAGTCGTCCGCGTGCCCATTCCGCCGCTCACCGAAGACCGCCGCAAGGATCTCGTCAAGCATATTCACAAAGTTCTGGAAAACCACCGCACCGCGATCCGCAATATTCGTCGCGACTTGAAGGAAGCCATCGAGAAGCTGGAAAAAGAAAAGAAAATCAGCGAAGACGATCGCAAGCGCTCTCTCGACGAGCTCGAAAAGCTCACCCACTCCGAAACCAAGAAAATCGAGGATCTCTCCGCCGCTAAGGAAAAAGAAGTCCTCGAAATAAAGTAGTCGCGTTCGCCCTCACAGGTTCGGTTGCGCTGCCCCTTAGGGCGGCCGCTGTCTCTCGACCTATCGGTTCGACCATCTGCAAAGAGAACCAGTCCACTTATCGGTGTAGCTCATACCGATGATCCCCAGTATCACGGCGCGCTCCGTTCCGTCGTCGGTTGACTCGGTGATCCAGTCACCCCGATGCGGAACATGCAGTCGGTGGAATTCACGGAGCAGGAGAGGGTGCCGCGGCGAATTATCTCCACATGCGCGGCGCCGGGAGCATCCGGGAAAATAGCGCCGAAGTCGAGGGAATGTAGTCTGTCGGCGAAGGAGGCTAGCGTATCGTCGCCGGCGAGGAGGCGGACGCCGTTTACGCGCGGGCGCCTATCGCCCGGCGATAGCAAAACCAGAAATTCCGCGTGGGCATCTTCGTGGCCAGAGAATTTTCCAGCGGGAATGGCGCGCAGCTTTTCAAGTTCCGGCTTGGCCTGCGCGACGAGTGAATCGATGCGCGAATTGCCGCCAAGCAAGAGAGTCAGCCGCGCACGCGTATCCGGCAGCGCCTTGGGTGCGGCGAGCGCCAGCGCGCACATGTGAATCGCGCGATCTTTCTCTCCGAGCTTTTGGTAAATCTGCGCTAGATGGTCGCCGGATTCTCCGTCGAAATTCAGTAGCCACGACGCGCGGACGTACGGCTCCGCCTTTTGCGCATCGCCTTGTTGAAAGTAAACCCAGCCCAGCGTGCCCCAGTACGCCCCGAGCTGCTCCGATTCTGCGATTTGATTCGTGCTAACGCGCGCCAGATCGATTCCGCGCAAGTCCTCCGCCGTGGCGGCGATAGCCGCTTCGGATAATTTCTGCGCCTTATCGAGCGCTATTTTGCGACTCGCCAACTGGTACGCGATTTCGTTGAGCACCGGAGGCGTCGGCGAAATTCGCGCGGCGTGGTCGAACGCGTTTGCGGCCTCCCGGATTTTATCCAGATTCAGATACGCGCGGCCCAGCGCAATTTGAATTTCAGGATTTTCTGGCGCCAGCACGCCGCCCTTTTCGAGTTCTGGAACGGCGGCGGCGTAATCGTGCTGATCTACGAGCAGCTCACCAAGCGCTCCATGCGCCTCCGGATCAAGTGGATGGTCCCTTACTTCTCTGCGGAAAGCAGCAATCGCTCCGTCGAAATCCTGCTGCCGTTCGAGAGCTAGGCCGATATAGTTGCCGGCGTGCTCATCGGCAGGATTCACCTCAAGCTGTTTGCGAAATGCGGAATCCGCGTCCCCGTATTTTCCGAGTCGCAAATACGCAAGGCCAAGATCGTTCCACGCGTCCTTGGATTTCGGGTCGATTTGCACAGCGCGTGCAAAGAGCGGCACGGCCGACTCCGGGTGGCCGCCGTTCAGAGACCCCTCGCCCGCCGCAATCAGCTGTTCGGGCGTGACGGAACTTGGTAGCGAAGGCTTGCCGGAGCCGGCGTACGCGATCGCCAGCGGCTGATTCTGGTCGAGCGTCACCGCCTGCGTGAACGCAGCGTAATCGCTCAGGCGCGCCGCGGGCAGGCTGTCCATTTTGAAACCGAGCGAACGCTCGGCAGTAAATATGTGGCCGGCGAAATGGTAGCTCGATTGATAGTCTGCGAAATCGCGCGAAATCGAAGTGCCCACCGGCGGTTGCGCGGCGAAATTGTCCGGCAGCTCAAGATGCAATCGCACGTTCACTGTGAGCGGACTGCCGATATCGACGGCTGCGTCCCGCTTCTGCGGCGGATTCGGCAGGCCGATTACCAGCAGAGGCATCGCCGTAATCGTTGATGAAGCCGACCAGTCGAAGAAGCTCGCCTCAGTAAAATCCACTTGGAACACGAACGGCTGCTCGAAATCGCCCAGGTTAATAGGTTTCGCAGAAGTAACTTCGCCGCGAATCCCGTCAAACGCGAGCACCGTTTGCCCGAGCTGGCTCCATTGGGATTGCGCCGTGGTTTGGAAGGCAAGGCGCAGCGCCAGTTCCGTATCGCCGAGCAACGAGTAATGCACGCTGCCTGTGAGCATTCCGAGAGGCGAGACCCTGCCGTCAATTTCTACGTGCTGTACGGACGGGAACGGCGGATCGGCCGGAGTTCTAACGATGCGCCCTGACCCATTGGGCGCTACCAGCAGTGCAGACTTGCCGCGCAGCGGCGCCGGAAGCAGGCGAAACGGCGCCAGTCCCACGCTCGAATCCATCCAGATCGTCTGCGGTCCCAGCGGGATGGCCGTGAGCACATGCTGAAACTGCACGGGCGATGGCGTTTGGAGATCAAGCGGATGTGTGTAGGGAATCAGCACAGCGTCCGCGTGGAAACCTGCGGCTCGCAGCATGGCCGCCAGTAACACTTCTTCATCTTTGGCGTCGGCGTAACCGCTCGAGAAAATTTCAGCGGCGCTGCGCGGCTGGTATCCGTCCTGGCCCAGAGGAATGCCTACGTGGCGAATGGATTTCGAGACATAGTCGTAGAGCGCCTGAATTTTCGCTAGGTCGGTGGAAGCGCCCCGCGTCAGGTTCTCGGTCTTAGCGCGAATAGCGGCATTCGGCTCGGCGCGACCATGCCGCAAAGCGGCGTACCAGCCCGCTACTTCGGCCCAATTTGCAAACGACGTGACCTGCACGTCGGGTGGATGCTCTTCGCCTGGCGCCGATCGGTCAACCGCGTCCTTTGCATAGGAGGATTCATGGGCGTCCGCGCGCTTCCATACGTAAATCGCCCGGCCGTCGGCGATAATTTTTTTGTATGCGAAATGCGGCGATCGCACGATCACCGTGCGATTGGCTGGGACGCTGATTTCAAGCCGTTCATCGCGCGGGGCTGCGCCGGAAAGAAAATTGTGCTGAAACCAGAATTGGCCTGGCGCCGCGGCAGTCACGATGCGCGTGACGATTTCGTATTCGAGCGTGTCGCCGGCGGCGAGCGGCGGCAGTGCAACGTGAAATTGCTTCTCGCTCGCATATGCCGGTGCGTTTTTCGCTGTGGCGGCATCGGCGGCAGGTTCATCGGTCGCGGCGGTTCCACCGAGATTCGCCACCGAACCATTGGTCTTGCGCACTCGCAAATAGCCTAGCTTCATGTTTTCGAATGCGGAATCGTAATCGAACGAGAGCGCCCGTAGTTGAAGCGCGCCTGCGGCAGTGTCCACTCGCATTCGCACGGAAAGATCGCGCTCTCCGGTGCCGTCGTTCTGGAATCGCACAGTGGTGACGTATCGCTCGACGGAAACTGCGCCGCGCGCGCGAATCGCCTCGTGGCGATTTGCTTGCCCCCGCGATTGGCTCTGACTTTCGGGCGCACGCGCAACCGTCGGCTGGTGATATCTGGTCAATCCGGGGTGGGCTTGAGCGGGGAGCGCGGCGGGCAAAGTCAATAGACAAAGCAGCGCGGGAAGCCGTGGAATCATTCGTGCTCCGTGTGGAAAACTCAAAAGCTCAGTTTAGGTGCGTTCGGGGGCAGGGGTAAAGTGGTCATCGCTTTCTGTGTCCCAGAATCTAATCGTACCGTTAGATACCAAAGGCCAACCGCGTCGACCGCGCCGGGTTTTGCCCGCACGCGCATACGTTGCCCGCCAGAGATAAGCAGCAAGTTTCTACGGGTCAGTAGCTTACACGGCTAATCGGAAGCAATTCCACATGGACGGCGAGTAAGGAGGTCAAGAAGGGGGCGGCCAAAATCCGGGTATGCCCGACCCGCATCTAATTTCTGGGTCTGCTCCCCAACCGGACGGCGAAGGGCTAAGCAGCGCATGGACCAAGCGGCATGACCGGAAATTCAAAATTTCCACAAGTGATACAGGTTGACACGAGTCGTTTCTTTTCCTATACTTGCGCGGTTGTGCTGAGGCCTTCGGGCCCGGTGATGTGAAAGGGAAGTCCTCTCGTCCCGGAACAAAGAGCGAGGGAACGGGACAGAGAGGAGCGGCCGAAATGGGGCGCCAGCCCCGCAAAGCCGCGTAAGCCTCTCCGCAGTCTTGCAAGATGCAGTTCACTCCCCTTGGGGTGAAGCGTCGGCGGAGTACCTGGTAGATCCTTCGGATCGGGCAATCAGGGGCGACCTTTTCTGTTCATTCAACCGCCTAGTTCCGCGCGGGCGAAATCGCTGCGCTCAGAGTAACGCGGAATTAAAAATAATTTCGTAAACAATCGGGGGAGAAGAGTGCCGACGTTCTCACAATTGGTGCGCAACGGGCGCGAGCAGATTCGGACGAAGACGAAATCGCCGGCGCTCGAAGGTTGCCCGGAAAAGCGCGGCGTGTGCGTTCGCGTCTATACGCAAACGCCCAAGAAACCGAACTCGGCACTGCGCAAAGTGGCGCGCGCGCGGCTGACCAACAGCGCGGAAGTGACCACTTACATCCCCGGCATCGGGCACAACTTGCAGGAACACTCGATCGTGCTGGTGCGCGGTGGCCGAGTGAAGGATTTGCCCGGCGTGCGCTATCACGTCGTCCGCGGAACGCTGGATGCCGCTGGGGTGGAAAATCGCAAGCAGGGGCGCTCAAAATACGGCGCCAAGCGGCCCAAGGCCGCGCAGAAGTAAGGCGGGAGATCAGCAATGCCACGTAAAGGTTGGGTGCTTCGGCGCAAGATTCCCGGCGATCCGGTCTACGGAAGCGACCTGGTGCAGAAGTTCATATCGAGCATGATGTATGACGGAAAGCGCTCCACGGCGCAGACCATTTTCTACGACGCCATGGACCAGGTGGCCAAGAAAGCCAATGACGACGCGCTGAAAATCTTCAAGAAGGCCATCGAGAACTGCAAGCCGGTTCTCGAAGTGAAGTCCCGGCGCGTTGGTGGCGCGAACTACCAAGTGCCGGTGGAAGTGAATCCGTTCCGGCGCCAATCTCTGGCTATTCACTGGCTAGTGGGTTATGCGCGGGAACGCTCGGGCAAGTCGATGACCGATAAGCTGGCGGACGAAATTATGGATGCTGCGAATGGGCGGGGTGGAGCGGTGAAGAAGCGCGAAGACGTTCACCGCATGGCGGAAGCCAACAAGGCGTTTGCGCACTACCGCTGGTAGCGCGAACGCGGACGATTGGGCAGAGAGATTCGGAACCTAGGAATATGGCACGGCAAGTACAACTCGACCAGACGCGCAACATCGGGATCATGGCGCACATCGATGCGGGGAAGACTACCTGCACGGAGCGCATCCTGTTCTACACCGGTGTGACTTACAAGATCGGCGAAGTGCACGAAGGCAATACGGTGATGGACTGGATGGAGCAGGAGCGCGAGCGTGGCATCACTATCACGTCTGCGGCGACTACCGCTTCTTGGAAGCGCTACGACAAAATGTACCGCATTAACATCATCGATACGCCGGGACACGTAGATTTCACCGTCGAAGTCGAACGTTCGCTGCGGGTGCTGGACGGTGCTGTGGCAGTGTTCGACGCCGTGGCCGGCGTGCAGCCGCAGTCGGAGACGGTTTGGCGGCAGGCGGATAAGTATCGCGTGCCGCGCATTGCCTTCATCAATAAGATGGACCGCATCGGCGCCGATTTTGACCATTCCATCCGCACCATGCGCCAGCGGTTGTCGGCCCATCCCGTTCCCGTGAATTATCCAATCGGACGCGAAGACAATTTCATTGGCGTGATCGATTTCATTGAAGAACACGCGGTGGTATGGACGGAGGAAGCGCTCGGTGCGGAATACGAGATTTTGCCGCTGGAAAAGCTGTGGGACGCGGCGTATTTGAAGACGCGCCCGGCGCTGGAAACGGCAGTAAGGGCCGGTGCGCTGAGCCCCGAGTTTTACAAAGAGCACCGCGAAAAAGTGGTCGAATACATCGCCGAGCACGACGATGCCATCCTTACGAAATATCTCGAACAGCACAAACTGGAACCGGCGGAACTGCGTGCTTCGCTGCGCCGTTCGACCATTGCGCTGAAGCTTGTGCCGGTGATCGCTGGAGCTGCGTTCAAGAATAAAGGCGTCCAGCCGCTGCTCGATGCCGTCATCGATTATTTGCCTTCGCCGATGGACGTGCCTCCGGTGGAGGGAAGCTCGCCGGACGGAACAGAGCCGGAATTGCGGCGCGCTTCGGACGATCAGCCGTTTGCGGCGCTGGCGTTTAAAATCATGACCGATCCGTACGTCGGCCATTTGACCTACATCCGTGTGTATTCAGGCGTGGTCAAGACCGGGCAGTCTGTTTTCAATTCGACGAAAAAGACGCGCGAGCGCATCGGCCGCCTGCTGCGCATGCACGCCAACAAGCGCGAGGAAATCGAGTCGATCGAAGCCGGCGACATCGCGGCGTGTGTGGGCTTGAAAAACGTATCCACCGGCGACACGCTGTGCAGCGAAGAAAAGCCTATCGTTCTGGAAAACATCGAATTTCCCACCCCGGTCATTTCCGTCGCCATCGAGCCGAAAACCAAAGCGGACCAGGAAAAAATGGGCACGGCGCTGGGTAAGCTGACGCAGGAAGATCCCACGTTCCGCGTCCACACCGATCACGATACGAATCAAACGCTGATTTCGGGCATGGGTGAGCTGCACCTGGAAATCATCGTCGATCGCATGATGCGCGAATTCGGCGTACAGGCCAATGTGGGCCGGCCGCAAGTTGCGTATCGCGAAACGGTTTTGAGGATCGCTGAAGGCGAAGGCAAATACATTCGCCAGACCGGTGGCCGCGGTCAGTACGGCCACGCCGTTCTCAGCGTCCATCCGCTGCCCAGTGCGGGTCACGAGGACATGCACGAAATGTCCACGGACGAAATCGACGCGCTGTCGCACAGCGTGGCGGGCAAGGGCGGCAAGTGGCATTTCGACAAGGAGCACCGCTTGCTGTTCGTCGACAAGATCGTGGGCGGCTCGATTCCTAGAGAATTTATTGCCCCGATTGAAAACGGCGTGCGTGAAGCGATGGAGACGGGCGTCCTGGCCGGCTACGAAATGGTCGATGTCGCCGTGGTTCTTACGGACGGCAGCTACCACGACGTGGACAGCTCGGAAATGGCGTTCAAAATCGCCGGTTCGATGGCGTTCAAGGATGCCTGCAAGCGTGCCAATCCGAAGCTGCTTGAGCCCATCATGCGCGTGGAAGTGGTGGTTCCCGAGGATTACATGGGCCCGGTGATCGCGGACCTGAACTCGCGCCGTGGGCAGCTACAGGGCCGCGAATCGCGCGCCGGAAGCGAAATTATCACCGTGCTCGTTCCGCTTTCGGAAATGTTCGGATACGCCACGGAGATTCGCAGCCGCACGCAGGGCCGTGGAAGTTTCACCATGCACTTTTCGCACTACGAACAGACGCCGGCGAGCGTGTCGGAAGAAGTGATCGCGCATGCCACGGGCAAAACAGTTCGATCTTGATCTGGAGATTGGGTAGAGCAAGCTGAGGCGGAGGAGCCGAAGAATATGGCGAAGGAGAAATTCGAGCGGAGCAAGCCGCACGTAAACGTGGGGACGATTGGGCACATCGACCACGGGAAGACGACCTTGACGGCGGCGATCACCAAGGTGCTCAGCAAGAACAACCCGAAGG
>JBOGNC010000174.1:0-9709 GCA_050747045.1 Candidatus Acidiferrales bacterium | reverse complement strand
AGGTACAGAAATATGAGAGACAAAATCGCCCCACATAGCACCGCTTCGCGCGAGTGACGCATGAGCCCTCCCACGCCATTGAAAAGCGATGCCGAGAAATACGCGCCTAAGGCGCCGAGTCCTGCGTTGGGCAAGCGTTCAAATTTGTAGCGCCGCCCAATCCATCCCAGGATCAGCAGCAAGACCGCAACGAACAGAAAGTACAATTCAGCGGGAGCTTTTCTCCCGGCCAAAAGCGTCGCGCCAAGAAAAAGAGCAACGTAGAAAATCGCGCCTAAAGCGAAAGCCCGCCATCTTCTAATTCCGTGGCCGCTCGCGACGCTCACCTCGCCGCGGCATAGCCAGGCGCATCCAACCAGCACAGCCATCGCAAACAAAAACACGCGCATCTGGAATTCGGGTCGTCGCACTACGCCGAGGAACACCGAACCGCCGCCCACCACTGTCACGAGCACGAGCAACGCTTTCGTGCCCAGCCAGTTGCTTTGCGCGCATGAGGGAAACCACAACCCCAGCAGCGCGACGGGGAATGTCACCGCCATTAGCGCGTGCCATGGCAAAATCAGCGCCGCCCAAGAAAAATTAACTCCCGCCGCGCATAGATAGAGGTCGAAATTCGCAATTGGTGCGTGCTGATAGCGAATCAGCGTCTGCGCCACCAATCCTTCATTGAACAGGCCGTATGCGAGCCCGAGTAAAAACACGCCGACGGTCCGCAGGCGCCATCGAACCGTGAGCTCGCGGATCACCAGAAGTGGCAGGCTGTAAACGGCGATCAGGAAAATATCGACCGACGGATGGAGAAGCGCGTGCGGCGGCGTATTGCCAGAGACGATCTCGGTCAGCACCGGCGCGATCAGCACGAGCGTAACGATGGGCTGGACGCGAGTCTGCATCTGAGTGCGCACGCTCCGAATCAAAGCTGCCGGCGCGCAAATACCGGCGCCTAAACGGCTGTTCGCGCCCGCATCTCGCGGCAGCCAAAGCGCATCGGCGAAAAGCGATTCGCATCGAAAGATTGCCGCGTGCCCAAGATCATCTCGCGAAAAAGCCTTGCCGTTGCGGCTGCCAGCAAGATACCGTTTCGATAGTGGCCCGTCGCCACCCATAGCCCGTCGATATCGCACGAACCTAAAACCGGCAAATCGTCCGGCGTGCCGGGACGCAGTCCGGCCCACGTCTCGACCACTTCGGCACCGCCCAAATCAGGGCACATTTCGATGGCAGCGCTTAAAAGTTTGCTCAGCCCTGCCGCCGTCACTTGCTTCTCAAACCCCGCTTCCTCGATGGTGCTGCCCACGACGACTCTTCCGTCGCCGCGCGGCACCAAATATCCATCTTCCGACCGTATCACGCGCTGCGGTCCTGCCGCGCGCGCGTTAGGACGCAACGCGAGCATTTGCCCGCGCACGGGGCGCGTGGGTGCGAACTGCTTAAGCCACGGCTCGCCCGCAATTTCGCCCGAAAAACTTCCTGCCGCCAGAATCACGTGCCGCGAAACAATTCTCTCTCCGCCCGCTATTACGCCCACGCGTCGCTCGCCATCGCGCAGCAATCCGCTCACTTCGCATCCAGCGCGCAATTCCACCCCACGATTCCGCGCCGCTGCGATCAGCGCTCCCATCAGCACGCGCGGTTCAACGGTGCCTTCCTCAGGCAGTTGCAAGGCGGCCCGAGCGGATAAGTTGATCGAGCCCTCTGCCCGCCGCGCCTCCTCTGCCGGAATCGCCTCGGCGGTAATTCCGAGGAGCTGCAGTTCGCGCAAGCGGTCCTCGCATTCACGTTCCGCATTCGCCGAAACGAAAATCTCCAAAGCGCCTTCGCGCACGTAAGCGGCGGGTTTTCCGGATGCTTCTTCGATCGCTTGCACGAATTGCGGGTACAGCCGGAGGCTCTCGCGCGCGAATGGCACGAGCGGCAGGTCGCGCGGCGAATCGGGTGCCGGCGAAAGCATTCCCGCGGCCGCCCAGGAGGCTTCCCGCCCCGGCTCCTGGCGATCGAGCACGATCACGCGTAGTTGTTCAGCCGCCAGTTCGAACGCGATCGATACTCCGATAATCCCACCGCCGATGATGGCAACATCGTATGTGCGCACGGCGCAATTTTAACAGCAAACCTCCGCTGCAGTCCGATCGCGCCCTGCGGCGCAGCGTTCACTTCACAGGAGCGTTCAGCAACAAGGCGTCCTCGACGGGCGACATATAGTAGCGCTGGCGCCGTCCGACCACCGTGAATCCACGCCGTTCGTAGAATTGAAGCGCGGCAATGTTAGACGCGCGCACTTCAAGCATCGCGCTCTCTGCCTTTATTGCAACCCCCCATCCCATCACAGCGGCTAGCAGCTTTCCCCCGAGGCCGCATCGCCGCGCTTCCGGCCGCACCGCGAAATTCAGAATTTCGATATCACCGCTCACGCGCCGCGCCACCAGAAAGCCGAGTAGCTCATTCTCTTCGGTAGCTACCCATCCGGCCATCTCGCCGCCCGCCACACGGTTGTAGTCCCACATGGTCCACTGCGCCACTTCCGGGCTGGCCGTCTGGATTTCGAGGATTGCGTCCACGTCGCGCGACTCGATCGGGCGAGTGTTCAAGATCCGAAGGAACCTTTCCAGTGCAGTTCAGCGTCCGAACGCCTGATATAGTTTGCGTCCAGTGTCAATGCGTCGGCCACATGGCCTTCCCGCGCGCGAAGCCAGCCTAGCCGGCCGATCTCGGGAGCCAGGAACGGCGATACGCGGTACACCAAAATTTTCCGTCGCATAACATCGTGATTGGCAAGTTGGGGAAGGATTCCGCTAAGCGCATCCGCGGTGGGAGTGGCAATCGCTATCTCGTCGCCGCCGTCGCAGTTCGCGATCGCTCGAACGAACTCCTCACGCGGTCCAACCATCTCGTCATTTTCCAGCACGAGGCGCGCGCCATCGTCCGTGTCGCGCCGCCTGTAAAAACCCCAGTACAGCTCGTTGCGCCGCGCGTCCATCACGGACGTCACCCGCGTACCACTCGCTCTCGATTGCGCCGCCACAGCTTCCAGCGCGCTTACAGCCGCGATCGGCCTACCGAAAACTTCCGCCCAGCCCTTCACCGCACTCAGCCCAACGCGCAGCCCTGTAAACGAACCTGGTCCCGCAGCCACGGCAAAGAGATCGAAATCCTCGATTCGTAGTGAGAATTCGTTCAGCAAAAACTCCAAATGGCGAAAAATACGCGAAGAGTGGATTTCGCTGGAGGATGTCCCCACTGTTCCGATCACCGCGTCATCGCGAAGGAAAGCCAAACTTCCGGAAGCCGAAGAAGTGTCGAGGGATAGGGTCAGCACGTGCCCAATTATAGGGCAATTCCGCTGCCAAACTCCTGAAAAACCGGCAGCTTCCGCTCGATTCTTTGCCCCCTCTAAAGGCGGAGAATTCCTTGACGCGGTTCACCCAGTAGGCCTACAATTTTTAGGGTAATTCACGGGGGGAGGGGAGATTCGACTAATGGAATTTAAGCTAGGCGAAAGAGTCGTTTATCCGAACCACGGTGTTGGGCTCATCGAACAAATCAGTTTCGGTTACGTGAACGGGAAGTCCGAAAAATTTTACATGCTTCGAATACTTTCCAGTGGTTTGAAGGTGATGGTGCCTCAGACCAACGTCGAAAGCGTAGGGTTGCGGCCAATTATCCGCGCCACTCAGGCTGGTGCAGTAATCTCCTACCTCGAGAAGGGCCGTTCCAGCTCGCATCCCGATTGGAAACACCGTTTCAAGGAAAATTCAGACCGCATGCGAACCGGCTCGCTCATGGAAGTTGCAGCGGTTCTAAAGGGACTGGTATCGCTCAGCCGCACGAAGCCTCTTTCGTTCCGCGAAAAGAAAATGCTCGAACGGGCAAAATTCCTTCTCGTCAGCGAACTGGCCACCGTGCGCAACACCACCGAGCAGACTGTGGAGACCAACATCGTCCGCGCGCTGGCAAAGGCCAAGTTGCAAATGCCAGAGGCCGCTCCGATCCTGGATTCGAACTAATTTCGAGAAAATTTAACTTCTCTTCAGGGCGCGAATCGCAAGGTTCGCGCCTTTTTTTTCGCGCCAGCATGCCGCGCGTTTCTCAACGCGTCATGAATCCACGCGTAATATTTCTTTCTTGCAGTTTCGATTAGCCTGCTCAATCTCCAGCCGGCCGCCACCCGCCTTTGGTGGACCAAATCACCTTGCCGTCGGGTCCAAGCAGTTCAAGCACCGGCCCCGTCGGCGTGACCGTAAATTCACCGCGCGTCGCTCCGGCGGAATCTTTTAGGACGAAGTGCTCGGATTCCACAGTTTGCACACGTAGGGGACGCTCCGCTCCGCGCGGGAGCACGCGTTCCTGTGCCCACAGGGTTGCCGTCAACGAAACCGCCAGCGCCCCAATCGCCGCGATACCGCCGATTTTCCAAAAGCGATTTTGCCGTTCCAATCTTCCTACGCGCTCCATCAACTCCTGACGTTCATCCATCGCAGTGCTCATGTGAACGCACCTCTCTGGCTCGCAGCCTACACGCGCTGCGGCCTCTTCGCACTTTTAGACGAAGTCGAAATGTAACGGCGAGCGCACACTTCGCTTCAGAAATTCCTCGTGTAGCGTGCGACTGGCAGGGAAAATGGCGACCGGAGCGCCCGCAAACTGCGGTAGGAAAGTGACGGAAATGAGAAGGTGTCGGGGCGCGAGATGTTAACCCGCGCCCCGAACGTCAGCCAAGCCTAGAAGAAGAGATGCAACCCGAACTGAATCAGCCTCGGATTCACGCTCATGTGATTTATCACCCCGTAGTTTGGCGCCGTGACATTTTCGAACCCGACGGACCCAAAGCCGCCGCCGCCGGGGTCCGCAAATTGAGGATGATTGAACGCATTGTAGAAGTCGGCCCGGAATTGTACCCGTACGTGCTCTGTAACTTGCGTGTTCTTCGCGAGAGAAATGTCCCAATTGAACTGGCCCGGACCCAGCGCAACGCCGACGCCTGAGTTTCCGTAGTCGGTGGCGCCGGGCCCCCCGTTAGGAACGATTGGAATCGGGCAAGATCCAGGAGCCTCCGTATTGAGAAACTCATTGGCGAACACGTTTTGACCGAAATAGTGATCAAGGTTTGCTCTCGGGCCGCCCGGGGATTTAACGCTCCCGCTGCTCATATTCGGGCACAACTGAGCCGTCGTGACACCTTGAAAGCTGAGGGTGGTGTTGGTGCCGTAAGCGGCGCCGGTTCCCGGGTCGATGAACGTAAGTGGATCGCCTGACTGCGCGATGGTTACGCCGGAGACGGTCCATCCGCCGATCGCCTTTCCGACGAACCCGTTCACTCCTTTTCCGAACGGCAAGTCGTAGCTGTAGTTCACCACGAACCGCTTCGGTCGGTCGAACGACACGCGCCCGTATTGGCAGCTCATGCACAGCGCGTTATTGATGTCCGCTGAGTTGGCGTAGAAGATTGTGGAGAGATTCTTGTCCCAGGTAAATGCCGCCTGTAGTGACAGGCCGTGAGAGAACTGATGCTGCACCGAGGCCTGCAAGCTGTTGTAGTCGGAGTAGCCGTTGAAATCCGAGGCTTGTAGCCCAATCGGCTCGTAACCTACGTACGGAACGCGGTATTGCACGTTGGCGATAGTGTTGCATGGCTGCCCGGCATTTGCCCCGGAGCAGAGGCCGTATGGATCATTGGTGGGTGTTATCAGCTGTGCTCCGTTATGGTTGTGTCCGTAGTCAGTCAAGTTGATTCCGCTCGACCCAGAGTAGCCAAGGTCGAGAAGCCAGCCTTGAGCAAACGCGTACTGAACGCCCAGGCTGTATACCCGAACCAGCGGGGTGTGCACCTTTACCGGATCGTAAGGGGTGTTCAATCCGGAACTTGCTCCCGTGGTTGGATCAAACCACGCTGCCGCAAAGCCCTGTCCCAGTGGCTCCAAGTTGCAACCTGGGTCAGCGGGCATACAAGCGAGCTGTATCGTGGGGTAGGGGTCGGCCAGCGTCGACTGTGTCCAACGCGGACTCCCAGCGCCGAAGTCATAGGTGGCCGCGTAAGGATATCCCTGTTGATACGCATGTACGACCCGGTCCAACCCGACCCGATCGTAGAAAATTCCCGCTCCACCGCGAACTACAAATTTTCCGCCGACGATTGGCTGCCACGCAAACCCAAATCGCGGCGCGAAATTGCTGTACGGCGCGTGACCTTCGATGGAGTTCTTGTTGGACGAAATCCCAACCCCAGCTGGTGGTTGACCAAGATGCGATATGAAGTTGCTCGGCGCCACGTACTGCTGCACCCCCAGCGAGCTTGCGACGGCCGCGACTTGACTGGTCGGAAGATCCTGATTTGCGACCATCCGATTGAGCCACACTTGCGTGAGGTGTCCGTACTTGTCGCTGAGTAACCCGTCGTACTCCCAGCGCAATCCGATGTTCAGTGTCAGGCGTGAGCTGACTTTCCAATCGTCTAAAACGTAGGCGCTTCGATTGCTCACTTGGTAGAAGTGGACGATGGATGCGCTGCTTCCGCTCGGGGTAGTACCCTTCACGCAGAACAAACATCCCACGTTCCACGGGGGGCCGCTGACGTTGTCACCGGCGCCAACAAAGGAGCTATAGCCAAAGATCAGCATGAGACCCTGCTCCAGCCCTTGGTCGTTCAAGGGCCAGTTGGTCCACTGGTTTTCAAAGCCTGCCCGGATGCTGTGCTTCCCGTGCTGCCACGAAATCTGATCGGCGGCTTCGAGTTGGTTCGTCGGTCCTGTGTCTGGTAGGAGGCCTCCAAATAGTCCATAGCCGGTCGCGACGTTGATTGTCGAGAATGGCTCGTAGAACCCTGGCGCGAGTGGCTTCATGCCCAGCTGGTCAGGAGATCCGCACCCCTGCAAGCCCGTAAGTTGGCCGGCGTTGGGGCATCCGCCCGGAGGTACGGCGACCGTCGCTGCGTTCACATTCTGTTGGAACGATACCCGCGCCTCGTTTACGAACGTGTTGGTCACGATCGATGTTAGCTTCAGCAGCGCAGTGTGATTGCCGAAAAGAATTCCTTCTGGCGTACCCGGCAGATCGCCGCCTGCTTGGCCTAAGTACGTCGTGTACGGATTGTGGGAATAGAAGTACTTCATAGCGAGAGTTTCTTTACCGTTGATATCCCAATCGCCGTTCGCCACGTACTGGTTCTCGGTGTATCTAGCCGGAATGTTGAAATTGCAGATTCCGTAGTTCGCGCTGGCGGCATCATCGTTGCAGAATTGAGGATCCGATACCGGGCTTGGAATGTAGTAATTGATTGGCACCCCGGCGTTTTTCCCGGTGGTGAGCTGAAACAAACGGAGTCCCACGATATTGTTACTCCCGATCCCCATAGCTGACGCGAACGCCTGCGCCTGGGGGCTGCAGGTGGTGATGCTGCTGGTATCAGGCTGCCCGGGCACTGGAGGACTTGGGCAACTGCCGCGACCGTTGACTCCCTCAGGCGAGGCCGAGTCGAAATACGTATCCAGCGCCGGGTTGCCAAAGGGAGGCGCGAGCAACGACGCCCCGAAATCTTGTCCCTGCGGAGCTTCGGCGTTCTTGGAACGCGTTCCGCGGTAGCTAAAGAAGAAGAAGAGTTTGTCTTTTTTGATCGGTCCGCCCAGTGTGCCGCCAAATTGGTTCTGATCGAAGACCGGGCGCGTGTTAGTCTGCGACGTTTCCTTCAAGAAAAAGTCATTTGCGTTGAGCACGGTGTTTCGGAAAAACTCAAAAGCGCTGCCGTGAAATCCATTGGTACCAGACTTTGTTGTGACGTTCACATTTGCGCCCGGGTTCCGCCCGTAGCTCGCATCATACGTCGACGTCTGAACCTTGAATTCTTGAATCGCGTCCGGACTTGGGATCGGAATTCCCGTATAAATCGTGCCGTCGTTGGAACTGCCTGAGTTGGCGATGTTATCGACAGCGACGCCGTCCATCTGAAAGTTGTTCGATCCCGGATCGACGCCGTTCGCGCTGATATCTTGCGTGCCCTTTCCGATTGCTGTCGCGTTGTCGACGCTCGCGGTCGTGCCCGGTGAGAGGCCGAGAATTTCGGTGTAATTGCCGTTGGCCATCGGCAGCGCGTTGATTCGCGCGCCGCTCACGGTAGTTCCCAGCGTGGCGCTCTCGGTCTGAAGCACCTGCGCGTTGCTCTCCACTGTCACAGTCTGCGTTACAGAGCCTACTTGCAGCGCCTGGTTCACCGTCGACGTCTCAGTCACGGTAACAGCGAGAGACGCGACGCTCGCCGTCTTGAACCCCGACGCGCTGAAATCGATCTTGTAGTCGCCCGGTGGCAATAGCGAGAACCTGTAATCGCCATTCTGTCCCGTCGTCGCCGTGCGAGCTTGGCCTGTCGCCAAGCTAGTGAGCGTCACTTTCGCGCCCGACACAGCCGCGCCCGAAGGATCAGTTACCGTGCCGGCGATCGCGCCGGTTCCGGCCGATTGCGCGTGTGCCAGCGATACGCATAGCAGCACCGCAGCCAAGCAGGTCACCAACCAAGTCGAAATACGGCCTTCAATTCCATGTCGCTTCATGTGTATCCCTCGATGATTCAACAATTGTCGATCGTTCCATCCTGAGCGAATCACGAAGATGTCGCCCCCAGGCAACTCACACCACAGCTCGCGACCGCTGCGCGGTCCAGCACCATTGGCATGTACTTGGGCATGTACTTGAATTCCAGAGACGCCCACCCCCGAAGCCACCCAAATTCTGCCAGCACTACACACCGGTTGGCGTTCGCCTGTCCATTGCTTATTTTGAAACGGTCTTATTCCGATTCGGTACATGTCTGTTAGCGAAGTCGCACTTAACTGACAGAGAAGACGGGCGCGTTCGCTGCGCTCAACTGCGCGTCCCATACGGCATGGAACATTTCCGCGCGCATCTCCGTATCAAATTGCGAGTACGGTCTGTAGAGGGAGGTCGGATGGAGACGCTGCTTCAGGATATTCGCTACGGTATTCGTTTGATCGCTAAATCGCCCGGTTTCGCCGCCATCGCCATTCTCACTTTAGCCCTCGGCATAGGCGCGAATACGGCCGTGTTTTCGGTGATCAACGGCGTGCTCCTGAATCCGCTTCCGTACCGTCAGCCGGATCGCCTCGTCGCCGTTTACGCCAAGACCAAGCAATTTACGCGCTCATCCATTTCGTATCCTAATTTTCTGGATTGGGTCCGCGACCAGCGTTCCTTCTCCGCGCTCGCTGCTTACCGCGGCGACGATTACAACCTCATCGGCATGGGCGAGCCGCAGCGCCTTAGCGCGGAAATGGTTTCCGCGAGCTTCTTCCCTCTGCTCGGCGTCAATCCCGTTGTCGGCCGTCAATTCCGTCCTGAAGAAGATCAAATCGGAGCGCAGCCTGTCGCGCTGATCAGCGGCGGGTTGTGGAAGCGCGACTTCGGCTCATCGCCCAGCGCCGTCGGCAAGACGCTCGACCTCAACGGCGTCGGCTACACCGTCGTCGGCGTGATTCCCTCGAATTTCCACTATCAAAGCGGAAATTTTCAGGATAATCCGGACATCTTCGTCCCCATCGGCCAGTGGAACGACTCCACCTTTCGCGACCGCCGTGCCGGCATGGGCATGGACGCTGTCGGCCGCCTCAATCCGGGCGTCACGCTCCAACAAGCTCAAGCCGATATGAATGGCGTCGCGCAGCATCTCGCCGAAGCTTATCCGGACGCCGATAAGGATGCCGGC
>JBOGNC010000173.1:0-9765 GCA_050747045.1 Candidatus Acidiferrales bacterium | reverse complement strand
TCCGGCCGATATACATACCATTCCAGTCGGGATGCTTGCCAGCGGCGATTTCGACGCAGCGCTCTGCGCATTTTTCGATCTGGTCGTCGATCAAGCCACCTTGCCGGTGGCTGCCGCTGCATTGCGCAAGCATGCGGCGCAGATTGGCGACCATTTCGGGCATCCAGCGCTGCGCGTCCGGCGAGCTGATGGTGGCTTCCGCCATTTGCGTGATGGCGCTGCCGGGATCGACGGCCACGGCAGTGATGCCAAAATCTTTCACTTCCGCCGCCAGCAGCTGCATCAGCCGCATCTGCGAAGTTTTGCCCAGGCAGTAGGCGGAAAGATTCGGCGTGACCATTTTTCCGCGCGGCGAGCAGATGGTGAGGATGCAGCCTTCGCGACGCTCCTTCATTTGCGGCAGCAGCGCACTGATGAAAAGAAATGGCGCGCGCAGATGGACGGCTTGCGCCGCCCACCATTCGTCGGGATCGATTTCGCCGATGGGGCCAAATGGGCCGGGAAGCCCGGCGTTGCTGACCAGAATGGAAACAGGCCCGAGGCTGCGCTGCGTTTCTTCCACGACGCGTGCTACGTCCGCGCGATTCGTGGCGTCTCCGGCGATGGCCAGCGCTCGGCCGCCGCTGGATTTTATTTGCGCGGCGGTTTCGTCAAGCTGCGATTGCGTGCGCGAAGTGACGGCGACGGCGGCGCCTTCATCCGCAAAACGCGCGGCGATGGCGCGGCCGAACCCTCCGCCCGCGCCGGTGACGATGGCGACTTTACCTGCGAGCAGTTTCGACATGCTCGGGGGGCGAGGGAGTGCGGTCGAGTTCTTCGGCCGTCACCCAGTTGCCGTGCACTTGATTGCGCAGGCGAAGCGGCAGATGCGCCGTGGCGATCGGGCCTTTATCGACGTGCTCGGCTTCGAAAACGAGCAGATCGGATAGCTGCGTATCGTGCAGATCGGCGACCAGCGCGAGATAGCCTTCGTGGCCCGGCGTGCGCGACGGGATGTGGACTTCTTCCTGCACGCTCACCGGGCGATTGGAGTGCCACGATTTCAGCTTGCCGCTTTTCACCTCCAGGCGGCTGAGCGTGTTGAATCCGATGCCCACGGGCCCGGCCATCAGCGGCGCGCCAGCCTCGGGATCGAAGCGCTCGTAGTAGCCGATGGAGTAGTCCTTCATGTGAACTTTGTTGGCGATGCGCGGGAAATCGCCGGCGGGCGCGAGGTTGTACTCCTCGAATTTTTCGCCGGGCTTGGACATGTCGAACGACCAGCGGACAACGCGGCCCCAGCGCACGTCCTCCGCCGTCGGATGGACATGGCCCGCTTCCAGCATGAACGGGAACGGCGCGTACTTGCTGATGCCGAAGTCGAGATGCACGAATTTGCCTTCGGTGTAAGCGTTCATGAAATGAAAGGCCGAGCAGGATGGGTAGCGGAACCAGTGCATGTCTTTCGCGCTGCCGTCGCGCGGCATGATGCCGATGTGCGTGTCGAGAGTCGGATCGCAGGCCCAGTGTGCGCCGCCGGCTTTCACCCGTTCGAGGTCGCAGGTGGTGGGAAACACCGGGAAAATGGCGTGCTCCTTGGTGACGGCGAAATCGTGCATCAGCGAAACGTACGGCACCTCGAACCATTCTTCCTTGACGAGCTGGCCTTCTTTATTCGCAACGCAGTAGGAGACGTCGCGCGTGGCCATGCCACCCGCTTCGTAGCCGAAGAAGTAGAGTTCGCCGGTGTCTTCATCGAGGCGTGTGTGCGCGGTCATAGTCTGGCTACGGAGTTTGCCGCCGTAGTTGAAGACGCCCTTGGTTTCGAGCGTGCGCGGATCGAGTTCGACGGCGAGCCCGTCTTCTTTGAGCGCGAGCAGGCGGCCAGCGTGGAAAACCGGAGTGGTGTTGTTGGCGCAGCGATTGATGCCTTTGACGCTGGGATCGTCGGTATAAGGATTGCGATACAGGCCGAAGAGGCCGCGGCGCGCTTTGCGTTCGGCTTTCACGCGGTCGGTCATGATGTAGCGCATTTTGAAATCGACGTGGCCGTTTTCGAAATTGAAGGCGCTGATCATGCCGTCGCCGCTGAGGTAGGTATCGTGGCCGAGCATCGGCGGATACTGCGGATCGGGAATTGTGCGATACCACGAGCCGTTGATTTCCTTGGGCAGATTGCCCTCGACGACCAGGTCGTAGATGTCGCATTCGACGCGCATCGGCGCGTTGAAACCGGCGAAATCGAAAGTATCGGGGAATTTTGTGGTCATGCCTGGATCACCTCTCGGATTTTTCGATTATCTCACGCGCGGGGCGCGAATCGGCACGATTGTAAGTTCATTTCGGCCAGCTGCCAGTGACCGGGTGCGGATAGTGAAAGGGCAGCACGTCGGTATCAGGCCAAAGCACGGGTTTGGGATCTTCGAGCGCGTCTGGGCCGACCGGATCTTTGGGATACGTTTCGGAGAAAAACGCGACATATTGCGGACGCGTGTGGGCCCAGCCGGTTTCGTAGTCGGCGTGCCAGACGGGGCGATAATTCAGGATCTGGATTTTCCAAATGCCATCTTCGCGTACGTAGGAATTTTCGTACAGGCCGCCTTCCCACCACTGGCGCGTGCGGCCGACGGCGTTTTCGTGTAAACCCGCCTGCATATTGCAGCGGAAACGGGCCTTGGCAGTTTTACGGTCGGGAGCGACGTCGATGATGTCCTGCATCTGGGGATGATCGAGAAGGAATCCGAAGATCGGGCCGTTTTTTCCGTTGGTGAAATTTGTCCGGAAGCGCTCGATGTAGAGGCGGCGTACGCCTGCTTGCTTGCCACGGAAAATTCCGCCCATGAAGCGGACTTCACCATTTTCGGCGAAGAGGTCTACGGTTTCGTCGTAGAGGCATTTGTCGATGTAGTAGCCATAGGCGTGCTGCAAGCGGCGAATGGCGTGCGCGTCCTCGAGGATGCCGACTTGATTCGATAGTTCCGCGACCTTTCTTTCCAGTTCGTTGATACGCGCTTCGCTATCCACGGTGCCCACCCTTCGCGTGTGATCTCGCGAACTTGCTCCCTCACGAGCGCCTTCGCCAGTAAGGTCGTATCATTTCGCTGCGGGGTGAGTCAACGAGTTGAGGCGGACTTAACACGGACTTTCACGATCTTTTTGATGAGAGCGGTTGGCAGCGGCTTATCAAGAGGGAATTGGATTGTGCCCTTGGAGGTGCGGAATGGTTTGATCTCGCTTTTGAACTGCTCGATCACGGCGGCGGTTGGGAACAGGCTGACGTGATCGGAGAACGCGGCGTACCAGACGAGCACGCGTTCGCTTTTGAACGCGGGGATGCTGTAGCTTATGACCTCCATCGCGCCACGAGGCACGGCGGAACGAATCGTGGCGCGGATTTTTTCAACTGCGGTGCGGGCGGGCCCGGGGACACAGGCAATGTATTCGTCAACGGTTTTCGGAGCGCTGGCTCGACGCAAGGGGCGGCGAGTTGGGGGCTTGGGTGTTTTTTTCGGCGGCATGCAGGCTACTTTCTGCTACGGTGCGCGGCGACTGACTGCTTCGCGCGGGTAAAGCAGCGCGAAAGGAAACCGGTGAAGCGCGAACTTTTATGTCGGAGCTGAAGTTCCGACCCCGAAAAACCGGAAGCGAATTCCGGGCCAGGGGCTAGGCTTCGCTGATGAATTTCGTGACCAGGCAGGCTTCCAGGCCTTCGATGCCTTCCTCGGAGCCGTGGCCGCTTTCCTTCACGCCGCCGAAAGGCGATTCGGGGACGGAGATCGCGAAAGTATTGACGCCGACCATGCCCGCTTCGAGTTTTTCACCGAGCAGCTTAGTGCGATGCGCGGAACCGGTGAAAGCAAACGCGGCGAGGCCGTAGGGCAGGCGATTGGCTTCGCGGATCACCGCGTCGAAATCGGAGAAGGAATTGAGCACGGCGATGGGACCAAACGGCTCCTCGTTCATGATGCGCGCGGAATTGGGCACGTCGGAAAGAACCGTGGGCGCGTAGAAATATCCGGGGCTGTGCAGACGCGCGCCACCGGCCTGGACTTTGGCGCCGTGCTGCTTGGCGTCCGCGAGGAAGCCCTCGATGGCCACTAAGCGCCGCGCGTGGATCAGCGGGCCCATCTGGTTGTTTTCGTCGAGGCCGTCGCCAACTTGGACCGCTTTGGCGCGCGCGGCGAAGCCTTCGACGAAGCGGTTGTAGATTTTTTCGTGGGCGTAAAAGCGCGTGGGCGAAACGCAGACTTGTCCGGCGTTGCGGTATTTCGCTGCCACGCACGCGTCGAGGACCTGGTCCACATCCACATCATCGAAGACGAGCACCGGCGCGTGGCCGCCCAGCTCCATGGTGGTGCGCTTCATGCCTTCGGCGGCGAGCTTCATCAGGTGCTTGCCCACGGGGATCGAGCCGGTGAAGGAAATTTTGCGGATGATGGGCGAAGCAAGTAGGTAGGTGGAAATTTCCGCAGGTACGCCGAAGACGATGGAGAGCACGCCTTCGGGAAGACCGGCTTCCATCAGGCAGCGCGCCACAGCGAGCGCCGATGCGGGAGTTTCTTCGGCGGGCTTCAGAATCACCGAACAGCCTGCGCCGAGCGCCGCACCGATTTTTCGCGCGGGGTTGCCGAGAGGAAAATTCCACGGAGCGAACGCTGCGACCGGGCCGACCGGCTCTTTGATGATGGCGAGGCGAGTGCCGGGAGCGCGCTGCGGCAGAACGCGTCCATAGGCGCGGCGGCCCTCTTCGGCGTACCACTCGAAAATATTGGCGGACATTTGGACTTCGATGCGCGTCTCGGCAATGCGCTTGCCGGATTCGGTGGTGGCGATGCGCGCGATTTCCTCGGAGCGCGAGCGCAGCAATTCGGCGGCCTTCTTCATGATTTTGCCGCGCTGATCGGGGAAAACGGCGCGCCATGTCTGAAAGCCCTTTTCTGCCGCTTGCAGCGCGCGATCCAGATCGGCGTTGGTGGCGTGCGGGACGCGTCCGATGGCTTCTTCGGTGGCGGGGTTGATGACGGGAGAAGTTTTGCGGTCACCCGCGGCGACCCATTCGCCGCCGATGAAGAGACCAAGTTCCGCGTAGTCCGCCGCTAGTTGTGTCGCCATTTGCGCGCTCCTTGTGTGTCTAGCGGGATGATTTCACTTCGTGGAGTGGGCGTCAAGAGAACGCGGAGCACATGGCTGGGGTATCGAGTCCCTTATGCTTTGACTAGCGGCACGCCTTCAGAAAGAGCGGCTTTGCGAAGGGCGGAATCGTTGGTCGCCAAGGGAAGGCCGAATTTTCTGGCGAGGCTAAGGTATGCGGCATCGTAATTCGTGAGGTTGTGGGACCGCGCGAGAGCAGGCAAGGCGAGAAGGTCGAGAGGCACTTCTTGCGCGGCGTCGATCGGAAGAGCCTGCAAGCGCGTAAGAAATCCGTCGATTTGATCGGCGGAAATTCGTTTGCGCCGGTGAGCCATTACGAGGCCGTTGCCGACCTCGTAGAACCACAGAACAGGGACCATAGCGCGTTTTTCAGAAAGACTTGCGAGAATCGCCACGCTGTATTCGCGATTCGTTTCGTCGTCAAGAAACCATTGGAGTGCCAAAGAGGCATCGAGGACAAAATCGCTCACAAACGGTGACCCTCATGGATCAGCTCCTTCACGGATACTCCGTCCAGGCGCACGCGATTCTTTTCCACGAACTCGATCATTTCCCGCACAGCTTCGCGTTGAGTGCCGTTGGAACCGGCAGCGGATCTCTCTTTGTCGCGCAGCGCTTGCAGAGCTTCGCCAATCACTTCCTCGACGGAGTGGAAGCGGCCAGTTTTCATCTCGATTTTGACGATTCGTTCTTGCTCGGGCGTTAGATCGACATTCACTTTGGCTCTCCGAGGCAGCGGGATTCCTCAATCATAGCAGCGTCGGGTTCCAGAGCGGAATCCAGGAGCTGCGTGTTTGCGACTCGCGCACGGCGGAATGATTTCACTTCGAGCGGTTACCGTCAAGGCACCAGTAGTTTGGTTTTTTTTTGCGTCCGGAAATTATTAGAATGATAATTAGACATGCGTATACGGGCACTACCTCTTGGATGTCTGGCAGTATTGGCGGCCTTGTCCTGGCCAACGGCCCATTTCGCGCGGGCGACAAACCGAACGAAGACGGGTCCTACTGTCGTGATCGAGCTTCCCCAGGATGTTCCCTCGGCAGGCATTCAGATCGCGTACGAAATGATCGGTTCATTCGGCGCCGCCATCATGCCCTACTCGGACGTGCGAGTTAATGGGCGATCGATTCCGATCACTGCATCGATGAACGGCGCGATAGCCTCGCGAGTAAGGGCTATCGTTTACGTGCGAGGCTGCGACATCCAGACATTTGATTTTCCCGTCAACCGGCTTTCGAAATTGACTGGGCAATTCCGGTGCGTCAGCGTTCCGATGGTCAAGCTGGCAGGGCAAATCGATCCGCTGGTGCTAAGGCGCGCAGGCAAACCGGTAATCGTAGTGAACTACAGTGCTCTTTGGGCATACGGCTTTCTCAACTACACGGACGGGGCCACCACGGAGTTCGAATTGGCGTCTGTCACGCCGAATCGATACGGAGCCTTTCAGGTCGAGTTACCACTGTTCAAGGTTGATGCCACAGTGAAATCGCCCGGAGCGAGTTTCTGGCTCGCTGTAGAAGATCAGAGCACGGGAAACGGTGTCAGCGCTAACCTGGAGCCCGCAAGCCCGCGCTACAGAAGCGAGGAACACCAGTTGCGTATCGAGAGTTCGTATCCCGGCGTGATTTATTTCATAAGCGAGCCTCGCTAAAGACCACTTAGCGTGGCCGCACGCGTGCTAGTGGGCCACTCGCAGGAATTGCGTCCGATCATTCGCCGGGCGCCGTCACGCCGTCGATCCAATTAGTTAGAAACGCACCGGGCGGAGCTGCGATAGCTGTCGCCGTGTCCCGCTGATCGTGGCTACGAGATAATTTCCGTGGG
The DNA here is from genome assembly GCA_050747045.1 of Candidatus Acidiferrales bacterium. Lineage (GTDB taxonomy): Bacteria > Acidobacteriota > Terriglobia > Acidiferrales > UBA7541 > Palsa-295. Next base: position 2,808 of record JBOGNC010000173.1, on the reverse strand, counting down.
ATTGGTGACGGCCATGCGATGCACGTCGGCGGGCTTGAAGCCGGCGTCGAGCATCTTTTGCGCGAACATGGCGAAGCCTTCGGAGATCGGCGGATTGATGGTCTGGCCAAGGTCGGTTGAGAGATAGATGCGCTCGGGACCGACTTTGCGAACTGCGGCGAAGTAGGTATCCCATGGCGCTTTGTTGGTGTACATGGTGGTGAAGCAGTGCTCGATCATGGCGCCCATGTTGGCGACTTCGAGCTGCTCGTCGGCGGTCATATTTTGCGACGGGAATTCGGCGTGAGTGACGACGACGCGCTTGAGTCCCATTTCCTTGGCGGTTTTCACCAGCTCGCGAATTTCTTTTTTCGAGAGGTGGCCGGTTGCCAGGATCATGTCGTGCTTGCCGATCAGTTCGAGGCAGCCGCGGGCGGCGGCGGTGACTTTGCCGTCGGGACCGAGCACGGAAAGCGGCGGAGGCGCGATACCTGTGGCGGAAAGTTCGCGCTGAATTTTGGCCCAGAAGGGCAGCTTGTCCGTGGGACCGTCGGAGCGTCCGGCGGTTTCGTTGGCGGCGTCAACGGTGGGCATCCAGACGATTTTGTTTCCGGAGCGTCCGGCGATTTCAAGGGCGACGGGATTGAGTCCGCCGACGCTGTGATTCAGCGTGATTGCGCCCATGGCTTTGATTCCCGGCACGGCTTTGGTGACCACTTTGGCGCGCTCGTAGGTGGGTGCGTAGTGTGACTTCAGGACGAAGCCTTTCAATTTGTGCGATAGAAATTCTTTGGCGAGATCGAGATCGTCGATGCGGCGCGCGATCACGTCGGGAGCGACGTGGACTTGCAGGTCGTATCCGCCTTCGATTGCTTGCCAGGCCACGTCGGTGATAGCGATAGGAGCGGCGGCGGTTTCGGTAGCCATTTTGTTTCCCCTTGTAATGGACTTCGCCTGTGCGCTCAAAACTGCGCGCTCAGGACCTCACAACCAAACGAGCAAGTCTGACAAGGCGGGCTACACGGTGTCAACTGCGTTTGCAAATAGGCGCTGAGAGATCAGAAGCTGAATGCTCGCGCGGGTGAATCTGCGCGAGCGGTAGCGCGCCGAAGCGCGCATCTTTACGGCAGGGCTTAAAGCGCCCTGCCTCCTTCGGCTGAAGCCGGGGGCTTCCACAACGCCGGACCCGGGGGCGACCAATTGCGATTGGACCGCTCGCGATACGGGGTAACTGCGGCATCGCTCGCACGCCGGGCGTGAGGCCCGGCTATGCACAAGCTCGCGATTTCGGCGGCTGAGAATTCGGATCGGAGGGTCGGGAGCTTCAGCGGCTGAAGGCGCGCGATATTTGCGAGTTTTCTGTCGCATTTCACTGCGGCTTAGACGCATGAACGACACACGGAAGATTAAATGCAAAAGCAGATCCCTCATTCCCATCCCCGGCCGACAACGTCGGGGTTGGGTTCGGGACGACGGCGTCCGCGCGGTCGCGGGATAGCGCCGGTCGACGCAGGCGGTGCGTGAAGCTGCGGATATGGCGGCGAAATGCTAAGGCCTGTTATTTTCCGGGTGCAAGATTCACCCGTGCGCAACGCGATTGGGAATTGGGCGCCCTGCTGAGCGGAGCGATTCCGAATATTCTGGCAGCAGACGACAAAGTATCAGAAGACGACGTGGCAGAGGATGAACGCGCGGCGGAGGCGGAGCGCGCGTGAGGCAACGGAGAACGCGCACGAGCGGGTACGAGATGTTGATTGCGGCGGCGCGGCAGGCCCGCGAGAATGCGCACGCGCCCTTTTCGAATTTTCGCGTTGGCGCGGCAGTGCGAGCAAAGTCTGGGCGGATTTACGGCGGCTGCAACGTGGAGAACGCGAGCTACGGGCTTACGTGTTGTGCGGAGCGGGTGGCGATTTTCAAGGCTGTGTCTGAAGGCGAGCGGGGATTCGAGGCGATTGCGGTGGTAACGGACGCGGACACGTTGACGCCGCCGTGCGGAGCGTGCCGGCAGATTATTTGGGAATTTTGCGGCGACGTGGCGGTGATTCTGGCGGACCTGGCGGGAAACTCGGAGCGGATGCGGTCGGGCGAATTGCTGCCGCGTCCGTTTGATGCCGGATCGATCAGCGAGGCGTGATCAGCTACCGGAGCCGCCCGCTTTGCGTTTGCGGTGGAGCTTGACGGCGGAAGAGCGCAGCGTTTCGGGAACGTTTTTATTGGCGCAAAGCTTGGCAAGATCGGTGGACGTGAGCCGCGGAAACAGATGCAAGGAGACGTCGAGAGGCGTCTTGGAGTTGTTGACCAGATTGCGGACCACCGAATAGCTTTTCATGAACGAGCGCGTAAGAGAGATGCCGCGCAACGTCTCGGCGGGAAGACTGGCCATCGCGGCGAAACTTTCCACCTCCGTGTCCGTCAAGCGCGGCGATTGCAGCACGCAGCGTTGCACCAGCTTGTTGGGATCGCGAATCAGAAACATGCGCTCGGAGCGGCCGCCTTTGAGCGCGAGCGTGAGGCGCTGAACGACGTTCATGTGCGCCACGCGCTGCTGCAGTGACTCGCGTTTGCCTTTGTCGGGCTCGATTTCCGCGGCTACCTGCTCGATTTCGTTCATCGAGATCGCGCCCTTTTCCATCTCGTTCAGCAAATCGCGCTGCTCGGTCGTGGGTGCTTTGGACTTGTGCACGGCCATGACCAATTGAGGATCGCTGATCAGGCGATCGAGATTATCGAGAAGCGCCTGGATTCCGGCTGGGCTGAGAAAGGGCGCAACACGGGTGACGTCGGACGTGGCGCAGGCGGGGTTCTTCGCAAGCGCATCGGCGATGCCGG
>JBOGNC010000172.1:0-9787 GCA_050747045.1 Candidatus Acidiferrales bacterium | reverse complement strand
CTGGAGTCCCGGAGCGATCCGGGACCTAGAGGAATGATCGCCGCGCCGCGTTGTGCGTATCTCGATGCAAATCGAACGCGCCCCGCGCAGCGCACAGAATCCGGCTTACAGGCTCACCCGCTGATTTATTGCGCCTTAAGTACTTATGCGATCGTCAGCGATTTGTCGTCACACCTCGTAGATTCATGTAGATGCTGAAACGCTCCATTTCATTGTAGAAACCGGACGATAGAGCTGCTTTGGCATGATTGAGCCAGCCTACTATCAAGATAAGATTTATGCGTTCCTTACATCTGGCTCCGATCAAGTTCTTGGTGAGCTAGCAAATAAGCACCATTTCGCTCTCGAGACTGCGCAGAAGAATGCTTGGGTTGAGCAGATCGCGAGTTTGAAGGAGCAACTCCGTGACTTCCCGGGCGGCGACATATTCCTTGAATTTTCGATTCCTAGGATGGGTAAGCGCGTAGACGCACTGCTGCTGATAGGCGGAGTTGTTTGGGTTGTCGAATATAAGGTCGGCGCGAGAAATTACGACAGGAATGCCATTGACCAGGCGGTGGATTACGCCCTCGACCTTAAGAATTTTCATGAGGGCAGTCATGATAAACACCTGGTACCTATCCTCGTTTCAACCAAAGCGGAAAGGAAAAACACCCGTATCGAGTGGTCGAGCGACCATGTTGCAGCTCCATTACTATCGAACGGGCGCGATCTTGGCGAAATAATCAGGCGCTCCCTTTCTTACATGCCATTTCAGGAACGCTTCGACGCCCGTACATGGGCCAATAGTGGATATAAACCTACACCCACGATCGTCGAAGCCGCGCGAGCACTCTATCGAAAGCATTCGGTTGAACAAATATCCCGCTCAGAGGCAGGTGCTACAAATCTTACGCGTACATCGAAATGCATATCCGAGATCGTCGATGCCTCCAGGAGGGACCGAAGGAAGTCGATTTGTTTTGTTACCGGCGTACCGGGGGCAGGGAAAACCCTCGCAGGTTTAAACATTGCAGCTTAGAGATCGCAGTCTGACCAGGAAGAGTACGCAGTGTTTTTGTCTGGCAACGGCCCTCTGGTTGGCGTCCTTAGAGAGGCATTGGCGCGAGACGAAGTGGAGCGCGCTAAACGACAGGGGCAACTTCTATCCAAAAAAGCGGCGACATCCAAAGTGGCTGCTTTTATCCAAAATATTCATCATTTTAGGGATGAGGCGCTCAAGTCTGATGCCGCACCAGTCGAGCATGTTGTTGTTGTTTTCGACGAGGCTCAGCGTGCGTGGAATAGAAGGCGCGCAGAACAATTCATGATTCGAGAAAGGGGATTGCCTGAATTTTGCATGTCCGAGCCCGAATTCTTAATCAGTGTGATGGACCGCAACCCGGATTGGTGTGCGATCGTCTGTCTTGTTGGTGGCGGACAAGAAATCAATACGGGTGAGGCGGGTCTCGTAGAGTGGTTTGACGCGCTTCAGAAGCACTTTGGTCACTGGGACGTTTACTATTCCGATCAAATCACCCACAAAGACTACAGTTGGGGACAGAACTTGCGATCGAAACTGGTTTCTCTAAGATCCCAGAGGAACGATGCATTGCACTTAGCTGTGTCCATTCGATCGTTCCGTGCGGAGAAACTCTCTGCCTTTATTAGTGCGATTATCGATGGGGACGTCGTATTAGGGCGAAGGTTGTTTGGCGCAATGCAAGGAGAATATCCAATCAACATTACAAGAGATATCCGACGGGCACGTGAATGGCTCAGAAACAGCGCAAGGGGCACTGAGCGTTACGGCCTCGTCGCGTCTTCTGGGGCAATCAGGTTGAAGCCCGAAGGAATCAACGTCAGAGCTGCTATAGAGCCCGCCCTATGGTTCTTGAACGACAAGGACGACATTCGTTCGTCGTATTATCTGGAGGACGTGGCGACGGAATTTGATATTCAAGGGTTAGAACTCGACTGGGCAGGCGTTTGTTGGGATGGCGATTTTCGCAGAGAGGGGAATAAGTGGGGCTTGCATTCTTTTAAGGGCACGCGGTGGCAACAAGTTAATGACCAATTTCGTTGCGCCTATTTGACCAACGCGTACCGAGTGCTTCTGACGAGGGCGCGACAGGGCATGGTTATCTTCTTACCTAAAGGGGACGAAAGAGATTATACGCGCCCCCCCGGGTTCTTCGATGAGACGTACGACTTCTTGTCATCGTGTGGAATTGGCCAAATTTAAGATCAGCGACACGTCGAAGGACCTGGCTCACTTTTGCACCTGCTAAAATTTTCTTTTCCGCCGAAGCACGCAGCCCGCGGTCATGCCCACTTATCGATGGATTCGCTCCTGCTGCGCTGCATGTTGGCGATTTGGAAGAAGGCGTTAGCCTGGCCGCCGCAAACGACGAAATTAATCTGTCTTTCTGAAACGAAGAACGGAATTTGCGCGTCGTCGGGCATCTTGTACCAACTCGCGTACGGCTCTCTGCCCTGAAGCGCCATCGGATACAGGTGAAACGGCGCCAGAAACGACTCTTTGAAGTCCTTTACCGTGCGCGTGGTATTTTTGTAAACGTAATCGGTAAGCTTTTGTTTGTTGTCGTACCCCTGCCTCACCAGCCGCTGCGCGACTAAAGGATCCAAGATCGCCAGCGCGCCCGACCCTCCCACCATCGACTGGCACATGAAGCTGATCTGCTGGTCGAACATGGCAGGTTCAGCTGATGCGCCTCTGGCGCCGTGGCCCTGGCGGACATCCGGTCCCATATACAAGCTCACCACGTTTTCCTCGGCTTTATGTCCGAACTGAACGTGGAGCGGCTCCCACGGACTGTTCTTCTCATCTTCCGCGATCACGCAGTTGTTGTAATCGAGCTGGTTGCCTTGCGAGCCTTGGTAGGTATCTCCCGGGATACCTGCATTGCTCAGGTTCTTGCCCATCAGCGTCCACGCTCGTCCAATCGTGGCATTGGAGTGCGCAAACGGGCTCAGCGCGCCCAGTCCGTAATTCATGTTGAGCTTGTCGCGGATCGGGCCGTTGATTACGATCGCGCTGCTGCTCGACGTGGTGGAACCGAACAGCCCGAGCAAGCCCACCGACGCCATCGCCAGCACCACCGGAAAGTATTCGGGCTTGCATCCCGCCATCACGGCGTTCACGGCGACTTGCCTGATCGTGTATCCCCAGCGCGCCGACGTATATCCTGCGCCCTGCAGCGGTGTCCTGAGAACCTCATCCGGGCTGTGGCTGGTTCCCTTGAGCATCGCCTCCACTTTTTCTTCCGTGGGAATGATGATCGGCATGTAATCCGTCATTCCGTTAGTCATGAAGGCTTCTTGCAGGTTGTCCGGGGTGTCTGTGTACGTCACGGGTCCTGCGGCGATCGCTTCCACGCCCGATTTCATTTCGTCCGCCGAAAGAGGCCTGGTCAGGTCGCCCACGATCTCCTTCATGATCTGCGTACCGGATACCGGATCGGGATTCACAATATAAGCTGCCAGTTCAGCGGGCGTCTTGCCGCCCACCGGGTGCGGAGTGAACACTTCGCGCAAGTGAGGCATACCGTCCCTTGCCGCGGTGAGTTTCGAGAGTTCCGTGTAGGCCACGGTGCACATCGGAATTGCCGGGACACCCATCTTTTCCATCGTTACGCAGTGACTCACGGTCGCTGGGGCGCAGCCTCCTCAATGCCCAATGGCCATGACGGTCGCGTAGGCGTTGGCTTTGATTTCCGCCCAGAGCTTCTGGTCGTCAGCCGCGTACACGCCGGCTTTCTTGCGGAAGACAGTCTTCACGCCGGGCATGTTCTGCTGAAACCAAGCCTGAATTTTCAGTAGGAGAGTTTCGCTGCCGTCAAAATGCGTGGCGTCGACCAAATAGATAGTCTTGCCGTCCAGGGAGCTGGCGCGGGGAGCCATCGAGTAGAGATGAACGGGTGGCGGAGTGCCCTTAGGGCTGACCGCAGTGATTTTGGACTCGCTACCAGATTCTCCGCGGGCTCGTTTCCTGGTTTTCGCTTCCGTCGCACGCGCTTCCAGCAGCAGCGTGGGAGACAATCCGATCAGGGACAACAGTTTTCGCCGATTCATATTTTCACCTCTCCCGGTTTCAACCCGCGTACCTCAGGACTAGGACAATATAGCAACCGCGCCTTCAAAGGCCACCCCAAAACAATCTTCTCAACCGGTGGTTCCCCGCCTCTAGAAACCCCGTGCTCCTTTGTCCGACGTACAGAAAACGTTTGTGGTTACCGCCGCCGGGGAACTAGTATGGCGCGGAACGAAGGCAGGATGTCCTTTCTCGATTCGCGGCTGACATTTTGGAGGAATTCTTGACCGACACACCCGGACCGCGGCCGTCGCGAACGAGCGTCCCACCGCCTTGGATCGTCGGTATGGCGCTTTTCCCTTTTGGGCTGGTGGTCGGATTTACCGTCACCGCGTTGCCCTTTCTGCTGACCCATCTGGACATTCCGCTTTACAAAGTGGCCGCCGTGAGCGCCACGGTCATGTCGCCGACATTCTGGGGATTTTTATTGCAGCCGCTCATGGATACGGGACTGACGCGTCGAGCCTACACTTGGCTGACCACAGTAGTCTCAGCCATTTGCCTTGCGTCCGGTTTGATTTTTCTTTCTGTCGCGCATTTGGGCATTGCTACTGCGTTCTTGCTGGTGGCGGAGCTTTCCATGGTGCTGTTTTCCGGCGCGGTTACAGGATGGACCGCGCAATTTACGCCGGACTCTTTGCGCGGCTCAGTCAGCGGTTGGAGTAACGTCGCCAATCTGGGCGGCGGCGCGCTTGGCTCGCTGGCGGTGATGTCTCTCGCTCCGCATGTTGCGCCGCATTGGATCGGGCTCGGTCTCGGCGCAGCGATCTTGTTGGGAGCTGCGCCGACGCTGATCTTCCCGGACGCCGTACGTTCCGCTTTTCGCTTCCGCCAGATTTTTACCGACGCGATGGTGGCGACGTGGCGCGCGTGCAAGACCAAAGAATGTCTCACTGGGTTCGCCGTGTTTCTGGTTCCGGCCAGCGCCGAAGCAGCAATCAATCTGTTTTCCGGAATGGGCAGCGACTTTCACACCTCCGAAACCACCGTGGTCTGGGTAACGGGCGCGGGATGTGCCATTACCGCGTCGTTGGGCGCGCTGCTCGGAGGTTATGCCGCGAACCACGTTTCGCGCGGGCGTTTGTACCTCAGCGCGGGGCTGGCTACCAGCTTTGTCGCGCTGGCCATGGCGCTCGCTCCTCACACGCCGCTGGATTTTATTCTAGGCGCTTTGGTCTACAACGGGCTTGCCGGAGTGGTTTACGCCGCGTTCAACGCCTTCGGATATCAGTTGGTGGGACAGAACAGCGCGGTGGCCAGCACGCAGCTGGGCTTGTTCGCTGCGTCCACGAACTTGGCGATCGTATATATGACCTGGGCCGACGGGCACGCCTCGAAATATTTTGGAGTCACGGGCCTGTTGTTGACGGACAGCGTTGCCGCCATGATCTCGGCCATCGCGCTGCTGATCCTGTTGCGCAAGCTGCTAACCCGGCCGCGCGGAGATGAAGCGGACGCGCGCGCCGTGGCTGGCCTCAAAGCGAGCGCCGAATCCGCCCGTTGACTGGACAGGTCGCTGATACGCCGACTCCGCTTGCGGCAATTGTTTTGTGATGCTAAAATGCATCACATGAAGAAGGCTTCGGTTCGAGATCTCCGATATGAATTCAAGAAAATAGAGCGCCTGCTGCGCGAGGGAGAGGAAATCCAAATCACTAAACGCCGTCGCGTGATTGCCCGGCTGGTACCGGAAGGTGCCCGTGGCGCTAAGCACATACCCGATTTTCTGGCACGGCTGCACTCCATCTACGGCGATAAAGTGCTGAAGACCAGCGGTGCCAGTCTGCTGGCAAAACAGCGGGACCGGTATTGAAAATCTATACCGACGCCAGCTTCCTGGTCTCGCTGTATGCCCCAGACGCCAATTCCGCGAAGGCAGCCCGCGCGATGCGGACTGCAGCGGGCGACCGCTTCGTAACTACGCTGGGCGAGCTTGAAGTAGTGAACGCATTCGAACTGCGCGTGTTTCGTAAGGAACTTACGGCAGACGAAACCAAATCCTCTTTACGCGATCTCGAGAGCGACTTGCGCGACGGGGTCTTTCAACTGCGCGGCCTCTCCGAAAAAATATTTGAACGAGCGCATCGAATGTCCCGGCAAACGACGGCCAAACTGGGAACTCGAACGGCTGATCTGTTGCACGTTGCCGCCGCGCTGGAATTAGGCGTCGATTATCTCTACACGTTTGACGAGCACCAACGAAAGCTGGCGCGCTCCGTTCGGCTCAAGCTGAACTGAGCCAGACGTGGGTCGCCGTCACGAATTGGGCGTGAGTCGTGTGGACGCCGCGCCGAGGATTTTTTTGCTGTGCTTATCTTGCACGAAAACAACCACGCGCAGGTTGGCGCGATTCCAGTGGGAGTTGAATTTCACGCGCGGCTCGGCGGTAAAGGACGCCGATGCGGCGTTCATATTCGCTGCGCCGATCTTGTTAAGCGAGCGGAGCACCGCCGAGTGATAGAGGTCGTGCCCGGCATTTTCTCCCGCTCTCACGTCGGAGTGCAGGTCATCCTCGGTTACGGCGAGCCAAACTTCTGCCGTGTTCCCGGCCGTGCTTCCTTCCAACTTCCCCACTGACACGGAGAAGCTCTGCGCATCTTTGCCATCCGGCTGCCCGGCGGTGATGGTCACTTCGGTTTGCGGGCCGCGCGCGGCGTTGGTGATCGCCGCCACGGCGGCGGCCGGGTAACTCCCCACGAATTGCGTCTCGCCATCAACGATCATTTGGGGGGTGTACTCCGTGCCGCCCTTCAACTTTGGCTCGTACTCCTGCTGCCGGATCGTCCAGCTCGCCGAAGAAAAGGGATCGATCCATCCATCGTGGTTCCAGTAGTCCACGTGCTCCTCGATCGGTATCACTTCAACGCCTGCAATCGGCTGCTGCATTTCCAGGTTTTTCAGCAGCGCGTCGGCGGGCGGACAGTCGGAGCAGCCCTCCGAAGTAAACAGCTCGACGACCACAGGCACGCGTTTCGCCTGCGTAACGGACGTCCGCGCGCTGAGTGGACCGGCAAGCAGGAAACTCATGGCAAAAAGCGGAAGAAACATCTTCGGTGTTGCAGACATGGCGCCCCTCGTCCTGAGTCGCAACTTGGCGACAGGGTAAGACTCCGCGCTAAGAATGTACCACCTTTGACCCTACACGGTACGAGGTCGGCGGGCATGCGCCAGCGAAGGGCAATGGACGTATAATGCGCGGCGTTCGTCGGAGGATCTTCAGGTAAAGGCCACGGCGGAAAACGTGAGGAGGCGGCGATGGGAGCGGTGGAAAAGAAAAATGAGAAGATCGTGAAGAATTTTTTCAAGGCGCTGAGTGCCGGCAATTTGGAAAAACTGCGTCCACTCTTTCACGAGAAGGCCACGTGGAAGGTGATGGCCACGGGCATTCCCGGCGAAGGCGAGAAAAAGGGACGCGACAACATCATCGATAATTTTCTCGCGCCGGTGCGGGGAATGTTCATCCCTGGAGATCCCAAGGTGCATATCGACAAGATCATTTGCCAGGGGCCGTTCGTCGCGGTGGAAGGGCGCGGGCTCGGGAAATTCAAGGATGGGCGGCCGTACTCGAACCGCTACGCTTACGTGCTCGAATTGAAAGGCGACAAGGTTTACAACTTTCGCGAATACATGGACAGCTACTACGTGAGCCAGCTCGGCGTCAAACCTGATTAGCACGCCGAAGTCATTCAACGCTGCGGGAAATTCCTGGGAATCCACCGATGGAAGCGCGGTCTGTTGGGCCTCGCTCCCATCGAAAACTCCGTGCATTTGCACGACGTTCATTTCCGAAATAAGAATGTAAGCAGGAACAAGACGACGCGCGGATTCAACAGCTTCAGCGCGTTGCGCGCCTCCCGCGGCGTCAGCTTCGCGGTCATCGGCATCGTGCCGAACACTTTGCCGCGAATCAGCAGCTTACCGTCTTCCGCTTCCAGCGAGCTGACCTGCATCAGCTCGCTGTTGTCATGCCCGTAGATTTTCATCATCGGATCGCCATCTTCCCGTAGGTCCACGAGCGGTGAGCCATCACCGGCGCTGGCCAATTTTGTCGAAGTTAATTTTCAGGTCATCGCACAGTTTCATGGCCGTGGCGCGCCCCGCGCCAAATACTCCGCCGCCGGGATGCTGGAACGGGCCGACCAAGTAAAGGCGCTCAATGCCGGGAACGGTGTTCTGTCCGAGATCGGGCGTGGGTCGGTGCGCGCCGGATTGATAGAGGTACGGAGCCGCGCCGTGCAGATCCCCTCGCTGGAAGCTCTCGGAGCAGCGCTCCAGGTCGAGCGGGCTATCGCAGACGTAGGCGACGATATTCTGCGGCGTCAGGTTTTCGCAGAATTTTGCGGTGCGCTCGATCATCGTTTGCGCGAACTCGTCTTTTACTTTGTCCCAGTGCGCTGGGCCGCCATCGGGATGGGAGTACGGCACGTAGTCCCAGATGTGGAAGGTGGATTTTCCAGGAGGGCACCGCGTGGAATCGTGATTCGATGGGCACGCGACGCCAAGAAGCGCGCTGTCTGGAATGCGGCCGTAGCGCAGCGCGTCGAAATATTGCCGCAGCACGGTCATGTTTGTTGGCACCAAGTCGGTGAAATAGGCCTTGCTCACGTGCGGCCCGGCCTTGAAGCGAAGCGGCTCGTTTAGAGCGCCGTGTACTGTGAAACACGAGTTCGCCGAAAGCTCGACGCGCGCCGCATCGCGCGTGATTCGCGGCTCAACGCCCGCAACATATTTTCCTAGAAAGTGAGGATGAATCGAGCCAATCACCGCGTCTTTCGCAGGATGTTCAGCGCCGTCCGACGTGCGCACTCCGGCGGCGCGCCCGTTTTTCACGATCACTTGTGCGACGGACGTGTCGTTGCGAACTTCGCCGCCGTGAGCTTCGATGCACCGGACCAGGGACGCTGTGAGCGCACCACTGCCGCCCACAGCCACGCCGATGCCGTACTGCTCCATGAATCCCAGAAAAACAAAAATGCCAAGTCCCGTCCCTTTTTCCTCCGGGCCGGTGAGGTTTTCGGAAACCATACGCACCAGGAATAATCGGACCTGCTCGTTCTCGAAATTTTCGAGAATGATGTCGTACGGGCTTTTCTGCATGTACGCGAAAAGCTCGCGTCCCTCGGTGCTTTGGTCGAGCATTGCCAGCATCGCGCCCATCGGCAGAGGGGGCGTGTAGAACGACGACGAAATCATGGGCAGATACTTCATCGCGGTGTCGGCGAAACGGAGATACGTCCCAGCGTCTTTTTTCGAAAACCGCGAAATTTCCTGGTAATTCTTTTGGCGATCGCGATACAGGCCGATCGACGAGCCATCCTCGAAAACGGTCATGAACGGAATTTCCGGATAAACGTACTTCAGGCCGTAGCGTGAGAGCAGCTTCAGCTCGTCATTTTTGATCAACGGATTGCCCTGAATAAAAATGTGGCCGGTGCTGAAGCGGTCGTGGAGGTAGCCAGGGCCGGTAAGCTCCGCCGTCACGACGCCACCGCCAAACCACGGATTGCGCTCAAGCACCAGCACGCTTTTGCCGGCGGAGGCCAGATATGCTGCGGCCACCAATCCGTTGTGGCCGGAGCCGATCACCACGATGTCATGTGCGTTCGGCACGTGTGCTTCTCCTGTTGGTATTTATCCTGTGCGAGAGCGCGACTCGGAATGCTTTCGCGCGGCGCCACTTTAATCTCAAATTTC
>JBOGNC010000171.1:0-9839 GCA_050747045.1 Candidatus Acidiferrales bacterium | reverse complement strand
TGCGAGCGCAGGGTCTGGAGAACATTTCCATTTTGCAAAACCCACCCACCAGCGACTGGCCCACATTCAATGGCGATTACAGCGGACGCCGCTTTAGTTCCATCGCCCAGATCAACCAGCACAACGTCAACTCTCTCGCTTTGGCGTGGGCGTTTCAGACTGGCGAACGCTCACTCGAAACCATGCCGCTGGTTGTCCATGGCATCATGTACGTCACCGCGGGTAACTCCCTGTGGGCCGTGGACGCGCGTACCGGCCGTCAAATTTGGCATTTCCAGCAGGGTCGGCCCGGAGGCAGTAACAAAGGCGCGGCCATGTACAAGGATAAGCTCTACATGACTACGCCAGACGACCGCCTGCTTTGCATCGACGCGAAGGATGGCAAGCTGATCTGGCAGATACGCATCGACGATCCCACGCTGAAGGCCTTCGGTGGTGTTGCGCCTCTGGTGGTGAAAAATCACATCATCGTGGGTACGTCGGGCGACACCGCCGATCTTCCGGGATTCCTGCTAGCGGTCGATCCGGACACAGGGAAAATCCAGTGGCGTTGGGACGTAATGCCGCACCCGAACGGTCCCGCGTGGAACACTTGGCCGCACGATACGGACGTTATAAAGCGCGGCGGCGGAATGACTTGGCTGACGGGGACGTACGATCCCGAACTGAACCTTCTCTATTGGGGCACGGGCAATCCGCATCCGGTGGAAAATGGTGCCGCTCGTGTCGGCGCGAACCTTTACACGTGTTCGATCGTTGCTCTCAATCCCGACACTGGAAAACTGGTTTGGTATTTTCAGGCGTCGCCGCACGACACACACGATTGGGATACGACTATGACGCCGGTTCTGTTCGACGCCACATTCGACGGCAAACCGCGAAAGCTACTGGCGCAGGCCGACAAGAACGGTTTGTTCTTCGTACTCGATCGCACCAACGGCAAAAATCTGATTTCCGCGCCCTTCGTCAAATGCACCTGGTATTCAGGATTTAACAAGCGCGGTGAGCCGATACCTGATCCCAAGAGAGAACCGCAGCCTGACGGCACGCTGTTATGGGGCGGAGCCGGAACCATATGGCAAGCGCCCAGCTTCGATCCGGAAACGGGCCTGTTCTACGTGAACGCGCAGCAGACCTTGGGAGTCTTCTATCTCACCATGCCCGGGATTCACGCGGAAGGATGGGCAGGACGTGATTTCTTCCTATACTCGAAATCCATGATGCAAGCGATCGATTATAAGACCGGCAAAATTCGCTGGTCGCACGACTATCCCGGCCGCGAGGGGATGACCGGAATTCTTTCCACCGCCGGGCATCTGCTGTTCACGTCCGATAGTTACGATGATCTGATAGGGCTAGATCCGGCGACGGGCAAGACAGTCTGGCACACGTACGTCGGCGGCTCGATGAGCTCGGCCCCCGAGACGTATGAATTGGATGGCCGGCAATATCTCGTATTTCCGGTCGGTGGCACGATTGACGCGTTTGCGCTGCCGACCCGGGGTACTTCGCTCCCAGCCGGGAACTGACGCGTGGCCTCCCGCATGTAACCTGGTAACGCCCGTTGCGTCTAAACATATGGCGGAGGAAAGCGGTAGTGGTTACGCTGCATAAGATGCCAAGCCGAGCGCAGCGACCCGGTCAAGTGGCCCGGGTGATTTCAAATGCACGATGACTCGGAAGTACCGGCCCTTGACACGTGCAGAATTCGTTCGCTACCATCCGTCTAAGCTGGTGTGGGAGCGGTATTTAGTTATGTTGAAGTTGAACTGCCAAACGCGCCTCGGTGAACTGATCGGCATTCCCCGATCGCAGCCCTTGGTGCGCAACGGGCTGGCACCCGCGGAATCTTTGCCATCAGCGCACGAATCCAAACATATAGGCGGCGCTCTAGCCTTTGCGGCCGGGAGGTTCTTATGACGAAGTGGATTGTTGTTGCGTTCATAGTTTTCGGTATGGCACTGGCTGCGCCCAACGTTTCGGCGCAGGACGATCAGGGTCCGTTGGACCCGACCATGATGGAAGCTCCTCCGCCGACGTTCATTAAGCCTGCTGCAGTGCTGAAGATGATGCAGGACCATGACAAATCATTCCTGCTCGTCGATACGCAACCGCAGATGGCTTACGCGCAGTCGCACGTTCCCGGGGCTTTTAACTATCCCTTCCAGGAGCGCCTCACTCCTCCCATTCCGCTCCCGCGCGATAAGACGCTGATCCTCTATTGCCCGTGCACGCACGACGAAGACTCGATCAGCATGGCCAAGAAGCTCGCCGAGTTTGGTTATTACAACGTGAAGATTCTTGAGGGCGGCTGGTACAAGTGGGAGGCGCTGAAGTATCCCATCACCGGAGACCCGAACGCGGACGCGGACGCGTCGAACACACAGCCCGCCGCTGCGGCTAGCGCGGCCACAACCACGGCAAGCAACGACAGCGGCCCGCTCACGTCTGGCCGTCCAGTCGGCGCGGTCACTCCGTCCTTCCGTGTGATCGACGTGACTGGCAAGTACAAGGGCCAGGACACCTGCTACGTCTGCGAATACGGCGAAAAACCGACAATTCTGGCCTTCTTCGACAAGCCGAGCGACCAGGCTGCGGACATGATCGTGAAGCTCAACAAGCTGGTCGAAAGCAATTCTCAGAAGAACCTCGAGGGCGTAGTCGTCATGGTCAACGGCGAGCAATCCAAGCCCTGGCTTGAAAAGCTGGCCGCCGACAAGGGCATCAAGATCCCAATGGTGTACTTGCTGCACGGACAGAAGGATCTTGGCGTCCGTCTCTATCACATCAATACCACCGCCAACGACACGTTCCTGATCAACGATAAGCGCACCGTTCAGACCAATCTCGTGAACGTCACTGACAACTCGTTCAGCGAAGTTGCCGATGCCACCACGAAGATGCTCGGAGGTGAGTAAGCCATCATGGCGAACTCACGATCGCGCAAATTCGCCTCGTTGATAATCGCTTCGGTCGCGCTGGCCGCACTGGTGCTCGTTTCAGCGGGCATCCGGGCGGTTCCGGCGCGCGCCGATTCTCCATCTCCGTTTAAAGTGCTCACCCCCCAGCAGCTCAAGGACGTCATCGCCGCCGACAGAGGCAAAGTCGTCTATCTCAACTTCTTTGCCACTTACTGCGTTCCGTGCCAAGCGGAATTTCCGGATATCATCAAGTTGCAGAAGGTATACGGTGCGCAGGGTTTACAAGTAGTAGAAGTATCGATGAACGACCATACCGATCCGTCTGATATTGCGGCGATGACTAAATACCTGAACTCCACGAAGCCTACTTTCCCGGTCTACATTGCCTCGACTTTGGATGATACCTTCTATTCCGGAGTGGACCCCAAGTGGGAAAAGGACGGCGAAGCTCTGCCGATGACTACGATTTACGATCGCGATGGCAACCCCGTGCACTTTTATGAAAAAGCGCTCAACCTTCAGCAAATGGAGCAAGACGTAAAGCCGCTACTCGCTGCGAAAGACTCGCAGTAGGCCGGCGGCGCTTCGCGAATGCCGCTCGCCGAGCTGAATCGAAAATTTACCGGCCGCCTGCGATTCCAGCAGGCGGTCTGTGTTTTATGGGCGCTTGCCCTGCTCGCGTTACCGGCTGGACTCCACGCTCAAACCAGCTGGCCGTACGCTGGTCACGATCCCGGCGCCACTCGTTACTCGCCGCTTAGCCAGATCGACACCAAGAACGTCACGAAACTCCGCCCCGCTTGGACTTTCCACACCGACGACGCTCGCGACGATATCAATTCGGAAGGCGCGCCGCTGATCGCAAACGGCATTATGTACTTCGTGGGCGGAAAGGCCGTTTTCGCCCTCGATGCCGATACCGGCGGCCAAATCTGGAAATATGAAACCACCGGTACGCAGCGCCGCGGACTTTCCTACTGGCCTGGCGACAAACAGACGCCGCCGCGTCTCTTTCTCGGTCTCGCCGGCAATCGCATGTTGGCGCTCGATGCGAGAACTGGCAAGCCCGCCGCGGGATTTGGGGCCAGCGGAATCGTCACCGGAGTTTCACCATCCGCGGCGCCGGCCATTTATCGCGATCTCATCATCACTGGCGGTAACGCCGACCATACCGTACGCGCCTGGGACGCGCATTCCGGTAAGCTCGTTTGGACATTTCACACCAAAGCTCAGCCCGGCCAGCCCGGGTACGACACTTGGAAGGGCGACAGTTGGCAGTGGAATCACCAGGGCGTCCGCGGCACGGACGTTTGGGGTTTTATCAGCGTCGACGAAAAAAATGGGTTGGTGTACGTGCCTATCGCCACCGCTGGCGGTCCCGATTTCTATGGCGGCATGCGACTCGGCAACGATCTCTACGCCGATTGCGTCGTGGCTCTCGACGCCCATACTGGCCAGCTCGTCTGGTACCGCCAGCTCATCCACCACGACCTTTGGGACTACGATCTCGCAGCCGCGCCCACCCTTTTTGATATTCGCGAGCACGGCAAGAACGTCCAGGGCCTGGCCGAAACCACCAAGGCCGGCCTGCTCTTTATGTTAGACCGCCTAAACGGCAAGCCGCTCTTCGGCATCGAGGAGCGTCCCGTGCCGCAGGAACATGTTCCCGGCGACGAAAGTTCCCCCACCCAGCCGTTTCCTCTCAAGCCACCGCCGTTCACGCGCGATAGCATTACTTCCGCCGATCTTTACAATCTCACGCCCGAGCACGCTGCGTTCTGCAAGCAACTGTGGGACAAATACAATTTTTATAGCGACGGTCCGTACACACCCTACAGCACCACGCGCATGACCGTCATCTATCCCGGCCGCGAAGGTGGAGGCAATTGGGGCGGCGTGGGCTTCGATCCCAAGCTCGGCTATATCTTCGGCACCAGCGTCTTCACCGCTGGCCAGGCTGGGATGCTCGTGAAGGCGCCGCACGGTAATCCCATGGGCGGCCAGTACGAAAAGGATTTTCCGTTTGCCCCCAACCGTTACAAATCGCGCTTTTGGGACCCTTCTAACGGCTGGCCCTGCGTGAACCCACCCTGGAGTAATCTGTACGCGGTGAACGTCCGCACCGGCGACATCGCGTGGAATGTGCCGCTCGGCACCGTGGATGCCCTTGCGTCTAAAGGCTTTCCGGATACCGGAACCATCAATAGCGGTTCGATGGTGGTCACCGCGGGCGGTCTGCTTTTCGTCGACGGCACCAACGATGGCCGCTTCCGCGCCTTCGATGCCCGCACCGGCAAGCTTCTTTGGACCGCTCCGCTTGGTGCCAGCGCCCACACTCTGCCGGCAACCTACCAGGGCCGGGACGGCAAGCAATACGTTGTGGTGGAAGCCTTCGGAGGCATGGGCATGCTGATGGTTCCCGGCATCACCGACGAACACCCGGGCGACATGGTGATTGCTTTCGCACTGCCGTAGTTCAACCTACACTACCGTAGCCTAAGTTAGAGGATTGCCCCTATTGTTCGCGCGGTCCCGTCGATCTATCGTGAATTTGAAACGGAAATTCAATTATCCCCGCCAGCCAGGAATCACCACGACCGATATGGGCACAGCAGGACTAACCGCAGACCGAATGCACTCCGTTCAGTTTTACACCACCGAGGAATTTCTGGTGAACGAGCTGGAGCGGTTCATCGGCCCAGCGCTGCAGCAGGGCAGTTCTGCTGTAATCATTGCCACTGAAGCTCATCGCAACACCTTACATGAAAAGCTCCGCACCTATCCCATCGATATTTCTGTAATGCCCCAGGAAGGGCGCTACCAGTGCTTCGACGCCAGCGAGTTTCTGTCGCGCTTTATGGTTGATGGAGAAATCGACCAATTCCGCTTCTTTGATAGCGTCTCAGAGGCGATCGCCCGCGCGTCGGCTGCGTCCCGCGACGAAAATCACCGCGTCATCGCCTTCGGCGAAATGGTGGCGCTTTTGTGGGCCGAAGGTAAAAGCAATGCCGCTATTCAGCTTGAAAGGCTTTGGAACGCGCTGGCTCGGACGTACTGCTTCTCGCTTCATTGCGCTTACCCGATGCAGGGCTTCCGTTCAGACAAGGACGCGGAATCGTTCGCCAGAATTTGCCACGAGCATTCGGTGGTGATTACCGAAGGTTCTCCGGTACATGCGGCCGCCGAGGATGATCGTGTGCCAGACGCCGCCGGCAAGCAGAACCAAGGGCATACGTTGCATTCCCACGTGGAATGGGGGCACCAGGAAGATCGCTTCCGGAAATTCGTCGAGGCCGTACAGGATTACGCCATCTTCATGCTGGATGCGAATGGCCGCGTCACAAGCTGGAACAATGGCGCGGAACGAATCAAGAGCTATCGGCGCTCGGAAATCCTGGGCAGCCACTTCTCGCGCTTTTATCCCTCCGAAGATATCCGTTCCGGCAAACCGCAAAAACTGCTGGACCTCGCTGAAAAAATGGGCCGCGCCGAAGACGAAGGTTGGCGAATCCGCAAGGACGGCACGAGGTTCTGGGCGCGCGTCACCATCACCGCGATTCGCAACGAATCAGGCGAATTGGTCGGATTTGGAAGAGTCACGCGCGACCTCACCGAACAAAAACGCGCCGAACTGATCCTGCATCGCCAGGAGGAGCGTTTCCAGTTTTTCGTTCACGGTGTGCAGGATTACGCCATGTTCATGCTCGATCCCGAGGGCCACGTTACCACCTGGAACATCGGCGCCGAGCGAATCAAGGGCTACAAGGCGTCGGAAATCATTGGCAAGCACTTCTCCTGCTTTTATCCCGCGAACGTCCGGGAGGAAAAACCGAAATGGGCGCTGGAAATCGCCGCCCGCGAAGGCCGCTTCGAAGACCAAGGCTGGCGCCTGCGCAAGGACGGTTCGAAATTCTGGGCCGACGTGGTGATTACCGTCATCCGCGACGACGATGGCCAGCTCATCGGCTTCGGAAAGGTCACCCGCGACCTGACCGAGCGTATGCTGGCGCAGCAATCGCTCGAAGTATCGCAAAAGAAATTGCGCGCATCGGAAAAAGCGTTGCGCGAGCTGTCCCTGCATCTTTTGCGCACGCAGGACGAGGAGCGCCGCCACATCGGCCGTGAGATGCACGATAGCCTCGGCCAGTATCTGTCCGTCCTAAAAATAAAATTAGAATCGATGATCGTCCCCGCTGGCGTCGCAGCCGAAATAGCCGAGTGCGCCAAGCTACTGGAAAGCTGCCTTCGCGAAGTGCGCACCGTTTCCTATCTCCTCTACCCGCCTATGCTCGAGGAAATGGGGCTACGCTCGGCAGTTCCTTGGTATTTGCAGGGATTTTCAAAGCGCAGCGGCATCAAAACCACTTTGCAAATTCCCGATGATTTCGGGCGCCTCGGCCGCGACGTAGAACTGGTCTTGTTTCGAGTACTGCAGGAATGCTTGACGAACGTGCAGCGCCATTCCGAGAGCAAGGCCGCGGAGATTCGCGTTTGTCGCTCCCCCAGTGAGGTAGTCATGGAAGTCCAGGACTTCGGCAAGGGCTTGCCTCCTTCGATGTTTGAACACGGCAGTCAAGATTGGATGGGTTCGGTCGGAGTTGGTTTGCGTGGAATGAGCGAGCGCCTGCAGCAGTTGGACGGTTCGCTTGAGATTGCGTCGGATTCGAAAGGTACCTTGATGCGTGCCACTGTGCCGCTCCAATAACTAGCCGTCGCTGACGGGCAGTAATACTCACGTATTTAAACTTGAGGCCACCATTATGTCTGCTGCCAAACGTAAAGCCCGGATTCTGATGGTCGACGATCATGAAATCTTGCGTGAAGGCGTGCGCTCTTTGCTCGCCAAGGTTCGGCCGGAGTGGCAAATCTCCGGCGAAGCCACTGACGGCGATCAGGCTATCTCGCTGACCCAATCACTCCGGCCCGATATCGTAATTCTCGATATCAGCATGCCACGCGTCAGCGGACTTGAAGCCTGCCATCGTATGAGGGAAATGGGCCTTCGTATTCCCGTGCTCATCTTCACTACCCACGAGTCGGAGACAATCGATGCGGAGGTCCGCCGTGCAGGTGCCCAGGGGTATGTTCTGAAATCGCAAGCTGCTCGCAACCTTGTCCACGCCATCGGTGCTATTTTGGGCGGCGGCACGTTCTTTGGTGAGCCTTCCGCACCCCGCAAGTCTCCTTCTGCCAAACCCCGTTCCGATCCGGGCATGGTCCACCGCAAACGCTTAGCTCGAGCGAACTGAGCGGGCTTCGCACAAATCTCGCGCGTTCCACGCACCTAAGGCGAAGCTCTGGCGAAAGTAATAACTTGCTATGAATTGTTTGCGTTTTGCGAGGCGGGAAGTTCGATGCCCATAAATTTCGCCGCGTTCAGCAGCAAAATTTTCGGCCGGACGGAATCCTTCAGTGGTAGTTCCGCGAATTCTGAAAGCCACCGCTCCGGCGTCATCATCGGGAAGTCCGTGCCAAAGAAAGCTTTGTCCTGCACCAGCGTGTTGATATTGTGCACCGTTGATTGCGGAAAATATTTCGGGGCCCATCCGGAAAGATCCATGTACGTGTTGCCCTTGTGGCGCAGGACGGCGAGCTGATCGTCATGCCACGGCCACGAGGGATGCGCCATGATGATGCGCATCTCCGGAAACCACGCCGCCAAATTATCGATGTAAGGAATCGGCTTGCAGTATTCCAGCACGATTCCTTTTCCTCCCGGCGATCCTGCTGCCACTGCTGTCGTCCCGGTATGGAAAATCACCGGCAGGCTCAGCTTTACGATTTTTTCGTAGATCGGAAAAAAACGCTCGTTGGTGGGATCGAATCCTTGCGCCGCCTGCTGAAATTTCATGCCGCGCAGTCCCATGTCCGCGCAGCGCTGCACCTCGTCGACGGCGACTTTCCCCTTCCAGGGATCGACGCTTCCGAAGCCGATGAACGTCTGCGGATATTTTTTCATCCAGCCGGCGGTTTCCGCGTTGTCAATCTTCACGCCGGATCGCGTTTCACCATCGACGTCGAAGATCACCGCCATCATTTCCAAGCTTTGATACATTTCGGCCATGCCGTCCGGGTCGGTTCGCCATTTGCCGGTGTTCATCGGCAGTCCGGCCTTCGTCGCGAGCGCCCAGCCTTGTTTGGCGCGCTCGCCGGTCAGAATGTGGACATGCATGTCGATCGCTTTGATCAAGGAGAACTCCTGGGAAAAAATCCGCGGCGCTTTTTACACCGCTGCCAGCGCAACGCTCCGCAATTTTTCGGGAATATCCATATCGCGGCAGTCTTTGGCCACGCGCAATGGCGCATCGGTATTCGCCTGCACCGTGGCAACATCAATGCCCGGTGTCACTTCCCGCAGCAGCAGCCCTTCAGGCGTCACGTCGATCAGCGCCATGTCCGTGTAAATGCGCTTCACACAGCGCGGCGCGGTCAGAGGCAATGTGCACGCCTTCAGAATTTTCGGTTTGCCCTTGCTGGTAACGTGCGTCATGGTGATCCACACGTCCTTGATGCCGAACGCAAGGTCCATCGCGCCGCCCACGCCGGGAACTTTCTCACCGGGCGTGCGCCAGTTGGCCAAGTCCCCGTTCGCCGCCACTTCCAGCGCGCCCATTACGGTGTGGGTGATGTGTCCGCCGCGTACCATGGCGAACGACATCGGGTGATCGAAAAAGCACCCGCCGGGAAGCATGGTCACGTACTGCTTGCCCGCGTTGATCAAATCCACGTCCTCGGTGCCGGGCGCGGCCAGTGGCCCCATGCCCAAGATTCCGTTCTCGCTGTGGAACATGATTTCCTTGTCCGCAGTCACATACGAGGACACCTGAGTGGGAATTCCGATCCCAAGATTCACGTAGCTGCCGTCCGGCAAATCGTAGGCCACTCGATAGGCAATGCCGTCGCGTGTCAGTTTCACTG
>JBOGNC010000170.1:0-9990 GCA_050747045.1 Candidatus Acidiferrales bacterium | reverse complement strand
CCATGTGTGGCGATGTGAATCGCGCGGCTGCCCGCGCCTTTTTCGCGCAGATTCGTTTCGCTGGCCGCGGGTCCGACAAACAAGGCCGCGCCGGGCAAAAGCTTGGCGACAGCTTGCACCTCATCCAGGATGTAGGGAGCCCGCGCATCTGGCACACCCATGACGAGGGGCGAGCCAACTGAACGCTTGGGACTAGTTTGGCAAAGAGCGAAAGTGGTGGCGCTCGGCGCATAGGAAATAGAGAAATCGTCGATCAAATAGCGGTCACGATCCAGGAGCGCCTGGAACGGCAAATAGTGCAGAACGCCGTGCGGAACAATTACCAGGTGGCGGACGTCCAAACGGGCACGGAGCGGCGCGATGACCTCCGCGTAGAGATTCCGAAGGTGGGCGTTCGCAGCATCCAAGAGCGGCTTTTCGAATTGGCGGGTGTAGTCGCTGCCCAGGCGAAATTTGGAAATTTGAAATTCAAGCATTCGCATGAGGTTGATCACGCGAGAAACAGGAGTTAGTGGCACAATTTCGAGCGACCGGTGCGTGAGAATGGCAGCCAGGATTTGACCCTTCACGCCGAAGTACTCGATCATGGCGGCGTCCGCGGGAAGCACCGCGCGGATGCTATCGACGGACTCCGGAGCTACATTCGCACCGGAGTTCTGCGATGCGGGCAGTTCGCGCAGCGCGCGCAGCAAACTGTTCTCCTGCGCGGCGGCCTTTTGACGCAGCTGTTCGATGCGTTCAGGCGATGGCGTGCCAGTCTGCAACTGCTCGATTTCCAGGCGACGGTAATACCAGTTGAGCTCTTCGCGCATCTCGCGGATTTTGCGGACTAACCCGCTTTGGCCGCCGAGAGTTTCGGGCAGAGCCTGGGCGTGGTGAACGAGAAGTTCGGCCAGGCTGCGCGATTTGGCCATTTCCATGTAGCCGAAGGCTTCTTCAGCGGTATCGCGGTTTTGCGCAGGCCTGGTGCACAAATCCACGAGGCATTCGTAAACCTCGAGGCGATTCTTCATGAACGAGATTTTCAGCTCTTCACCGTGAAGGTTGCTGCGCAAAGTTTCGAGCGCTTCGCGAGCGCGCTGGAAGGAGTTGTAAGCATCCGGCAACGCTCCAGCGGCTTCCGCGATCTGGCCGGAAAGAAACTCCGCTTGGAACCTGAGCGAGGGGGCTTCGAGCGAAGAAAGCCGACCGGTAGCGCTGGCACACTCGGATTTCGCAACGGCAAAGTCGCCGGAGCGGAACGCGAGGCGGGCGAGCAGCAGGTGACACAGGATCGCTTTGCTGGGGAGAAAGGAAGTGTCAAAGAAATTCGCTGCCAGTTCGCCAAAGTGGCGCGATTCGAAATAGCGCCCTTCGTTGTATAAGACCAGCGCACGGTAAAGGTCGATGAGCCACGGCCATACCAGATTTTTTTCTTGAACGAATTTCGCGCGGGCTTGATCGAATAACTGAAGCGCTTCAATGGCTTTGCCAAGCTGGCCGAGCGCCATCGCTTCGTTGGCCCGGCATTTCGCTTCTTCGTAGCCCATGCCGAGCTTGCGGAACCGCTCCCATCCTTCGTGCGCAACTTCGCGGGCCTCGGCGCTCAGGTTGAGCTCCAGATAGATGTCTGAAAGATCGAGATAGCAGAGGGCCAAAATGTGCGCGTCGCCATTTTGTTCGGACTTTTCGCGCGTGGCGCGCAGCATTTCGATGGCACGTCCGTATTCGCCGCGAAGGTAGTAAAGGTACGCGATGTTGTAGTCAGCCTGGGTGACCAGCAGGGTCATGCCGTGCTGCACGCACATTTCGCGAGCGCGCTGATAGGAGGCGAGTGCGCGCGGGAAGTCGTTCAAGGAGATGAGGCATACAGCCATGTTGTAGAGCGCGACGGCCAGGCCCTCGGAATCGCGTAAAGGCAAAAGAGATTCGTAGGCGCGGTCGTAACAAGCCAAAGCTTCCTCGAAGCGGTCCTGGCGGTGATAAATGTTGCCGACATTGATTTCCAGGTGGCCCAGGCGCTGCGCGTCTCCGATCTGCTCGAGAATTTTCCTGGCTTCGGCCGCGGCATCGAAAGCGCGTTGATATTCGCCGAGCAGGATTAGCGGCTGGATCGTGGGGATTAGAGTACGCGCTTGTTCGCGCGCGTCGCCGATCTGGCGAAAGACGCTTAGCGCTTCGGCGTGAAATTCCAGGGCGCTTTTGTTTTCACCGAGCATGTACAGCGCGTTGGCTTTCGAGCGCAGGCTGCGCGCCAAAGCCTCACGATTGTGGATGCGACGTGCGATGGCAACGGCCGCTTCGGCCAGCGAGAGGGCCTGGCGAGAGTCGGCGCGGAGTTGGGACCTTACGACATCATTCAAATGCAGCGCGACATTCTTGCGGAGGAGCGCCGGGTGGCTTTTGAGATAGCGTTCACGGCTGGCGTCATCGGGAAGGGAGCTGAGCTTGCGAAGAATCGCCGCTGAAACAGGCGTCTTTTTCACAGGAGCAACCACTAGAAGCCCGCCTGCTCCAGCTTGGTGCGCAGCTTGTCCAGACAGCGCTGGCGAATGAAGCCGATCGAGCCGGGCGCCAGGCCCAGTTCGATAGCGATTTCCTGATACGGGCGAGCGGGTTCCTCGAAGAACAGCAGATGGATAATTTGCTGGCATCGAGGCGGCAAACTGGCGATCGCGTCGCGAAAGCTCTGCTCTTCTTCGGCCTCGCGCAGCAGCTTTTCAGCGCTCGGAGTTTCAACGACCGGAAAGGCGCTGCGCTCGGGCATGTCTTCAGCAGATCCCGCGGTCGAGACGCGCAGAAGCTGGCGTTTGTGATGAAAGCATTTGTGCATGGCCACCTGCATGATCCACTTTGGCAGCGCTTTGGGCTTTCGCAGCTTGGGCAGCTCCGAAAGCATTTCGAGGCAGACGGCCTGGAAGATGTCGGTGGCGTCGTCGGGTGACAGACCGTACTTGATGGGAATCGAGTAGATGAGGTTCTTATATTTGTCGATCAGCGCGGACCACGCAGCTTCGCTGCCTCGGAGGCATTCGCGAACGAGCTGAGAGTCATCGCGCAATGAAGAGTTCGGTGCTTCCGCGGGCGCGGTGATCGTTGTTTCAGTGGACATAGATCCGATCCACATTCCACAAGACGCATGGCTCGAGGATGGCTGGGTTGAAATTCCCCACGCGGTCTTTGGCGCCCACCAGTACATCCGGGCTTGCGAGACAAATGATGGGCAATTGCTTTGCGACGATCTGCTGCACCTGGTCGTATAACTGGCGGCGCTTCGCGTAATTGAGCGTCACGAGTTGTTGGTTCATCAGCCGATCGAGATCGGCCTCCCACGGCGTGGCTGCGTGCGGCTCGTTCAAATGCCAGATGTGCATGCCGCCACTGGAAAGCCAAACGTTCATTTCGGTGTTGGGATCGGCATCGCCATCGGCGAGGCCCATGATGGCCGCTTCGTAATCGAACGAGTTGAGCAGGCGATCGACCATGGCGCCGAAGTCGAGAGAGACGACGTGGACATTCATGCCCAGTGCGCTCAGATCGCTCTGAATCAGCGTAGCGATTTTCATGCGCTGAGCGTTAGAGGAGCTGGTGAGAATTGAAAACTCGACCGGTTTGCCGTGCGCATCCACGAGCGAGCCATCCGAGCGCCAGGAAAAGCCAGCCGATTTCAGCAAGTCGCGCGCGCGCTGGGCGGACCGTACCGGCGAGTGGATCGCGGAATCGAGCCAGAGCTTGTTTCCCGGCGTGACCTGTGCCGCGAGCGGAGTAGCGCGGCCTTGATAGACGAGGCGGACGATGGCGTTGCGATCGATGGCAGACGAAACGGCTTCGCGGAATCGCACATCGCCAAACCATGCCTGTTTGGCAGCGATTTGCGGAAGCTTTTTTGAGCTGAGGTCGTTGAGATTGAAAAAGAGAAAATTGTATTCGAGGCTGGCGCCCAGATCGTCCACGTGAAATCGCCTGGCGGATTCTTGCGCTTGGAGGACCGAGTAGTTTTCCGAGCTGAAGCGGCTAAGCACGTCCGTATCGCCGGAGAGAAAGCGAATCACTTGCGCGTCTTCGCTGGGGACGAACAGAAAGACAATTTTGTCGAGATAAGGAAGGTGTTTTCCAGAGGCGTCGCGCTTCCAATAATAAGGATTGCGTTCGAGGACGATGCGCTGGCCGGGCACGTATTCGGCGAGTCGAAAAGGACCCAAGCCGGCGAATTGGGCGGGCGCGCTGGAGACCGCCCACGCTTTCGAAAAGTTGCCATTGTGGTAGGCGCTTTCGAGTAGATGCTGGGGAAGAATGGGGAAGCCGTCAAACAGGCGCTCGGTAGCTGCATACGGCTGCGGCAGAGTGAATCGCACCGTGTAGGCGTCAACTTTTTCGACGGAGATCGGTTTTCCACCGATGATCAGCAGATCGCGTTGAGGAGAATCTATTTTCTCATCAAGATACACGCGGAAGCTGAACACCACATCGTCGGCCGTGAAGGGCTGGCCATCGGAAAAACGCAAGCCGCGGCGAAGATGAAGGGTGTAGATCTTGCCGTCGCGCGACGCGGTCCAGGATTGCGCGAGATCGGGCTCGGTGCGCTGGGATTGGCGATTGATGTGGATCAGGTCGGCGTTCATGCAATAGATCACGTCCTGCGAGGCCTGATCGCTGGCGAGAGCGGGATTCAGGGTTTTGGGCTCAGAACGCAGCGCGATGGTGAGCGTGCCGCCGGGAGTGCCTATCGATTCATTCGCTGACGGAGTAGGCGCAATTGCACCAGCCGGATGCGCAAGCGCGGGAGAGGCGAGCGCCGTTAAAAAGAGACCGGCGGCCGTAATACTCCCTCGAAGAAGGGTCATGCGCATGAGCGAATTCTTGCAGAGACGGACATCGTTTTACAGTGCGACGGACGAGAAGTGTTCCTGCAGAGCATCGGCAATCCGGGAATAGCCGAGGAAGACCGGGACCAGAAGAATAGCCGGCAGGAGCATCCACCAATAAGAAGCCAGGACGTAATATTCCTGAAGCGCCGATAGTAGGCTGCCCCAGCTCGGCAGCGGCTGGCCAATACCGAGGCCGAGGAAGCTGAGCGTCACTTCGGCAAGGATGTATTGCGGGATCAGAAGCGTCATTTGCGTGAGCAGGATGCTGTAGGTGCGCGGCAAGATGTGGCGGCGAAGCAAATAAACGTCGGAGGCGCCGAAGCCGCGCGCGGCGAGAACGAAGTTGCGTTCCTTCGCGCTAAGCACCACGCCGCGGATCAGCCGGGCGGGCCGCGCCCAACCTATTAATCCAATCACGGCGACGATGAGCAGGAAGACTTCCCCTTGAGCTACGTGAAGCGGCAACGCCGCCCGAACGGCGAACAGCAGATACAGCCAGGGCAAAGCCATAAAGATGTCGCCGCCTCGCATCAGCGCGTTATCGAGCCAGCCGCCGTAATATCCAGCAAGCGAACCGACCACCAAGCCTAAAAAAAGCGAGAGCACGGCGGCAATTAGTCCGGCTGCGAGCGAGATCTGTCCGCCATAGAGGAAGCGGGTGAACTGGTCGCGTCCGTAGCCGTCGGTGCCCATGAGGAAGAGATGGCCGGGTGCACTCACGCCGAAGAAATGAATGCGCGAAGGGATGACGCCGGCGATTTTGTAACGCGAACCGGTGACCAAGAAGCGGATGGGGTAAATGGCGGAGGAATCAGGGAGGTACGAGCCGAAAGAATTGGCGGAATCCTGCCAGCCATATACGAAAGGACGAGCGTGAAAGTGTCCGTGCGAGTCCACGAAATGGATTTTCGAGGGCGGCGCGTAGGGAAAATCGCGATTTTGCGCCGAGTAGCTGTAGGGCGCGAAGAAGCTGGCAAAAAGCACGATCATGTGAAAGATCGCTAGCAGAATCAGAACGCCCCAGAATGTGTAGCGGCGCTTCATCCGTCACTCCACCCGAATCCGAGGATCGCTAGCGAACAGGAGAACGTCGGCTATCAAGTTTCCTGCGAGCAAGAAAACAGAAGAGAGCATCACCACACCGATGACGACGTTCACGTCTCGCGAGAGTATTGCCTGGATCATCAGCGGGCCGAGCCCCGGCCAGCTGAGAATGACTTCCACGATGAGCGAGCCGCTGAGCATGGTGGCGACCGACAGGCCGAAGAGCGAAATTAATGGATTCGACGCTGCCGGAAGCGCGTAATGCCACAGGAGCCGCGAGCGCGGAATGCCGTGGCCGCGCGCGGCGCGGATGAATGGCGCATCGAGCACTTCGATCATGGCTGCGCGCACGTGGCGAAGCAACAAAGGCAGAGAGACGAGCGCCAATCCCAGAGCGGGCAGGGCGAAATGCAGAGCGACGTCCGCTGACTTTTGCCAGAAGGAGAGATCGTCGAAATTGGACGAGACCATTCCTCCGGACGGGAACCATCCGGTGCGCACGGCCAGGAGGAGCAGCAGCAGGAACAGCAGCAAGTCCGGCACCACGAGCAATGTTGAAGTGGCAAAAGAGCAGATGCGGTCGAGCAAGCTGTTTTTAGACGCGGCCGTCCAGACGCCGAGCGGGACCGCGAGTAGCCATGCGAGGATCATCGAACAGCCGGTGAGCAGCAGGGTATTGCGCGCGCGCGGCCAAAGCAGCGGGCCAACGGGAGTGCCATAGGCGAAAGACACACCCATGTCGCCTTCGACGAGCGAGCGCATCCAGAGCGCATAGCGAACGGGAAAGGAGTGGTCCACGCCATGCTCGGCGCGCAGGGCCTCGACGGTCTGCGCCGAGACACGAGGATTCATGCGCATGGCGTCGAAGTAGTCGCCGGGGGCCCACTGGAGCAGCAGGAATGAAAGAAATGAGATGGCGAGCAGAATGATCAGCGAGTGCGCGAGTCGACGGGCTAAGAATTTCATGACAGCGCCTCAACGAGCGCGTCTTCGTGGAATGGCGCCGAAGGGGCCAGGGCGCGCAGTAGGGAACGGGTGTAAGGATGCTCAGGCTGCGCGAATAATGGCCCGGCGCTTTTGTGTTCCACAATTTGCCCTTCGAACATCACCGCGACTTCGGTGGCCAGCTCCGATGCCAGGCGCAAATCGTGCAGGACGTGAACGTAGGTAAGCGCGTGTTCCGTTTGCAGAGCATCGAGCAGCGAAATGATGGAATCGCGGGTGGCGAGGTCGAGGTTCGAAAGTGCTTCGTCGAGAATCAGCAGCTTGGGCTGAAGCGCGAGTGCGCGAGCGATTGCCAGACGCTGTCGCTGTCCGCCGCTAAAGTCGAGTGGGCGCTTTTCGGCAGATGCCGCTGGCAGGCCGACCTGGTCCATTACTTCCAGTGTGCGGCGGCGACGATCAGCCCTTTCGCCTTCGCGTTGGATCGCCAGCGGTTCTTCGATGATTTCCGCTGCGGTCATGCCGGGGTTGAGAGCAGAGGCGGGATCCTGAAAAACAAGCTGGATTTGGCGTCGAACGGGAAAGAGCTGCTTGCGACGGAGGCTTAGAAGATTGACGCCATCGAGGAAAATCTGGCCGCAGGTCGGCTTTTCGAGAAGCGCCAAGCAGCGTACCAGAGTTGATTTGCCCGCGCCGGATTCGCCAACCAAGGCAACGGTGGTGCCCCGGCGCACGTCGAGATTGATGTCACGAAGAGCTTCGACGGAGAATTTCGTTCCACTAAAGGTGCGCCGCTGCACGTAGGTCTTGGCGAGATTTCGAATTGAGACCAGCGCCACCGGCTGCGAAGCATCGGTCATGGCGATCGGCGCGCTCATCTTGCAAGCGCCTCTTCGAGCATGTGAGCGGTGCTTTCATCCGGAACCGATAGCTGTCCGGGCGCCGATCCAAGAATGGCTCGCGTGTACGGGTCATGCGAGCTTCTGGCGATTTCGCTGAGGCGGCCTCGCTCGATGATGCGGCCCGCTCGCATGACGAGCAGGCGGTCAGCCATGCGCGCCTGGACTTCGGGCGTGTGGCTGATGAGCAGCATCGAAATGCCAGACTCGCGCTTCAAAGTTTCGAGCAGAGCCAAAAATTCCGACTGGCTGCGAAGGTCGAGGTGCGCCGTGGGCTCGTCCGCGATCAATAATGCCGGCTCGCACGCCAGCGCTTGCGCCAATTCGACGCGCTGGCGCTGTCCGCCGCTGAGCTGATGGGGATAAGCGTTGCATATTCGCTCGATTTGCGCGAAGCCGACGCGTGCGAGCATGGCACGCACTTCAGTGCGGCACTGCTTCCACGATCGCTGGAGATGCGCGCGAATTACTTCGGCGATTTGGTCCCCCACTCGCATTACGGGGCTCAGCGCGATCTCGGGTTCCTGGTAAACAATCGAGATGGCCGCGCCACGAATTCTTTGTAGCTCGCGTTCGCTGAGCGCAAACAAGTTGGAGCCGCGGAATACCACCGATCCGGCGACGTCGGCTTGTTGCTTCGGCAAGAGTCCCATCAGGGCCAGCGCGATGCTGCTTTTGCCGCAGCCGGATTCGCCCATCAGCCCGAGCGTCTCGCCCGGGGCGATATCGAACGAAACGTCTTCGACGGCGGCAAATGGCTCTCGGGAATCTGCCGCGTATTGGATGGAGAGGTGTCGGATTTGCAGCAACGACTGCATACAGATTAGCGCCCCCAGCGACCGGCAGGTTTATTGCGGCGTTCGCGGGACCTGGCTCAGTGCAAAGCTAGGCTTGGCAAAGTCCTGCGGAGCCTGTACCGGTTCGATTGGTAGGCTAGCGATGGGCGGCGCGGATGTGTATAGGCGGGTCCGGCTAGCGTGATGGGACGAAGGTACTGCAGGGCGCTATGGCTCGGCTTATAAGCCGGTTGACGGCGTGTTATGATCCCGGCGTCGTTCCGGTGCTTTTTCTCCAACGTTCCAAGCTCGGAGGGAAACATGCGCTGGTATTTGTTAGTCGCATACTTTTTCGGCGGTGCTTTTCTTGTGAATGCGATTCCACATTTCGTTAATGGCGTGTCCGGCCGTTCGTTCCCAACTCCGTTCGCTTCGCCGCCCGGGAAGGGGCAGTCGTCTCCAATGGTGAATGTGCTGTGGGGTACGGCGAATGCGGTGGCGGGATACTTCCTGGTTTGTCACGTCGGGGAGTTCCATATCCGCAGCATCCCTGATGCGGTGGTCACCGGAGCCGGAGGATTGCTGATGGCGGTAATGCTATCGCGGGCGTTCGCGCCGCTCTACTCCAAGCAATAGCGCCGAGAAGCGGATCCGCGCTGCGTCAGACGTCCTTCTGGGACGAGTGTTGATCGCGAACCAATCCTTACGTATCGAAAATACTGCGCATGAGTTTGACGCGGAAGCGTGACGCCACGCACGGCTTTCAAAGAGGCAAAGTGACTGAGTATGGGCGCAGTGATCATGCTTTCGGGTCCAGTTGGCGCCGGAAAAACGACCGTTGCCCGCGAACTGATACCGAAATTGGAAGGGCCAGTTTCCTACATTGAGGGCGATACGTTCTGGTCTTTCATTGCGAAACCCGAAAACTGGAGCCGCAGAGAGAACTTTCCCGTGATCATGCGCGCGATGACGGCAGCGGCGCTGCCCTTCGCGCGCTCTGGCTTTGACGTGCTGATCGACTTTTCCGTGCCGCCGGAGTTTCTGGACACAGCGCGGAAAATACTGAAGGACGTGCCGCTGGACTTTGTGGTGCTGCGTCCGAGCCAGGCGGTATGCGAGGCCCGCGCAGCCGGCCGCGCGGAAGGCAGAATCGCGGATTACACGCCATACCGTAGTTTTTATTCGCTCTTTGACGCTGCCACCCGGTTCACAATCTGCGAAGACGAGGCAGAAGCCGCGATTGTCGCGGCGCGCATTTGCAATGGGCTGAGCGCAGGGACATTCCGCGTTTCGTGATGTGGGCCTACTTCTTCTTGGTTGCCCGTTGAGCGAGCGCAGCGGAGTTGGCGGCCACTGCGGCGCGGATGAGTTCCTTGAAGG
This sequence comes from Candidatus Acidiferrales bacterium, assembly GCA_050747045.1. Classification (GTDB taxonomy): domain Bacteria; phylum Acidobacteriota; class Terriglobia; order Acidiferrales; family UBA7541; genus Palsa-295. Next base: position 102 of record JBOGNC010000170.1, on the reverse strand, counting down.
CAGCTTCGTTTATCTTCTCGCCTTCGCGGAGGTCGATCGCACGCCGTACGTTCCCTTCCAGGCTGGAATTGAAGAGCTTCTTCGGATCTTTGAAGGAGGCCC
>JBOGNC010000169.1:0-10078 GCA_050747045.1 Candidatus Acidiferrales bacterium | reverse complement strand
CGGTTTGACGCCGAACTGGCGAAAGCGCTTGCCTTCGAGGCAGACATCTGCTACACGATGTAACGCTATGTGATATAGCAGGATGCTGCCGCGCAAGTTTCGCCGCGGCCTTCAGCGAGCGGCGCACTCCAGCGGGCCAGGCAAAAAGTTTCGCGGCCAAGGGCATTCAGGGTTAGATTAACTACCGATTCGTAAACGCGCCCATGGCGTGGCAGCGTCAGGAGTCAGAAGGAGCGGCTATGAGCGAACCCAGCGCCAGGAGCTCCGAGAAAACAGGTGAAGTCTCCCGCGACCGCAGTGGCGGTTCGATTTTTGAAGGTTTGCTCCAAGACGTCAAGTTTGCCGCACGCGTGCTGCGCAAAAGCCCCGGCTTCACCCTTATCGCCATCCTAACGCTGGCGCTCGGTATCGGCGCGACCACCGCCATCTTCACCGTTGTTGACCGCATCTTGCTGATACCGTTCGCCGGGCCCGATTCCGGCCGCATCGTCGTGCTCATGAACTCGTTTGGCAATCAGCGGGGCTACTCCATTTCGATTCCGAAATTCATGATGTGGCGCGACCAGTCGCGAATTATCGAAGATGCGTCGCTCTATGGATTTCCAGGAAATATGCGCGTCAATTTGATGGGAGGGGATCAGCCCGAACAATATAAGGCCACGCAGGTATCATCCAATTTCTTCTCGCTGTATGGGATACCATTCGCGAAAGGCCGTGGCTTTACCTCGCAAGAGGATGCTCCCAGCGGGCCGCCTGTGGTCGTGATCGGCAACGGCATGTGGCGCACTCAGTTTGGATCCAACCCGAACATCGTTGGCAAGAGCATTAACCTCGATGGCACGGATTACACCATCGTTGGCGTGATGGCGCCGATCTACACGCCCGATCTCAACGTCGGGGACATGTGCCTGCCGCTGCAGGCCGATCCCAGCAGCAGCAATCAGGGCAATTACTTAATCGGCGCGGCGCGCTTGAGGCCCGGCGTCACAATGGCTCAGGCGGTCGCCGCGACGCAAGTATTCGCCGAGCAATTTCGCCGCAAGTATCCCACCGCGATGGGTCCGAAGCAGGGCTTCACTCTGGAAACAGCGCTCCAAGTGGTGATCGCCGGAGTGAGCAATGCGCTGTGGATTTTGCTCGCGGCGGTCGGGTTGGTGCTCCTGATCGCATGCGCCAATATTGCAAGCCTGATGCTGGCGCGCGCCACGCTGCGCCGGCGCGAAATTTCGATCCGCGTGGCACTCGGCGCGGCGCGCGGACGAATCATTCGACAAATTCTTACCGAGAGCATTTTGGTATCGCTTGTGGGCGGAGCCGTCGGCATATGGCTGGGCTTTTTCGGCGTGCGCCTGCTTTTCGCCGTCAATCCTGTAAGGATGCCTCGCCTCGGCGAACATGCTGAAGCGCTCACGCTTGATTGGCGGATTTTGCTGTTCGCGCTGGGTGTTTCGGTGCTGGCGGGGGCGATTTCGGGTCTCGTCCCGGCAATCAAAGCATCGCGAACCAATCTCGCGGCGACCATTAACGAGAGCGGCTCTCGCAGCGGCACGGGATTTCGCGGCAGCAAGACACGCTCATTGCTGGTGGTCTGCGAGATGGCGCTGGCCATGGTGCTGCTGGTTGGCGCCGCTCTTCTGATCCGCTCGTTCCATGACTCCATCTCCGTCAATCCCGGGTTTCAGTCGCACAACATTCTGACGATGGACATGTCTTTGACCGGAAAACGCTTCCAGACGTCGGCAAGCGTTGCGGAAGTCGTTCGCGAAGGAAGGCAGCGATTGCAAAGTGTTCCGGGAGTTGAAGACGCCACGGCTTCCTGCTGCATGCCGCTGGAAGGAGGCTACGGCTTGCCATTCACGATCGCAGGCCGTGCTGGTGCGAGCGCGAATGGCGGGGGCGGCTGGACCAGCATCTCCCCGGGCTACTTCAACGTTTACCGCATCCCGCTGCTGCGCGGGCGTGTATTCACGGAGCAGGACACCGGCACGTCAGAGCTGGTCGTCATCATCAGCGAGAAAATGGCCAAGCAATTCTGGCCCAAAGGTGACGAGATCGGGGCGCGAATCACCATAGGAAAAGCTTTGGGACCGCAATTTACCGAGGCGGCCAGGGAAGTGGTGGGCGTGGTAGGCGACGTGCGGGACGCCGGCCTGAACAACGATCCGCCACCGATGATGTACGTTCCCATCGGGCAAGTAACGGATCAAATGACGGCCCTTAGCGCGACAATCGGGCCGCTGCAATGGATGGTCCGCACCCGCGTCGCGCCTTTTTCACTCAGCCAACAGATTCGGCAGCAATTGCGCATCGCGAGCGGCGGTGTGCCGGCGGGCACGGTGAGGACGATGGACGAAGTGGTTTCGCATTCCATCGCCTATCAGAGATTCAGCACCACGCTGCTCAGCATTTTTGCGGCGATCGCGCTGCTGCTTGCCGCCGTCGGCATTTACGGCGTGATGGCTTACTCGGTGCAGCAGCGCACGCAGGAGATCGGCATCCGCATGACGCTCGGCGCCTCACCGCAAAACGTTCGCGGCATGGTAGTGCGCCAGGGGATGCTGCTGGCGCTGATCGGCGTGGTGCTCGGGGTGGCAGGCGGGCTGGCCGTCACCCGCGTGATGCGCAGCCTGCTTTTTGGCGTGAAGCCATGGGACCCGCTGATGTTCGCACTCACGGCGATTTTGCTGGTGCTGGTCGCGCTGCTGGCGTGTTATCTGCCAGCGCGACGGGCCTCGCGCGTCAATCCATTGGTGGCGCTGCGGTACGAATGAGGAGTAAGACATGGACATTGCACGTCCTGAGCTGAAGCGGCGCAAGAAAATTCGCCGGTACATCTATGCGGGCATTGCGGTCGTAGCAGTGGTGCTGGTAACGGCCGCACTGGCGCGACTGAAACCCGCGGCGCCTAGTGTGGACAAGTCCACCGTCTGGACGGATACCGTGAAGCGCGGTCCCATGCTGCGCGAAGTGCGCGGATTGGGGACGCTTGTGCCCGAAACGATTCAAGTGGTTCCTGCGATGTCCGCCGGCCGAGTGGAAAAGAGATTCGTGCTGCCGGGAACCGCGGTGAAAGCGAATACCGTGGTGCTCGTGCTCAGCAATCCGCAGCTGCAACAGGAGGCGCTCGACGCGGAATATCAGCTCAAGGGTGCGCAAGCTGTTTACGAGCAGACGAAAGCCACCCTCCAGAACCAGCTGATGGACAAGCGCACGTCCGCCGCCAATATCTCATCTCAATTTCGCACCGCGGAAATGACCAAGAATTACTACGAGCAACTGGGCAAGCTCGGGCTGAAATCGGAGCTCGACGTGAAGACGGAAGAGGTGCAAGCGGAAGAATTGGAGAAGGAAAATAAGCTGGCGCAGGAAGAGGTGGAAACATTCCAGAATTCCATTCCCGCGCAGCTGGCCGTGCAGCAAGCCAGCGTGGACCAGAAACAGGCTCTCTACAACCTGAAGAAATCACAGCTCGATAACCTGAACGTGCGATCGGGAATCGACGGCGTCCTGCAGGAACTCGATGTGGACGTGGGCCAACAGGTGACTGAAGGCGCGGTGCTGGCGAAAGTGGCACAGCCCACGCAGCTGAAGGCATCGCTGCAAATCGCGGAAACGCAGGCGAAAGACATCGCGCTGGGGCAGAAGGCTTCGATCGACACGCACAACGGCATCATTCCCGGCCACGTGATGCGCATCGATCCGGCGGTTGTGAATGGCACGCGCACCGTGGACGTGAAGCTCGATGGTGCATTGCCGCCAGGCGCTGTGCCGGACCTTAGCGTCGAGGGCACGATCCTCATCCAACGCCTCGCCGACGTGCTGTACGTCGGAAGGCCGGTCCATGGCGATCCGGACACCACCGTTGGTCTATTTAAACTGACCGACGGCGGCAACGAGGCTGAGCGTGTCCCTGTCGCGCTCGGGCGCGCCTCGGTGAACACCATCGAAATTCTCAAGGGATTGCACGTGGGCGATCAGGTGATCTTGTCGGACATGTCGTCCTACGACAACGACGATCGCGTGGAATTGAAATGAAATCGCCAATGCCCAATTTGCGTGCCGTAGTCATGCGATTTATTTCGCTTTTCAGGCATGCCGAACGAGATCGCGAGCTTGCGGCTGAGCTTGAATCGCATCTCCAGATGCACATCGATGACGGCTTGCGCACAGGAATGTCGCCCGCAGAAGCGCGGCGGCAGGCACTAATCAAGCTTGGCGGCGTAGAGCAAACGAAAGAAAAGTATCGCGAGCGGCACGGGCTGCCGTGGCTCGAATCGCTGCTGCAAGATGTGCGCTTCGGGCTGCGGATGCTGCGCACAAATCCGGGGTTTACGGCAGTTGCGGTGCTGACGCTCGCGCTGGGCATCGGTGCGAATACGGCGATTTTCAGCGTTGTCGATGCGGTGCTGCTCAATCCAATTCCATTTTCGCATCCCGGTCAGCTCGTCGATTTGTATGAGAAAACGAACGTCAGCCCGCGGGCCGGGATTCCGTATCCGGACCTGCTCGACTGGCAGCAGGAAAACCGCAGTTTCGAAGGCATTGCCGGTTACATGGGTGATGCGTTCACGTTCACCGGCTCCGGAGCGCCGCTGCGCCTGAATGGTGAGAGGATTTCGGCGAATTTCTTCTCAGTTCTGGCGGTTCGACCGATTCTAGGGCGCACGTTCCGAGCCCAGGAAGATCAACTTGGCGCCGCGCCGGTAGCTTTAATCAGCGAGGGATTTTGGAAGCGCGCGTTTGGGTCGGATCCCGAGATTTTGGGCAAGAGTATCGAACTGAACGGGATCGCGCATACAGTGGTTGGCGTCATTCCCGCTGATTTTCATCTCTTTTCGCGCTTCGATTCTCGAGCTAAGGATGCCGTTTTCGTGCCGCTTGGGCAGTGGAATATCGGCGAGCTTCGAGAACGCGATATGAGAATGGGGTTAACGGGGGTGGGCAGGCTCAAACGCGGAGTTACGGCGCCGCAAGCTCAAGCCGAGATGGATCAAATTGCCGCGAATCTCGCAAAAACATTTCCGAAGAGTAACGCGAAGATCGGAGCGGCCGTCATTCCGATGGCGAAGGACGTCGGCGGCGAGCTCCGGCCCGCGCTACTGATTTTGCTGGGAGCGGTGGGCTTGGTTCTGCTGATTGCGTGCGCCAATGTGGCGAATCTTCTGCTGGCGCGCTCCACGCGGCGAGCGCAGGAATTCGCGGTCCGCGCCGCGTTGGGCGCAACGCGCGCTCGTTTGCGGCGGCAACTACTCGTCGAAAGCGGGATCCTCGCGTTGCTAGGCGGCGGAGTGGGAATAGCGTTCGCGAGTTGGGGGACGGAGCACTTGCTCGGTATTTTCCCGGCGGTTTTACCAACGATCGTGCATGTAAACATGAATCTGAAGGTGCTGGCCGTCGCGATCGGGGCTTCGCTCTTCAGCGTTTTGCTTTTTGGGCTTGCACCGGCATTCAAAGGTTTCGAGGCCGATCTTCAATGCGGTTTGAAAGAGGGCGGTCGCGGCGCATCGTCAGGGCGCCATCATACCCAGCGCGCATTTGTCGTAATCGAAATCGCCCTTTCGGTGGTCCTGCTGGTCGCGGCAGGACTTCTGATCCGCAGCTTCGTGCGAATATGGTCCACCAACCCCGGTTTTGATCCCAATAACGTGCTCACCATTTCGGTTAGCCCCTCTCCGGCGAGCCTGGCGAGACCGGCCAAAGCGCTTGCCGCATTCAGGCAACTCAGGAATCAGGTCTCGCAAATTCCGGGCGTGGAATCCGTGAGTCTGGGATTAGGATCGGTACCGTTTTCGGGCAGTTGGTCGGCAGCCCCAGTGTGGCGCAATGGGGAGCCTACGCCTGCCGCGATCGCGCAATGGCATTGGGCCGCTGCAGTGGCCGCGAGTCCTGGCTACTTCCACACGCTGCGTATTCCGCTGATTCGTGGACGCGGTTTCACGGAGCAGGATGGCTTAACATCTCCTCCCGTTCTAGTCATCGGCCAAGAATTGGCAAACGAGCTGTTTCCCGGCCAAAATCCGATTGGGAAACGGCTGGATTTTGGACCCGCAGCGACAGAGGAAATCGTCGGAGTCGTCGGGCACGTTCTACCGACGACTCTTGAGGGTGACGCGAGCTCGCCCATCCACGCGCAGATGTACATGCCCTACGCACAAACCCTCTCATTAAACGTACCGTCGTCAGTGCTGTTGATCGTTCGTTCTTCGGTGAAGCCTCTCAGTTTGGTCAGCGAGATTCGCAATCGCGTCGGCGCGACTGACGCGAACGCGGTGGTTTACGACGCGCGCATGATGAACGAGATGATCTCTGGTTCGCTCGCGCAACGGCGATTCTCGATGATCTTGCTCGGAACGTTCGCCAGCATCGCGCTGTTGCTCGCGGCAATCGGAATTTACGGCGTGATCTCATACGTGGTGGGACAGCGGACGCACGAAATCGGGATTCGCATGGCGCTGGGCGCGCAGCCGCGAGACATCCTGCGCGATGTGCTCGGCGAAGGCGGAAAGATGGCGCTGGCGGGCGTTGCGCTTGGGCTGGTCGCGTCGTTTGGGCTTACGCGGCTGATGGACTCGATGCTATTCCGCGTGAGCGCCACGGACCCGCTCACATTCGCGGCGGTTGTTACGATGCTTTTGGGCGCAGCGCTACTTGCGTGCTGGATACCTGCGCGGCGTGCAACGCGCGTGGATCCGATGGTGGCGCTGCGCCATGAATAGGCGGACGGAGTGAACTTTCGATCATATGCCTCCGTATAAGATGTTAGTACTCGAAGGAGCGAAAGATGAACACAGCGGCCGAGTCTCTGATCCGATTGGAAGGCATTAGTAAAATCTTTCTCACCGACGAAGTGGAAACGCGGGCGCTCAACGGCGTGAATCTCGAGATTAAGAATGGCGAGTTTGTCTCCATCGCCGGGCCGTCTGGCTGCGGGAAGTCGACGCTGCTCTCGATTCTGGGCCTGCTCGACTCGCCCAATGAAGGCGTCTATCGGATTCACAACGACGAGGTCGAAAATTTGTCGCTCTCCGACCGCACCCGAATCCGAAACCGCGAGATCGGCTTCGTGTTCCAGGCGTTCAATTTGATTGGCGACCTCACCGTGTACGAAAACGTGGAGCTGCCGCTCACCTATCGCAGTATGGGATCGGCGGAGCGCAAGCAGCGCGTGAACGAAGTGCTGGAACGGGTGCAGATGGCGCATCGCATGAAGCACTATCCATCCCAGCTCTCCGGCGGCCAGCAACAGCGGGTGGCGGTGGCGCGAGCGTTAGTGGGCCAGCCGGCGATCCTGCTCGCGGACGAGCCCACCGGCAACCTCGACTCGAAAAATAGCGAGGCGGTGATAGACCTGCTGCGCCAGTTGCACGCCGACGGCGCGACCATCTGCATGGTCACGCATGACCCGCGATATGCCAGCATCGCCGATCGCACCATTCACCTGCTGGACGGTTCTATTGTCGAAGAACAAGTTAAATCGGACGCAACGTATTCCTGAGTTAGATGAAAAGGTAGGCGCGCGGGGCCTTTGCGTGTTGGGGTCTAGGGGAGAAAGCCCCGCGCGTATTGGGGAATTTAGCTGCCTGACCCGCTCCATCTACATCGCCTGGAGAACATGGTTCTCGTCGTATGAAGCGCGCCAAGCCGTCATAGCAATCGAATATCGCAATTGCCCCGCCAAACGTGTTGGCGTTCGCCGCTCATGAGAGTAGAACCGTTAGCTGCGCAGCGGGCCGAGCGGCGCGTAATTTTTGCCGCGCAGCGCGCCTTTCCGTCGTAAAGACAAAACCTGCGGTGTTTGTGCGGGTGTTTACTCGGCGGAAATAATTGCGTCTGCTTCGATCTCTACCAGCATTTCGGGCGCGATCAAACGGCTCACCTCGACCATCGCCGTTGCGGGGCGAATCTTGCCGAAGACTTCGCCGTGCGCCCGGCCAATCTTTTCCCAGTCCGTGATGTTGGTCACGTACATGCGCGTGCGCACCACGTCGTTAAGGCTCGCGCCTGCCCTCACGAGGGCCGACTCGATGTTGCGCAGCGTCTGCACCGTCTGCGCGTAGGGATCTCCTGCGCCGATCACTTTGCCTTGCGCATCGGTCGCGGTGGTCCCGGACACAAAAACGTGGTCTCCAATCCGCACCGCGCGCGAATAGCCTACGATGGGTTCCCAGGTCGTTCCGGTCGAAATGTTGCGCCGCTCCATGTCTCCTCCTGTTCGGCCAGTGCTTGCGACAGACATCATTGGCACTACGGATCAAAGCGCGATCGCAGCTCCGGCGGCGTCACCGGGCACAGATCGTTGCGCGTACCGAAGACCCGGTAGCGAACGCGCGCTACGAAGTCATAAACCATATCGCGCAACGGCCGCGGCGCGATACGCAATAAGCCGGCCAAGGCCTTCCAGATTCCGCCCAGCCGCGTCAAGATATAAAGGAACGCATCAGAACGCACCACCAGGGCGCCTTCGCTCGTGAGGACGACAATGCTATCCGGCAGAGTTGCTTGGACTCTTCCCTGCACGCGCACCCGAAACGTCTCGCCTCGCAGAGGAGCGAAGCGAAACGCGGCGCGACTACGATCGTGTTTTAGGACGAACTTCACTGCGCCATGGCAGAGCGCGCAATGTCCATCGTAGAACAGCATCTCGGGCTGTAACCCGCCGAGCGGAAGGGTACGGGACGCGGCCATTGAGAGAAAGAATATCATGTGAAGCAATTCCCTTTGGATTAGGTCCCGCGATCCACATGAAAACGCGCGAATTCGCCGGTGGAAACTGCGCTGGACACTGATCGCCTAAGTCTCTAAGCTACTGCGATCCACATTTGCTCGGGAGAATCGCTGTCGATGAAGTGCAACAACATCCTCGAGGCGATCGGCCGCACTCCGCTGATCCGCTTAAATCGCGTCGCCAAGGACGTGCCGGCGGAGGTGTACGTCAAAGTCGAATTCATGAATCCAGGCGGGTCAATGAAGGATCGCATCGCCGTCTGGATGATCGACGAAGCCGAGCGCAAAGGCCAGCTTCGTCCTGGCGGCACAATCATCGAAGCGACCTCCGGCAATACCGGCATGGGCTTGGCGCTTGTCGCTGCTGTGCGCGGATACAAAACGGTCTTCACCGTCACGGACAAGCAATCGCGCGAAAAGATTGATTCGCTCAAGGCGTTCGGATCGGAAGTGATCGTCTGCCCCACCGCCGTCGAACCCGAAGATTCGCGCAGCTATTATTCAGTGGCAAAAAAACTAGCACGCGAAATTCCAAATTCGTTTTTTGCTAATCAATATGACAATCCCGCCAATCCAGACGCGCATTATCGCTTCACCGGCCCCGAAATCTGGGACGACACCGAAGGCAAGATAACGCATTTCGTCTGCGGGCTGGGTACCGGCGGAACGGCCACAGGCGTCGGCCGGTATCTGAAGGAAAAGAATCCCGCTATCAAAATCATAGGCGTGGACCCGCTCGGCTCTCTCTTTTACGAGTACGCCAAGAATGGCACGATCGGCAAGGCGCGCACCTACGTCGTGGAGGGAATCGGCGAGGATATTTTGCCTTCGACGATCGATTTCTCGGTGCTCGACGACGTCCTACAAGTGAACGACGAAGAATGCTTTCTCTGGGCGCGCCGGCTTACCAAACGCGAAGGCATCTTCACCGGAGGCGCGGGCGGTGGCTGCGTTTCCGCGGCGCTGCGCGTGGCCCGCAATTGTAAGAAGGGCGACCTCGTGCTGGTGTTTCTGCCGGACTCTGGTACGCGGTACCTTAGCAAAATTTACAACGACGCCTGGATGCGCGAGCACGGCTACGCCGAAGCCGAAGTGACGCTCACTGCCGCGGACGTGATTCGCGTGAAGCGCCAGAACGGCAAAACGCGCGAGCCGATTTTCGTCGGCCCCAATCGCACCGTGTATCAGGCGCTGCAAACGATGCAGCAGCAGGACATTTCGCAACTCCCTGTCTTCGAGGACGCGCAATCCGTCGGAACGATTTTCGAGGATCAGATTCTGAATCTGGCGCTGCAAGGTAAAGATCTGCGTAAGCTGATCGTCCGCGAAGTAATGGGCCAAGCGATTCCCAAGG
>JBOGNC010000168.1:0-10100 GCA_050747045.1 Candidatus Acidiferrales bacterium | reverse complement strand
CCTTCAGGCCAGTCCAGCCGCGCGTTTAGCCGACGGCCAACTCCCGTGCAAAATCGGTGGTGCAATTCGGGCATCGCTTAGCCTTGATCGGAATTGCCGTCGCGCAGTAGGGGCAATCTTTGGTCGTAGGCTCCGCCGCGGGCGCAGGTTTGCTCGTCCAACGGTTCACTTGTCGCACCAGCAGAAAAATCGCGAACGCCACGATCACAAAATCGATAACGGTGTTGATGAACATCCCGTAATTGATTGTCGCCGCGCCCGCCGCTTTCGCGGCTGCGATCGTCGGATACGACTTACCCGAAATATTCAGGAACAAGCTCGAGAAATCGACTCTCCCGAGTAATCGTCCGATTGGTGGCATCAGAATGTCGCTCACTAGCGACGTGACGATCCGCCCGAAAGCGGCGCCGATGATGATACCAATGGCCATATCCAGCACGTTGCCCTTCATGGCGAATTCTTTGAATTCTTTCAGCATGAATTCCCTCCAAGTCGCGAAGCGGCTCGGCTGGCGCGCCCCAAAACAATCCGTGGAACGCCGCAGCCACCTTCTCCGTCTACAGTAGTTCGGAAGGGTACTGGCAAACACTATCGATAGCAAATTTTGCGGCCAGTGCCGAACCTGCGCCCCCGGCCGCTCGGCTTCACACGCCAGCGAGAGGTGCTGCGGGATGGTATACTTTCAAGGATTGTGGGCGCCACATCGCCGGGCTTTCCGAAGCTATCTCTAAAATCTAGGAGAATTCAGTGCACAAGGTCGTCATCATCGGAAGCGGTTGCGCGGGTCTGACCGCTGCGATTTACACAGCACGCGCCGATTTGAAACCCATCGTACTCGATGGGTACGAGCCCGGAGGCCAGTTGGCGCTGACCACGGAAGTCGAAAATTTCCCCGGGTTTCCCGACGGCATTTTGGGCCCTGAGTTCATCGAACGCGCCCGCAAGCAGGCGCAGCGCTTTGGAGCTGAGTTCCACCCCGGCGAAGTAAGCAACGTCGATCTCAGCAAGCCGCCGTTTAAAATCACTGCTGGAAAAGAAACCTTCGAGTGCGAAACGTTGATCGTCGCTTCCGGCGCTTCCGCGCGCACGCTCGGTCTGGAGTCCGAACGCCAACTGCTCGGCCACGGCGTCTCCACCTGCGCCACCTGCGACGGAGCATTCTTCCGTAATCGCGATATCGTGGTCGTCGGTGGCGGCGATACCGCGATGGAAGAGGCCACCTTCCTCACCAAGTTCGCCAAAAAGGTCACGCTGATTCACCGCCGCAACGAATTTCGCGCTTCGCGTATCATGCTCGACCGCGCGCGCAAAAACGAAAAGATTGAATTCCTCACTCCCTTTGCCATCGAGAAGGTCGAAAACGTCGCCAACAAAGCCGTCGATTGCGTGCACGTTCGCAACACGGAAGACGGAAAAACCAAAGTAATCGCGGTCGAAGGCGTGTTTGTCGCCATCGGCCACGACCCAAATACGAAAGTCTTCAGGGGCAAACTGGCCATGGACGAGAACGGCTACCTGATCGCCCACGATGGCGCGAAGACCAGCGTCGAGGGCGTGTTCGCTGCTGGTGACGTCCAGGATCATCGTTACCGCCAAGCCGTCACCGCGGCTGGCTCCGGTTGCATGGCCGCTCTCGAAGCCGAACGCCACCTGGCCGCCAGAGAACACTAGAAAATCCATTTCGACCGAGCAGGTGCGCCGGCAATGGACGAGTCTGATTTATTCATCACATCCGAGCGTCTGCCGCGTTGAGATAATCCTATCCCAGCATTAAAATGTTTGGGGGTTCCTCCAGTCCCCGATCCGTTCCTAAATTTCTCAGAGGTGAAACGAATGCGCAAATCACCGATCCGTCATTGGCTGGCCGTGGCTGCCTTGGCAGCTCTATGCGGTTGCGGCCATTCGAATGCGCCTTCTACCGCCAGCACGTCTTCCAGTTCAACCGGCGACTCAGCCCAGAACGCGTCTGCATCGTCGAATTCATCGGCATCATCAGGGGCGTCAGCTCCGGCGCAACCGCCCGCCCCTGCTCCCATCGTAATTCCTGCGGGAAGGACTCTCGCCGTCAGCCTCGATCAGAACATCAGCACCAAGGACAATAGCAGCGGCGATCGCTTCGAGGCTTCGTTAGCGGAACCGATCACCGTGGACGGAAATACTGTGCTCCCAATCGGCACTCGAGCCACCGGCACAATCGTGCAGGCTCAATCCGCCGGCCATTTGAAAGGCGGCGCGATCCTCGCGCTCACCCTCGATGCCATTACTCTGCATCGCCAAAAATATTCCATTGAAACTTCAGAATTTGAAGACGCCAGCAAGGGCCGCGGCAAGCGTTCCGTGATCGGCGGCGGAGGCGGCGCCGCCTTCGGAGCAATTGTCGGCGCTCTAGCTGGCGGCGGAAAGGGAGCGGCCGTGGGAGCGTTGGCAGGCGGAGGTGCTGGAACGGCCGGTGCAGCTTTCACCGGCAAGCGGGACATCGTTCTGCCGGCCGAAACCCGCCTTCACTTCAAGCTCGAAAAGCGATTGACGATCCAGCAGTAGTCGTATTAACGCGCGGGCTGCGCCCCTTGATCGGTGAATCCGCGGCTGACTACTCGCCGGAAGCTTGCGATTTCGGTTTGCTATTGTCGCCTGTGGAATTCAGCAGTATTAGCCGGATCGCATCTTCGAAAGCCGCCGGCGGCCGCGCCCCAATTAAATAACGCGCGATGTGCCCGTCGCGTCCATAGAAGACCGTCTGCGGCATGGTGCCGCGCCAATCCGGATTCACGCCCTGATAAAACGCCTTTACGTCGATTCCCTGTTTTACCCGATAATTCGGGAAATCCGAGTGCGCTTGCTCCACAAATTGTCGCGCTAAGGCAGAGTCCGAGTCTTCGTCAAGACTCACTCCCACCACCCTAAGCCCTTGCGGCGCGTATTTTTTCGCAAACGCCGCGATCATCGGAAACTCGTCCCTGCAAGGCTCGCACCACGTCGCCCAGAACGTCACCATCAGCGCCTTCCCATGATTGCTCGCTGCCATGGTCTTGTATCCGGAAAGATCGAGGAGCGGCAGACTCAGCTCGCTGGCAGCTTTGCCGGTGCGCGCAGTTGGCGCAGGGTGCGCGGCGCGCGCCTCCGCACAAAGGGCGCCTGCCACTACCAGGCATCCCACCAATATGACACATGAAAACAGACGCCGCGGAAGAGCCATGAGTTAATTCCTCCGCATTTATTCTACGGATTGACGAAAGTCGCCGCTCATCGGCGTGCGTTATGTGTGTCGAAGTGAAACACTGGTCCTGCGCGCAGCGTTGGCCGCGCGCACTAATGTTTCTTTTGGTCAGGTCCGTCCTCTAGCCTCTTTGCTTCCTGCGTCCCCGACTCTATTTTTCCCTCTCCTTGCTTCCTTGCTGCCTTGCCACTATCCTTCGCTCGTGCCCTTTCGTTCCAATCCCCGTCGGCTGGCCACCGAACAGGAGCTTTACAACTCAGCCATCCAGGCCTTAACTCGCCGCGCGCATTCCGTCCATGAAATGCGTGCTTATCTGGAGCGCCGCGCAGAAGATAAAGCATCGGTCTCGGAAGTGATCGCTCGCCTCCGCGAACAGAACTACCTTGATGACGCCCGCTACGCCCTCGAGTTCGCCCGCCAGCATGCTAAGTTGCGCCGCCAAGGACGCTTCCGCATCGCCCGCGAGCTCCGCACCCGTGGCATACCCGGCCGCCACATAGACGCTGCGCTGGAAACTGCCTTCGCCGATACTTCCGAAGCCGAACTCGTCCGCGCCCGCCTGAAACGCCGTCTCTCACACGTACGCGGCGCGCTCAGCCAACGCCAGGTCGCCGGAATTTACCGTAGTCTGCTGCGCGCCGGATTTGCCGCAGATGTGATCCGCGTCGAACTGCGCGGCGTCACCCGCGGCGACCTTCCCGAGTTCCCTGATTCCGACGGCGAGCCCGAAGCCGCGACTGAAGGAGATGCAAACAATGGGCCTCGATGATCTGTTTAAAGCAATTTCCCTGGGTACTTCCCTGGCCCGCCGCGCTATGGACCTGAAACAGCAGGTCGACTCTCTTCGTGCCGCTCCGAGCATCGATTACTCGCCGCCCGCGGACGTCAGCGCCATCGACCGCCGCATCGCCAATCTGGAGCTGCTTGCCAGAAGTCAGGCCGCGCGCATCATCGCCCTCGAATCCAGCCTGGAAATCTCTTCTGCTCTCGTCGATTCCCTGGCTCGACGCCTCAACGCAATTTTCTGGATCGCTCTCCCGAGTGGCATCGTCACCACCGCTGCCCTCGCGCTCTCCATCGCAGCGCTGCTGATTCACCACTGACGGTGCGCCCCCGACGCGCTGCCGGCGACTCCGCCCCGCCCGCGCTCGTGCTAAACTGGCCGGAAACCGATGCCTGCGCGCGGAAAATTCATCGTGATCGAAGGAATCGACGGCTCCGGCAAGCGCACTCAGCTTGAGCTGCTCGCTCGCGCCCTCGCGGGCCGCGGACTCGATTTCTCACGGGTCAGCTTCCCGAACTACAAAGGTTTCTTTGGAAAGCTCGTTGCCCGTTTTCTCAACGGCGAATTCGGCCCGCTCGATTCCGTCGAGCCGCATTTCTCCGCGCTGCTCTATGCCGGTGACCGCCTCGAATCGAAGCCCTCCCTCGAATCAGCGCTCGCCGCGGGACAAATCGTAGTCTCGGATCGCTACATTGCCTCGAATCTCGCGCACCAGGGCTCGCGCGTGCCGTCCAGCAATCGCGACGAATTTCTAGCCTGGCTCCGGCGGCTCGAGTACGAAATCTATGGCCTGCCGGCCGAAGATATTGTCATCTACCTCCACGTTCCAGTCGCCCAGGCGCATCAACTCGTCGCCTCAAAAACCGCTCGCGATTACACCAACAAAAAGCACGACATCCAGGAAGCCGACCTCGCGCATCTCGAAGCCGCCTCGCGCGTATACGATCAGCTCGCGCAGCAGTCGCATTGGGTCCGCGTCGAATGCTTCGATTCCGCGCAGGCCGCGCTGCGTTCTCCCGAAGCGATTCACAACGAAATTCTCGCCGCCGTCGAAGCGCGCATTGCGCCCGCGCTCCGCGCGCAGGGTTGAGCATGGGCTTCAGCGAGTTCCTCGGCAACGAACGGGTTATCCGCGCCCTCCGCGGCATGCTCCAACGCGAACGCCTCCCGAGTGCCATGCTCTTCACCGGACCGCGTGGAATCGGCAAGTACACCCTCGCCCGCATGTTCGCCCAGGCCGCTAATTGCCAGCGCCTCAAGGACGATTTCTGCGGCCAGTGCGACTCCTGCCTGCGGATGGCTCCTCTCGTCGCTCCTGAAAAGCTGGTCGTCGCAGGACTCACGGAGCGTGGCGAAAGCGCCGACGCCGCCGCCGTCGAACGCACGCCGCTGATTATCGAGCCGCATCCCGACGTTTGGCTCATCGTGCCCGATCCTGTGCGCCTGCGCACTCCGGTGGCACGTCCCATGATTCGCGTTGGGCAATTGCGCGCCGTCCGGCGCGCAGCCTACTTTCAACCGCTCGGTCGCCGCCGCGTTTTCATTCTCGATGGCGCGGACACCATGCGACGGGACGACGCCGATCTGTTCTTGAAAATCCTCGAAGAGCCGCCCGAATCGGCCACCTTAATCTTGCTCGCCCAATCGTCCGATTCCCTGCAGCCCACCATTCGCTCGCGCTGCTTGCAATTCCACCTCGCGCCAGTACCCGTTGCGAATATCGCGGATTTCTTAAAAACTCGCTCGGACCTCCAGCCTGCCGAGCGCACTCTCGCCGCGAAACTCTCCGCTGGCAGTCCCGGTGCCGCTCTGCGGCTGGACCTCGCTGAATCCATGCGCTTGCGCACCAGCATTCTCCGCCTCTTGGAGAATTCCGTCGCCGCGAAAAAGTACGGCGAAATCTTCGCCGGCACTGCTCAGCTTGCCAAGCAAGAGAAGGAACCGTTTGAAAACATATTGGCACTGTTCTATAGTCTTCTCACGGACTTGCTCGAAGCCTCACAAGGCAATCAGAGCCGTCTTCTTAGAAACCCGGACTTGAGCCGCGAGATCGACTCTCTCGCCAAGCACATCGATTGGCGTTGGGTCCTGCAGGCTGCGCGCGGCCTCGATACTCTCGATGCACTGCTGCGCCGCAACGTCGGGCGCCAGCTCGGCCTGGACTCGCTCGTCGTTTCGCTCGGCGTCTGACGCGCATGATCTTTCATTCGGCGCGACAAACTATTTCGCAAAGATCTTGCAACCGATTTTGCGTTTACATAGTCATAACAACAGTATCCCGTTTCCTAATTCCAAGGAGCACTTATGGTGAACCGCAAACTTTTCCGCCCAGTCCTTGCAGAGGCGAAGGAGTCGTTTGGCCCCCGCTCCGCTCAACCCATGCCGCAGGCCGCCTCAGCCATTGCTCCGCGCAAGAAGCCTGCGCCCCCGGAGCAAACCTACGCGGAAAATTTTTATTTCGTGAAGCAGATGCAGTCCCGCACTCCGGTCGCCATCGTCTTGACCGACGGCGAGGTGCTTCACGGCACCGTCGAATGGTACGACCGCGATTGCATTAAGTTGACGCGCTTCGGCAGCCCCAATCTTTTGATATATAAGCATTCAATCCGCTACCTGTATAAGGACGGCGAGGATTCTTCCAACGGCGGCTCCAACGGCCAGTAGCGGTTTGCCGCTGTCCGGCGCGCGCTTCGCGAGTTGCCTTGGAATGCTTGTGGGCGCGCCGCCGCAAACCCCATGAAAATTGGGATCACCTGTTATCCTACGTATGGCGGTTCAGGAGTGGTCGCCACCGAGCTCGGCATGGAGCTCGCCGCCCGCGGCCACGATGTTCATTTCATCAGCTATTCGGTTCCCATCCGCCTGAATACCTTGACCGGCTCGAACGAGAGGATCACTTTTCACGAAGTCGAACCCGCCACCTATCCGCTCTTCGACCACCCGCCTTACACGCTGGCGCTCGCTACCAAAATGCTCGAAGTCGCGGACGAAGCTGCTCTCGACATTCTGCACGTTCATTACGCCATTCCGCACTCCGTCAGCGCCCTGCTCGCGCGCAGCATGGCTGTGCCGCGCCGCTTGCCTTTCATCACTACCCTGCATGGTACGGATATCACTCTCGTCGGCAGCGACCGCAGCTATCTGCCCATCACCCGCTTTTCGATCGAGCAAAGCGACGGTGTCACCGCTATTTCCGGCTATTTGCGTGACCGCACCATTCGCGAGTTCGAAGTGCGCCATCCGATCGAAGTAATCCCGAATTTCGTGAATTGCGAACTCTACAAGCGAGCGGAAGATACATCGCTCCGGCATCGCTGGGCTCGCAATGGCGAGCCGATACTCATGCACCTCTCAAATTTCCGTCCTGTAAAACGCATCACCGACTGCATTGAAATTTTCGCCTTGGTTCGCGACAAAATGGCCGCCAAGTTGGTGATGATCGGAGACGGTCCCGATCGAGGCGCCGCCGAATACCTGGTCCGCAAGAGAAAGTTATCGAAAGATGTGTATTTTCTCGGCAAGCAGGACCGTGTCTACGACATTCTCGGCGTCGGCGACCTTTTCCTATTGCCCAGCGACTCCGAATCGTTCGGGCTCGCCGCACTGGAAGCAATGGCCTGCGAAGTCCCCGTGCTCGCTACCAACGTCGGGGGGATCCCGGAGGTAGTAACCCACGGCGCGGACGGATTCCTCTTCGAGCCGCGCGACGTGGAAGCCGCTTCTCGATTCGCGCTCGATATTCTTGGCCCCGCAGACCACGGCCGCGCCATGGGCCAAATGGCCCGCGTCAACGCCCGCCGCCGCTATTGCTCCAACGACATCATTCCGCGCTACGAAGCCTTCTACGAGAAAGTCCTCAATGCCGCTGGGTCTCCGGCTCTCGTCGCCCGCTAAGCATCGCTGCCCTCCACAGTTCTTGCTCGGGGTTACTTCCCCGCCGCTTCCATCCATTAGGTGTCTTCGCTTCAAGAAATGAATCGGGCAGAATCACAAGCAATGCGTCTTCTGGCTCCCATCGCTCTTGCGCTTTTGTTGGCGCCTCTCGCTTCTGCCCAGTCGCGTACGACAACGGTGTCTGAGTTTCATGCCACGAAATTCAACGGCTCTATCGCCGCGTTCGCGTCCAAACGTCCTGACGTCGTTCTCACTGTCAAGGGCAAGGGTGCCCGACCCGGCGGTCTCTGGATACGCAACACCGGCGCTGGCCTGCTGATCGCGGGCGAAATTGAAGGCGGTCCGCCCAATTTTCCGCGCGATCGAACTTCATTGTTGGCGAAGGATCATCTCGAAATTTGGCTCGCGGCCGGCGTTGATCCCATTTTCCCGGCCATCGGCTGGGGAAATCAGTTTGGCGAAACGCAACTCCCAAACGGCGCCGCTTCCTGTGCCGATCCGGATAGCGAAGAAGGCCGCAGCATGTTTCAGCCCAGCTCTCCGAAATCGCTCCGCGCGTGCCGGGAGTGGGCCGCCAAGCAGCAAACGTACCGCCGCTATTTTCGGAGCTTATTTCTCCGTCAATGGATTCTCGCGCCCGGCTACGCCGCCGAGTCCTTCGCCACGCCCGCCTACCAGAAAATCTCCTCCGCATTCGCCGGCTTGTACGATGGTTCCATCGATGACGATTCCCCCGACGCTCTCAAGCCACGCGGCGGTCCAAAATCCTGGTTTTCTGCGTCGTCAAAGGGCTACACGTTTGAGGTGCTCATCCCGTACAACATTTTCCCGCCGCTACCTTCTCTGCAACTGAGCGACCTTCGCCTTCTGGTGGACGTCTTCAGCGCCGCGCCGCCGGGGAAAAAGGCCGGCGTTTATTCCACTTCCTCTCCGGCCCGCGTCTGGGCCGATCCGGCCAGTTTCAATCACCTGGTTCTCAATCCGCCACGCGTATTTCAGATGACTCCCTGCGACATGCCTCTCACCGGCATCGGTTTCTACGGCACCGCCCACGATGCTTGGTTCATCCCGCAATCGTCACGAGCTAACTCGTATCAATCAGGCGCCTTTCTCATCGTCAACGAAGCGGGTGGCGATTGGTACGATCCGAAGGGCCTCTCCCCCATTGCCCATCCGGTCCACAATTTTTGGACCGCCGCCGGACCCGGCGAGTGGGTCTGCGGCCCGCAGCTCACGCACACAAAAGACGGCCGCAGCGTCACGTTCGGGCAGCGAATCGAAAACGACGGACTCGCTGCCCGCCGCCTTCCAGATGGCAGCCTGCTCGTTAAATCCGGGCCATACGTCGATGCCGTTAGCCAGTTTGGCGCGGGTGAATGCGGTTCATGCTCTTATACGAATCTGGAAATCTTCCGCATCACGCCCGATGACAAAATCCAACGCGCGTTAAAGCTCGGTAACACGTTAATGGGAATCTCGCCCTCCCCGATCGAGGAAGACTTCAGCATCTCGCCAGACTGGTCCAAAATTACCGACTACCAGGAATCGGTCGACTCCAATGGCGATTCCGGCGCTTGGTCATCAACCACCTATTGCTTCCAAGATTCGCGTTATGCCGAATGCGGTAAGAAGGACGAAGCGAAGCCGCCCAATTCGCCCCTCCTGAGAGAAGAGCAGTAAAAAGAGCGTAGAAAAAACCGCGACGATTCCATGTCGCCGTGGCGTCTGGGAAAACCTATTCGCGCTTGCTGCTGTTGAAGTTACTTGCCGCCGCGATCGGCGTTGGCGGCCGCTTTTGACGTTTGCGCGGCAGCCGCCTGGTGCGCCTGGCTTGCCACCTGTCCCGCCTTGCTGATCGTCACGGTATCCTGAGGCGCGGCCGCTGCGTTTTCGGCTGACTTGTTGGAAGTGTTCGCCGCTTTAGCGGTCTGATTAATCTGCGCTGTTTCGTGCGCCTGATACGCTCCGGTAATCGGGTTGGCCATATACACGACCTCCGTTCACTCTATCGGCCGGTCGCTGCCCAGCTTTACCTCGCGTCGTAGAACGACGGACGCAACACGCAACCCCTTCAAACCCGGCGCTACGCAAGCGCGTCCGCCAGGAATTTCCCAAAACGGAACCCGGCCACATGCTTGAACGGCGTCACTCCGAGTGAATAGTGCCCGCAGGGCAGTCGCAGACTTACGAACTCAATGCCCTCCT
>JBOGNC010000167.1:0-10123 GCA_050747045.1 Candidatus Acidiferrales bacterium | reverse complement strand
TACTAAAGAGCAGCGCGAAGTGGGCGAAATATCCGCGGCGCCAATCGAGCGCGTAGCCGACGCCGTCGAGCCGGCGGAGGAGGATGAAGGCGGCGACACCTGTCGAGAGCGCCAGAAGAATGGCCAAAGTGTGAGTGAGCGGCGGAGGATACGGGAATAGGCCATACGTCCAGCGAAATTCGATGGGGATCCAAAGCACAACGACCGCGAGATAGTCCTCCCACGTGCCGGGAGGTTTGCCGGCGCTGGTTGCGAGAATGAGAGCTGGGGCGATGACGTATGCAGCTCCGGCGACCGTAATCGAACCGCGATTACCAAGGGCGACGGAATAAATCAGGAAAAGCGCGAGCGGCGCCAGCGGCGCTAGGATGCCAAGGCGCGCGCCGAACGATCCCTGCAGCATGCTTTGAACGCTTGGAAGCGCCAGGAAAAACTCAAAGCCGAATAGCGCCGCTGCGATGCCGAGTGCGAGGGCCAGCCGCGGACCGCCAAATCCGAGCATCATTCCGTACACGGCGGCGGAGGCGACGATCACGGTCCAGATAGCGACCGCAACCGAAAACGGCATCTGGCGGGGGCTGGAGGCGGTTGGCACGCGAAAAGATTTTAATGGAGAGCCACGACCCTGCCGATAAAAACTTGATTTGACGGGAGGGCTCAGCGATTCTGGACCAACGGTTAAAAACGCGCGACGTTTGGCGTGAGGAGAGAAATGGGACCTGATACTACCCCAAAACGCAGCAGCGTTTTGGGAGCCCCGAAACCACAGAGGTTGGGCTATATCGATTGGCTGCGCGGGTTGGCGTGCCTGGGGATGTTTGAGGTGCACGCATACGACGCGTGGCTCGGCGGGGCGGCGCGGCAAGGTAGCGTCTTCTACTGGTCGCGATTCAGCGGGACGTTACCCGCGCCCCTGTTCGTATTTCTATCGGGCGTGGCGTGTGCGCTGGTAACGGACCGCATGCGGCGGAAGGGAATCGCGGACAGCAAGATTGCAGTGCGCATGATTCGCCGCGGGTTCGAGATTTTCGCGCTGGGGATGGTTTTTCGCGTGCAGGAATTTGTGCTGGCATGGCCGTCGGCGCCCTGGACGGACCTGGCGCGGGTGGATGTGTTGAACATGATCGGACTTTCGATCGTGGCGATGGGCGCGGTCTGCTGGATTGCGCGGACGCGCACGGCGAATGCGACTCTGGCGGCCGCGTTGGCGCTGGCTGTGGCGATGGTGACGCCGCCGTTGTGGACCACCTGGAGCCCGAACTGGCTGCCGTGGTATCTCGAGTCGTACATCAACGGTGTCCATAACCTCGGCACGCCCCAGGCGTGGCTGTTTCCGATGTTCCCGTGGTCGGCGTTTGCTTTCGCGGGATTGGCGGTAGGGATGGTGCTGTTCGCGGATTGGCCGGCGAGGAACCCGGCGAAAGCAGTGACGATACTCGGCGCGGGCGGAGTGGCACTCTTCTACGTAGCGCATGCGCTGGACGGAAACTCCGTGCGGCTCTACGCTTCGTACGATTACTGGCACACCAGCCCCAATTTTTTCCTGGCGCGGCTCGCGATCTTGCTGATGATGATGCTGGCAGGATTCGCGTATTGCCAGTGGGGACCGGGGCGGCTGAAGTTCAGTCCGTTAATGCAAATGGGCCAGACTTCGCTGCTGGTCTACTGGGTGCACATCGAGTTCGTGTATGGCAAATTTTCAATTCTGCCGAAGAGGGCAGAGAGCGTGCCGATGGCGACGCTGGGACTGGCGATCATATTCGTTGCGATGCTGCTGCTTTCGATGGCGCGCACGCGCACGAAGGGGCGCGGCACTGAAGCTTGGGTTTGGATACGCCGCCGCGTAGGGCAGCTATTTGGCGCCGGAGACGCGGTTGCGGAAGGCTAAGGAGTTTTTGCGGAGGCGCCGGCCTGCGTTCCTGGTGCGGGTGACGCGTGACCGCTCTTTTGGCTCGCCGGCGGCGGAATTTTGAAGATGTACTCGCCAGGACGCGCGAGGCCCATCTGCTCGCGGGCAATGCGTTCGATCGCCTGCGGATCAGTTTTCAGCGAATTCACGCGAATCTGCAGCTGAACGTTTTCCTGATTGATGCGGTTGATTTCGTGCTGTTCGTGCGTGGCTTCGTGCTGCGCGCGGCGCATGGCCAGCACGCCGTGCACGCCGAAAACATCCTGCAGGATCAGCAGTCCCAGACCGGCCAGCAGAATCCACATCACATTGCGCCGCCAGAATTGGCCGAGTTGCTCGGAGAAGCTTTGGAGTCGGGAATCCGCGGGATCGATCACCTGACCCGAATTTTTCCGGTGATTCAAATTCATCCGTTCACCCAGGCTTGCGCGTCGGCAGCGAGTTTCCGCGATTCAACCACACTGGCTGATTCGGTGTAGATCCGAACCACCGGCTCGGTGCCGGAGGCGCGCATCAGAAGCCAGTCGCCATTCTCAAAGATGAATTTCAAGCCGTCAATGCGATTCATGCGCGCGACGCGCCGTCCAGTAAACTCCTTGAAGTCGGCGCGAAGGCGCTCCGGGAGCTTAACTTGCACTTCCGATGGCAGATGCAGGTTCAGGCGAACGGGCCAAAATTCACGGCCAACACGCTTGAAGAGGTCTCGCAGCTGGTCGGCAAGTGAAGTCTGGCGCGCGGCGATCATTTCCGCCACTAGCAGGCAGGCGAGGATGCCGTCTTTTTCCGGGAGATGACCGCGAATAGTCATGCCCGCGCTTTCTTCTCCGCCGAGAGCGATTTTGTCTTCGCGCAGCAACGGGCCCACGTATTTGAAGCCCACCGGCGTCTCGTACACCTGCGTGCCGTGGAGCTTGGCGACGGCGTCGAGCAGATGCGTGGTGGCCACGCTGCGCGAAGCGCCCAGTTTGTAGCCGCGCGTTTGCAGAAGGTAATCGAAAACGAGCCCGAGGATGTGATTCGGCGAGATAAACGAGCCGTCTCGATCGACGATGCCGAAGCGGTCAGCGTCGCCATCGGTGGCAAGCCCGGCGAGCGCGTGATTTTCGACCACATCCTTTTTCAGAGCGGGCATGTTGTTTTCGGAGGGCTCGGGGCCGGTGCCGTCGAATAGCACGTCGCGGTGCGTACGAATCGAGGCTGCCGGCACGCCGCTTTCCGTGAGGATGCGATCCAGCCAGCCCGCGCCGCAGCCGTGCAGCGCGTCGTAGACGAACGAGCCCCTCGCTTTGTTGAGAACATCGAAGCGAATCATCTTGCGGAGCTGCTCGAAGTACGGGCCTCGCGGGTCGAGGGTCTCGAAATCGGATGCGGGCTCGTCGTGCGCGGGCGAGGTGAAGTCGTCCTTGAGCGCGGCGGCGCGCTTTTCGATGTCTTTGGTCACTTCAGGCAGCGCGGGACCGCCGTCCGGCCCGGAAAATTTCAGGCCGTTGTAGGCAGCCGGATTATGGCTGGCAGTTATGTTCACGGCGCCGTCGAGCTTGCCGTGGATCACGGCGTGCGCGATCACCGGAGTGGGCGTGGCCTCGCCGCACATCAAGACGCGGCAACCATGTGTGCGCAACACCGAGGCCGAGGCGCGCGCAAAATCGTCGGAGAAAAAGCGCGTATCGTATCCGACGACGATCACCGGCGATTTTTTCGCCGCGCAGACGTGTCCGGCGATGGCCGCGGAGGCGCGGCGAACTCCCGCGAAGGTGAAATCCTCGGCGATGATGCCGCGCCAGCCGGACGTGCCGAAATGGATCGCGTTGGTCATTCTTTGCTCGAGGCCTGCTGAGCGTTTGTCCAAGATGGCGAGACATTGTATCGTGTCGAGCAAGCGGCGGGAATCGGAGAATCGCCGAATTGAGCGTTTCGGCGCGAGCCGCATCGCAAAACCTTCAGGCGCGACGTATGACGGATAAAATAATCGTGCTCGTGACATGCGGTTCGCGTAAAGAGGCGCGGAGAATCGCCCGCGTGCTTGTGGAATCCAAGCTGGCCGCCTGCGTGAACGTGGTGCAGGCGCCGGTCGAGTCGATTTATCGCTGGAAGGGAAAAATCGAGACCGCGCGCGAATTTCTGCTGGTGATCAAGACCACGCGCAAGTTGCTTACGGCACTCGAAGCGAAAGTGCAACGACTGCACAGCTACGAAGTGCCGGAGATCATCGCCCTGCCAATCGAGCGCGGTTCGAAAACCTATGTGGCGTGGATCGACGAGTCTACGAAGGCCGCCAAATGACTGTAATGGCTCGTGCTTGCTCGGTGGGGTATAGTGAACACCTTTCGGGGGCACCGTGAGCGACACAGCCAACGACGGCCTATCGCGACGAGCATTCCTGGCATTGAGCGCAGCTCCGATGCTGGCATCTGCATTTGGCATGATGCTGGCGGGGCCGTTGGCAGTCGAGGAGATTCATGGTTCCCGAGTTTTGTTGCCGAGCGGCTCCGTCGAAGGCTCCCACCTTTATCAGGAATGCCCCGAATGTAATGGATGGCGATCGGTTTGCTGCTCCGGGTGCGACGGCACAGGCGCGTGGACTGCGGAAAGCGAATCAGCCGGTTTGTATCAGCGCGAAGCAGCGCGGCAGGGAGGTTGCTGCGCGTGGTGTGAAGGAACTGGAGAAGCCGAATGTGACATCTGCTTAGGGAGGGGCGTCATCACCGTGCTAGAGTCGGAGGCGTGATGCGCGAGTCAATTTTTCACAAACTCGTCTCTGACGAAAACGAATTCACCCAACTTCTCCGCAACTTGCTGGTGAGGTCCGACGAGTTCCGGCGGCGGGTCCTTTCGCTGTTTTTGGGTGAAGAGAAGGCCTCACAGGTCCCGCCGAATAAGATTGAGACGCAGGTCCTGCTTCGAAAGTTCGGACGACCAGACATCCGAATAGACGCGCGGGGATTGTGCCTCCTCCTGGAAGTAAAGGTGGATGCTCGCTGCGGATTGACAGGCTACCAGAAGCCATTAACAGCCGAGGGCAAGCCTGGCGGCTATGCCGGCTTCCTACTGAAGGAATGTCCGGCCGAAGAGCGATTGCTTGCCTTCCTGGCGCCCGATCAGTGGTACCGTCGCGGCGAGGGCAAGGACATCGAACGGCAATTGGCACAGTTGGAACAACAATTTGCGATTAAGACCGGAACCGTCACGTGGGAAAAGCTGCTCCACTCGACAGCGGGCATAAGCCCGCGTGACGAGTTCGTGGAAGAATTTAGGGCGCTTCTGAATGAACGTTTCGGTCCGATAACCTTTTCGTCGGAGGAAACCCTGCTGCTAAAAGAGGATTTCGTCGTCGCTTATCGCACTGCGCGCAAGGTCGAGCGGCTCGTGGACAAAATAAGCACGCGGGCTGCCGGCTATAAGTCCGAGTCTTCAACGGATAACGACCTATACGGGGTGCACTTTCGGAACGCGGACAATAAACAGGTTCTCTGGTTTGGAATCTGGCCTAAGTTCTCGGAAGGACACAGAGCGTACCCGCTCTGTTTCGGTACTCAGTATATGTGGATGCAATCGGTAGAGGGCTTGGAAGAATCGTTCAGGGCAGGCTGCAATTCCACTCCTATCGAGTTCGAGGATGGTCCTTGGCGTGGGCTTGTGGTCGGCATTAATTTCCCGGCCGAGGGCGCGGAGGAGTCAATATGGAGCCAGCTCGAGCCCGCCTTGAAGAGCATCCTGGGGACTGGACACTAGGTTTGGGCAAGCCCCTGATCTAGATCGGCAATCAAATCCTCCAAATCTTCAATTCCCACCGAAAGGCGAATCAGGCCGTCGGTAATGCCAAATTCGTGGCGCACCTCCGGCGCCATAGATGAATGCGTCATTGTGGAGGGATGGCAGATCAGCGTTTCCACGCCGCCCAGGCTTTCGCCCAGCGAGCAGATGCGCTGCGCGTTCAACACCTTGCGTGCTGATTCCTGCGAGCCGACGTCGAACGACATCATGGCGCCAAAGCCGCGCTGCTGGCGTTTGGCAAGCTCGTGCTGCGGATGGGAGGGCAAGCCGGGATAGTTCACGTGCTTGACCTTCGGATGCGACGCTAAATGCCCCGCGATGGCGATTCCGTTGGTGTTGTGGCGCTCCATTCGCACGGCGAGCGTCTTGATGCCGCGCGAAACCAGGAAGCAATCCATGGGCGCAAGGCCAGCTCCTGCAGCGCGTTGGATGAATTGGACGCGCGCAGCCTCTTGCGGTCGCGACATAATCACCGCGCCGCCGGTGCAATCGCTGTGGCCATTAAGGTATTTGGTAACCGAGTGGACGACCACATCCGCGCCCAGCGCCAGCGGATTCTGGAAATAAGGGCTCATGAAGGTGTTATCAACGACGAACGTAAGATTCCTGGCCCGTGCCAGAACGGAAACGGCAGCGATGTCGGTAACTACGAGAGTAGGATTCGTTGGTGTATCGACATAAATCAATTTCGTAGACGATTTGATCGCCTGTTCAATTAAGTCGAGGTGAGTCGTGTCGACGAAGCTGAATTCGAGGCCGAATTCCACCAGGAACTTGGTCATCAGACGATAGGCGCCGCCATAGATTCCCTTGGTGACGATGGCGTGGTCGCCCGGGCGAAGCAGGCGCAGGACGGCGTCGATCGCCGCCATTCCCGAACTGAAAACGAATGCGTCGACGCCACCTTCGAGCTTGGCGAGCGTGCGTTCCAAGGCTTTGCGGTTCGGGTGATTGGTGCGCGCGTAATCGTAGCCTTTGCTTTTGCCTAGCTCGTCGAGCACGTAGGTAGAGGTCTGATAGATTGGGGCCACAACGGCGCCGGTAAGAGGATCGGGTTCCTGTCCTACGTGGATTGCGTCAGTCGAAAATCCCATGCAACTTCCTCCTGTACAACGAAAACATTCGTGCGTGATGGCACGGGAAGGCTCGGGTTGCGAGCCACCAGATGGTTGCGTCCAATTTGAGACCAGACATCATACCCCGAGGAGCGGAGTTGGACGCCGACGTTGATGTTGAGAGGCGTCCCATTTTGGAGTAAAAGATACCAACATGGATCGCAAAGCATCCGGGCGACGATCAAAATCGAGGTTCCAACAGGTGATTCTATTCTCGGCGGCCATTTTGGGCGCGGCTGGCTTCTTCGCGCCAGCGCGGGCGGCATTTCTGATGCGCAGTGCGACTTCTAGTGCAGCTGCGAAGGACGATAAGTCGGCCGACGTACACACCACGAAGCTCAAGCTGCGGGTACTTACAAACGACAAAAGTCCCGTAGGAAACGCAAGCGTGTATGTCCGGTTTTACACGAACGGCGGTTTCATGCATCACGACAAGCTGGCGGAACTCGATCTGAAGACAAATCAAGACGGCACAGTGAAAGTCCCGCCGATTCCTCAGGGTAAAATTTTGATCCAGGTGATCGCCACCGGATGGCACACGTTCGGCAAATGGTATGACGTGGAGAAAGACGAAGAATCGATCGAAATAAAGCTCGAACCGCCTCCCCACTGGTACTAAACGGCTGTCTTTCGTCGGCGAAAACTTTCACATACGGCTTAAAAAGAAATCGCGGGGCGCGAGGGGATGGCTGTCTCGCCGCCAAAATCCGTGGAGATGCTGCGCTCACATAGCGGCTGCACGGAAATGGTGCAAAGAGGAGTAAACGTCATGTTGGCCTGCGATTTCGAACTGCGCGGGGGCCTTTTCCACATGGTTTTCAACAGAACTGTTGAAAACTTTCACAAAGAATTCATCGGCAGTAGCGCGTGTTGCAAGAAATGTGGCGCACGAATTGCTACGTGACTCGGAAAAGCTTTCCTGCGGTGCTGCAAGTCGTTCGCTCCGTGCGCGATCCTCAGTTCTGGAACGTGCATGCTATGATTTTGGCCTGCACTCCCGATATTCTGCTAAAGAATGAAACATCTGATCCTTAATGCCGACGACTTCGGCCTCACACGAGGTGTGAACGAAGGAATCGTTCGTGCGCACCAGGATGGAATCTTGACCAGCGCGACGCTAATGGCCAACAGTCGCGCCTTCGATGACGCCGTGACGCGCGCCAAAGCCGCTCCGGCGCTCGGAGTTGGCTGCCATTTGGTGCTTGTAGGCGGGACAGCGGTTTCGCCGCCCGGGGAAATCCCTTCGCTGGTGGATGCAGAAGGAAAATTTCCGGCTACTTTGCCGCAATTCGTCGCCAAAGTGAGTTCCGGAACGGTACGGTCGCGCGATATCGAACGCGAGCTGCGCGCGCAAATCGAGAAAATCCGCAGTGCAGGCATCGAGCCGACCCACGTGGACACCCACAAGCATACGCATGCGCATCCAGTGGTGATGAAGGCGCTCGGTCGCGTGACCCACGAGATGGGGATCACGCGCGTGCGCAAACCGGCTGAAGATTTGGCGGCTTCCTGGGAAACGCAGAGCGGCGGCGAACGATCGTGGGGCCAGTTGGCATCGGCTGCGGCGGTGCGCGCGATCGCTCCTTGGTTCCAGTCGCTGGCGCGAAAATACCAGCTACGCACACCGGATCACTTTCTAGGATTAGCAATGACCGGCCGGCTGAGTGCGGCTGCTTTGCGACAACTGATCGAGGGGTTGTCAGAAGGTAGCACGGAGATCATGTTGCATCCGGGAATTTGCGATGCTGATCTGGCGAGCACCGGTTCACGGTTGCAACAACAGCGTCAGGTTGAGATGGACGCGCTCCTTGCTCCGGAAGTGCGCGAAGCAGTCCAGCGCAACGGCGTACGCCTGATCACCTACCGCGATCTCGATTGACGATCGTCGGAAGTAACCCAAATCCTCCCCCTTCGACGGCTCGGCTTTTGTGCGCGATAAGACGGACCTCATGCGGGCTCCAACTGCGTTACAATGAGCCCAAAATCTCCAGTGCTAAGTTCGGAGAGAGCGTTGTTCTGAGGAGAAATCACCATGACGTTACTGAAGCAGTCGCTGATCATTACATTTTTCTTGCTGATAGCCTTGCCGGCCGGAGCGCAGATGTTCGGCAGGCCGCAAATCCCGCAGGGCGTATTCAATCCGGTGGTCGGCGCGGGCGCCGAATACGAAATGCAAAACAGTAACGGTCGCAAGAACATCGTGGACTTCGCAATCGTCGGCAAAGACACCGTGAACGGTCAGGATGGTTATTGGATGGAGTTCACATTTGTCGGCACGCCGATGGGAGAGATGGTGATCAAAACGTTTGCGACGGTGAACAGCGGCAACATGGTGACGAGCAAAATGATCATGCAGATGCCAGGACACCCACCGATGGAGATGCCCGCGCAAATGCAAAATGCGAATCGGGGCACCAATCTGGCAGACATTCGCAACAAAGCAGACGACCTGGGAACGGAATCCATCACTACGCCCGCAGGCACATTTTCCTGCCATCACTACCGCATGAAGGACGGGTCGGGCGAAGCGTGGGTGAGCGAATCAGTGCACCCGTTCGGATTAGTAAAGAACCAGGACAAAGACGGTTCTACCGTGGTGCTGGTGAAAAAACTGACGGACGTGAAAGACAAGATTACCGGCACGCCGCAGCCGTTTAACCCCATGAACATGATGCCGCAGCAGCCGACGAACTGACGGCGGGCTTGGCGAAACGCGAACGATGATTATTCGAGGTCGGGCGGCGTGACTTTAGCGATCCACGAATCGTAATCGCCCGTGTAGCCGACGCGCTCCTGAAGCGTGCGAACGCGCTGTTCGAGCTTCGCGAGCTGGTCCACGGAGAGCGGCGGCCAGCATTGCACGCGTTCGATTACCGCTTCGGTTCGCTCCACGGAACGCTCTTCGGCTGGTGCCGCTATTGCAGACAAGTTCTCCGTGTCGGTGCCGATGCGAGCGTAGTCGGCGATCAGCCGCTTGGTCACGCCCTGGCTGTGCACGAGCGAGACGCGGATATTTCCTTGGCCAGTGACGACGTTGCCCACCCCGAAGACGTGGCGATGTTCGGTGTGGCGCGGCGTTGGTTCGTCGGCGAACGCGTAATATTCTCCCCTCATCGAAATTCCTGGCAGAATTTCAGGGACGGAACCGATCGAACTGATCACCAAGGGCGCGCGAATCTCCTGTTCGGTTTCTGGGAGCGGCTCGGCATGACGGCCTTCAATTTTCGTCTCGGCTAATTTCAAGCCCACCAGCCGTCCGCTTTCGACGATCAGCCCGGTGGCCATGCGGCGGTCCTGATAACGGAACAGATATTTGTCGCGAGCG
>JBOGNC010000166.1:0-10148 GCA_050747045.1 Candidatus Acidiferrales bacterium | reverse complement strand
CCGGCCAGCCCATTCCCGCCGAGCTGCAAGCGAAGCACGTCAACGCGACGAATGACGGATACGCCACCGGCCCCGAACCCGGCGAGCGAATCCCCGATTTCTCGCTTCCCGACCAACACGCTGCTCCCAGGTCGCCCGCAAATCTCACCGGGCCCAACGGTTTGGTGCTGGTTTTCTACCGCAGCGCGGATTGGTGACGCTACTGCCGCTCCCAACTCGTCGAGTTGGAACAATCACGCGCGGCAATCGAAAAGGAAGGCTTTCGCATCGCGGCCGTCAGTTACGATTCGCAGGAAAAGCTTCGCAATTTTTCGCAGCAGCACGAGATCGGCTTTCCGTTGCTCTCCGATCGCGATAGCGCCGTGATTCGCGGCTTCGGGATCTTGAACACCAATATTGACGCCAGTCTGCGCGCCCACGGCGTTCCACATCCTGTCGAATACCTGGTCGCTCCGGATGGCACGGTAATCCGCAAATATTTCGTGCCGAATTATCAGCACCGCGTCAGCGCATCGGCAGTAGCT
Source organism: Candidatus Acidiferrales bacterium (assembly GCA_050747045.1). Classification (GTDB taxonomy): domain Bacteria; phylum Acidobacteriota; class Terriglobia; order Acidiferrales; family UBA7541; genus Palsa-295. The sequence continues at coordinate 9,624 of JBOGNC010000166.1, read as the reverse complement.
CTGCGCGAATTTGGAATTGCGAGCGATGGCGCGCCGGCCGTCACTTTGCATAGCCGCGCGCTGACCGTGCAGCTGGGCCTTTCGGCGGAACAAGCTTTCGCGGGCCAGGAAATCGGGTTTTTCGCGAAATTCGCGCTCGAACCGGGCTGGCACATCTACGGCGCGCCGCTTCCGGAAAATTACACCGTCACGTCCGTCGTGTTCGACGATCCGAAGATCATCCGTCAATCGTTCGAATTGCCGCCAGCCGTTCCGGTGCGCATTGCCGATCTTGGCGAAACTCTGCCCGTCTACAGCGAGTCGTTTCGAGGCGTGGGCGCGCTCCTGCTGAAATATCCGCTCGACGAGGGCAAAGTCGCGCTCTCGGGCGCCCTACGCTTTCAGCAATGCAGCGACACCGTTTGCGAGCCGCCAGAAACACTGCCATTCGAGCTTCCGCTGACGCTCCAGCCCTTCATGGTCGCCGCAGGCCGCAAAACACATTGAACTTGCGGGCGCTACTTCGCCCAAAGCGCAAACAGAATTGCGACGCCGATTCCAATGGCAATCGCTAAAAGTCGCAGCTTGAAGCGGCGGCCTCTGCTGTGCGGCGCTCCCTCAGCGGCCGCGCGCTTCTCCATCAGCGCTAGAAACTGATTGGTCCAGCGGGAAAGCCGGGCACGCTCACCCGCCGATCTCCTCTCTCGAGATTCTGTCCCATCGAGATATTGTCGACGTCAGATGGGGCGCTCGCCGATTACGGTGGTGCGCACCAGGTGGCGGCGCTCGTTCTCGTAATCGTGGATGCCGCAATGTTGCAGGAAGCGGTTGTCCCAGACGATCACCGTGTTCGGCTTCCACCGTATGCGGCACTGATATTGCAGCTTGTGGGGCATGTGAGCGAAATATTCGAGCAGCGGACGGCTGTCTTCGGCGCTCCAGCCTTCGAAGTGCCTGAAATACGCGGCCGTGACGTAGAGGGCTTTGCGTCCCGTGGTGGGATGCCGCCGCACGGCGGGATGCGCGTTTTCGAGCTGGTCTTCCTTGAAATCGTGGGATTCGCGGAGACGAAGCTGTTTGTCTTTATCGAGTTTGGCGTTCTTCGACCAAATATCCTTGCCCGAATAGACAACGCGCAGTTCTTCGAGCATCTTCTTCATTCCGTCAGAAAGTTCCTCGTACGCCAGATACATGTTTGCGAACGCCGTATCGCCTCCGTATCGAGGCGCGTCGATGGCACGCATCACCATGCACTTCGGGGGACGCTGCAAGAAGGGGCTGTCAGTGTGGAATTTTGTAAACGGCACCACGCTCACCGGGTCGTGCACTTCACGGCGCACTTCCTGCATCTCGCGATCGCCGGCGTAGAGCGGGGCCTGCGGCAATTCCATCAGCTCGCCAAAATAATGCGAAAAGGCCTTGTGCTCGTCGATGCTGAGCTCTTGATCCCTCAGCATGATCACCAGAAAGTGCTCGAACGCGGCCATCACCTCGCGAAGCACCTCGTCAGGCAGCGGTTTTCGCAAATCGACGCCGGTAATCTCGCAACCGCACGCGCCCGTCAGAGGCTCCACGCCGATATGGCGGAACTCCGGCATCGGCCGCCCGGCCACCACGACGTGTCCGTTGGCCTGTTCGCTTTCAGTGTGTAACGCCTTCGCTTCAACGCTCACGGAAGACCTCCCTCGGCTGGCGATAGGGAACTGCTCCACCCAACCCTTCGCCGCGTCGCTATTCTTTCCGCCAAATTCCTTCGCGGCCCCGCACCCGCAGCTACGCGGATTGTAGGCCGACTATTGCCGAATGGTAAGCGAATTTTCGAGCCCGGTCTGTGGCCCCGCGCGGGCACAATTTTTGCGTTCTTGGACCCCACGACGTGATTCAGGCCGGGATTACCGGGGCGAAAGTTATGCGAAAAAACAGATGCAGCGGGACGTTCCGGGTGAGGGCATGCGCGAGTGAGCGTCTGGTGAGAATGCGTGATTCGTGGTTAGAGTTCCGGCATCGCACGTAAATCGCGCGCCCCGGTTTGCGGAGTTCATTGAACCCCAGCAGAGTCCGGACAGCGGACCGGAATCCCGGTCCGTGGTCCGAACCGGGAACTCGTGAATCGTGGTACGACTGGCGCACGCTTTGGATGGCGAGCGGTTCGCGATTAGAAAAATGTATGTTGATGAATCGCGGCCAGTTGAGAGCCGGGATACTCGAAGCAGTTTCGCGATTAGCCTTGAGGGCTATCGACGCATGACGTTCGCTGGCGCTGAGGGTACTGCGGGAGGGACGCGCGGCGGCGCGGAGTTGTAGCGGGGTGGTCATTGGCTGCTCGCGACCGGCGGCGTCCATGTGCGCGTCCTCCCTGCGGCTCAAAAGAGCCCGACTCACGCTAACCGAAAGTTACCGAAATGTCTATATCGTAAAAGACCTTACGCAAATCTGCGGGGACGGTGATCCCGGAGCTAGCTGGATGCATTTTGTGGGCATCGGGATGGGGAGGTGCTCCCGCCGTGGCGCATACGCCCTCGCGTGTCCCCGCGGTGTTGGGTCCGTTTGAATTTTGACTACTTGTGTCACGATCCATAAAATTCAAACGGACCGGCGCGAATCGCAGGCTGGGAAGGAGGCAAGGTGAAGGTACCCACATGGGCGCGAGACGTCTTGACGCGTTTCGATGGCTGGACGGATCCGCACCAAGAAGTGGAAATCGCGGAGGCCCTCTCGGCAGTCCGCAACAGCCAAGCAGACCTCAGCGACGAGGATTGGAAGGGATTTGTCGCTGAGCACTCAGCGTTTCTTTTCCGCGGGAAGCGGGGCAAGGATAGCGTCTGGGGTACCTACTTCGCACCTTTCAGTTCCGCCAAACGAAAGAATGGCGATGACGTGTACTTCCCGGACATCAAGAATCTGGATGCCGAATCGGTCGCCCATTGGGAGTCGCGCGCCGCCGAGAGCCAGAATCCGGTTATGCGGGCGAGATATGCTGACCTTGTTTGGGACTTGAAGCCTGCGATAACTGGTGAACGACCTAACGTCCATTTCGCTCGCATTGCAGTCGATTCGTATTTGGAAGCTGCCGACAGAGGCTTCTCCCCGATGGAGGTCGTCGGCATTAAATGGCTTGGGCGGGCATTGGATCTGTCTCTATCAATTAAAGACTCCGAGCGAGTGCAGCGCGTGGTGGAGTTCATGTTTGAGTTCTACGACAGAGTCGCGCAGCCCAGACACATGGGCACTTGGCTTTTTCTATTCGACGATTTATACGGGGCAAAGAGCGTGACAGCGGAGCAAGAAGCCCGAGTGATCGAAAACCTTGAAACCACGTTCGCGAAGGTTACGGATGCCCAGCCAAACGAAAGCGGAGTGTACGAAACCCTAGACCCGTGGGCAGCCGAAGCTGCTGCGGAAAGGCTCGCTCGTCACTACCGCAGCAAAGGCGACAGTGCCAACGTGGAACGGGTTATCCGGGCATATGGAAAAGCATTTGGGCACATCGCCCGGCAGGCGAATCCCATGATGGCCATGGCTTGGCTGGAACCTGTCATCGAGAGGTATGAGCGAGAAGGGCTAAAGAAAGACGCCGAAGACCTCCAACGACTCGCCGAGGAGAAAGGAAAGAACATAACCTCCGATCTGAAGACGGTTTCGGTGAAGGCGGAAATCAAGCAGGAGGACATTGGTGAGCTGGTCGAAGCTCTGATCGGGAGCCGCGACCTCAATAAGTCGCTACTCCAGATCGCGGGCTATTTCGTCCCAAGGGTGGACGACGCGCGAAATTTACTGGAAAAGCTGCGGAGTGGCGCACCATTCCTGAGCATGATTCCGATCAAAATAGTCGAAACAGGCGGCTTCACCACCGGCCAGATCGGATCACTGGACGACGACCCCGAGGGGCGGCTCCATAAGCAGTTGGAACAGATCATTGGGTTCTACCAACCGCTCCTGGCACACGTTTTGGCCAAGCTGTGGGAGCGGTATGCCCCTACCGCTGACAACGTTCTGGACTTCCTCTGCGAGTCGCCTCTATTCGCCGACAGCCGGGATGGTCTTCTCAAGGACGGCCTTGAAGCCTACCAGCAGGAGGATTTCGTGAAAGCCATCTATGTGCTGGTACCGCAGATCGAGCACATACTGCGCAATTTCTTGGGGCGCGTCGGTATTCCCGTGAGGAAGACTGTCAGGAACCAGCCGGGAATCACGGACGCCAAGAATATGAACGACGTGCTCGCTGACCCACGTATGCGGCGAGTGCTGACCGAAAATTTGTGGCGTTATCTCGCCGTCGTGTACGTTGACCGGCGAGGTCTCAATCTCAGAAACGACTTGGCTCACGGCCTCGTGCCTCGTGCCGGTTTCAACAGGTACGTTGCTGACCGCGTGTTTCACACCCTGCTCGCGTTGAGCCTCGTCCGGGCCGCACAAGGAAAGCCCGAGCCAAATGTCTGATTTTCAGATTCAGGGGCCCCACCGCGCCGCTCTGAGCCGCCTCGTGTCGCGTCGCCCCCTTTGCTTGTCTCAGTTCGTAATTCGCCGGCGAGACGCCGGCGCTACAAGAAACCGCGTCCGGTGCGCCGCTAGGCTTGCGAGCACTCTTCGTTGTGGCTCCCTTCGAAGTGTGCGAGCGTTTTGGAGTCGAGCGCCTCGCCTTGACACTTTCTTGGCGTTGACATACTTTGAAGCGAGCTCATTGACGCAGAGTGGCGTGGTGTGCCGCCGCACTGATGCGGCATTTCGAAGGAGGCTTTTCATGGCAACTCGGTTTACGGTGAACGGAAAATCACAGACAGTGGATGTGAATCCCGATATGCCATTGCTTTGGGTGATCCGCGACACGCTCAATATGACGGGAACGAAATTCGGCTGCGGGATGGCGCTGTGCGGCGCTTGCACGGTCCATATTAATGGCGCGGCCATTCGCTCCTGCATCACGCCTGTTTCCAGCGTCGAGGGCAAGCACGTGACCACAATTGAAGGCTTGTCGCCGGATCATAGCCACCCGGTGCAGCGCGCCTGGATAGAAGTGGACGTTCCGCAGTGCGGCTATTGCCAGTCCGGACAGATCATGTCCGCTTCCGCGCTGCTCGCCAAGAACCCGCATCCCACCGACGAAGAAATTGAAACGGCCATGGCCGGCAATATCTGCCGCTGCGGCACATATCAGCAAATCAAGGAAGCGATCCATCGCGCTGCGTCCCTGCACAGCGGCGCGGCGAAAGAATCTGCCGAGCTCGACCAGATTTCGGCGGGCGCGATTGCTGGAGGTGCGGAATGAGCGTGATTACCAACGGACTCGATCGCCGCAAATTCCTGAAGACCAGTTTGGCGGGCGCCACGGGGCTGATCGTCGGCTTTTATCTGCCTGGCCGCCATGAAGTTTTCGCAGCGGGCGAGAAATCCGTCGTGATGAACGCTTTTATCCACGTCAGCCCGGACAACATCGTTACGATCGTGGTCAGCAAGTCGGAAATGGGCCAGGGCGTGGCCACATCTCTCCCGATGCTTGCGGCCGAAGAACTGGAATGCGATTGGCGGAGAATCCGGTTTGAATTCGCTCCTGCCGCGCGAGTTTATTTCGACCCCGCGTTTGGCATGCAGGGCACAGGCGGCAGCACCAGCATCCACTCCAGTTGGGAGCCGCTGCGCAAAGCAGGCGCCACCGCTCGCGAGATGCTGATCGCCGCCGCCGCGCAAAAGTGGGGCGTTGATGCGTCCGAGTGCCGCGCCGAGAACGGCGAGGTCGTGCACATGGGTTCGAAGAGCCGCGCCACCTACGGCAGCCTGGCCGAAGCTGCGGCAAAACTTCAGCCGCCAACCGATGTAAAGATGAAAGATGCGGCGGAGTTCAAGGTGATCGGCAAGCCGATGAAGCGGCTCGACACGTCCGAGAAGGTGAACGGCCGCGCCAAGTTCGGCATCGACCAGCGCCGTCCCGGCATGTTGCACGCCGTCGTGCTGCGCTGCCCCGTTTTCGGCGGCAAAGTGGCCAGCTTCGACGCTACCAAGGCCAAGCAGGTGCGCGGCGTAAAAGACGTGGTGCAGATATCAGACGGCATTGCCGTGGTGGCGGACAATACCTGGGACGCGATGGAGGGTCGCCGCGCCCTCGACGTGAAGTGGGATATGGGTCCCACCGCCGACGTGACCACCGAGACCATCTTTGAGAATTTTGGGAAGTCCCTTGACAGCAAGGAGGGTTACTCGGCCAGGAAAGTGGGCGACGCGGCAGCGGCTTTCAACAGCGCGGCCACCAAGATCCAAGCCGAGTATCGCGCTCCGTACGAAGCGCACGCTTGCATGGAGCCCATGAATTGCACCGCCGATATCCGGGAAGGCGAGGACGCCGAAATATGGGCACCCACTCAATTTCAAACACCCTCCCAGGCGGCCGCAGCCAAAATAGCTGGGGTGAGCCCCGACAAGATAATCGTCCACACCACGTTCCTGGGCGGTGGTTTTGGCCGCCGCGGCTGGTCGGACTTCATCAACCAAGCCTGCGAAACATCCAAAGCCATGAAGGCGCCGGTGCAGGTGACATGGTCGCGCGAAGACGACACGCAGCACGACTACTATCGTCCCGCGTCGCTGGTGCGCTTCTCGGCCGGTCTTGATTCCGGCGGCAAGCCGGTTTCCTTCAGCGCCCACATCGCCTGCGATTCGATCATGAGGTGGTTCTACGGCTCCGTGAAGAACGATTTCGACGATAGCAGCGTGGAGGGAATCGCCGACACTCCCTACGATATTCCCAACATCGCCGTGAATTACAACCTGGTTCCCGGTCCGGTTCCGCAGGGTTTCTGGCGTTCGGTGGGAGCTTCGCAGAATGGTTTCTTCCGCGAGTGCTTCATCGACGAACTGGCTGCAGCGGCGAAAAAAGATCCGTACGAATTTCGCCGCGATCTACTGCAGAAGAATGCGCGCAACCTCGGCGTACTGAACCTCGTGGCCGAAAAGGCCGGCTGGAGCAAACCTTTGCCGGCGGGCCGCTACCGGGGTATCGCCGTGGTCGAGGCGTTCAACACGTACGTTGCCGAAGTAGCGGAGATTTCGCTCGATAAAGACAAGAACGTAAAAGTCCATCGCGTCTGGGTCGCCGTCGATTTGGGCCAACCGGTAAATCCGGCGATCATCGAGCAGCAGGTCCGCGGAGGCGTTGTGTTCGGCCTATCGCAAACGCTCAAGGGTGAAATCACAATCGATAAGGGCCGCGTCGTTCAAGGCAACTTCGACACGTTCGAGGTTCTGCGCATGAACGAAATGCCGCACGTCGAGGTGTACATTACCGATAGCCACTTGACGCCGCCGACCGGCATGGGCGAGCCGGCTGTTCCGCCCATCGCTCCGGCCATCTACAACGCGATCTTCGCGGCCACTGGCAAACGCGTCCGCAAGCTCCCGTATCGTCCGGACGATCTGGCGTAGATTAAATTCGCTACCGAAACACAACCCCCGCCAGTCCATGAGAACTGGCGGGGATTTTCTTTTTGCGGGAGTTTACGGTCGAGAAGAGCTCGTCATCGCGAGAGAGGATACATCAACCAGGCAATACCAATGGCGATAACCAAAAACAGCGCCAGGGACCACATGGCATATCGGATTCGTCCGGCCATCGTTTGCCGCCCGAGCGGCGCAAGACCTAGGGACACCAGCGCCGCAAACAGCAACATTGCCCCGAAGTGATTGACGTGAAGTCCGTGCACTTTGGTCTACCTGCGCCGCCCCAGCGCGATTTCGACAGCGTCAATCGCGCCGATTAAATTGACCAGGCCAGCTGCAGCTACGAATCGAGTCCCATAATTTCCTGTCGCGCGGGAAATATCCGGTCCAGCTGTTTCGATGAAATGCGCGAGAAAATAAAAAACGCCGGACGCCGCGTCCGCTATAAATCCGAGGGTGCCAAACGATTCGTGCGTGTGCGGGCCAAACACTTCGCCGCGCAGCAGATATCCGATGATTGCCAGTCCGCCAACCGCCAAGAAAAACCCCAATGCGCGCGCCCATCGCCGTTGTAGCAGATGGCCCAGCCCCGGCACAGCCCAAGCAGCGATCAAAATCGCCGGCGCGATCCAACTCGCACGTCCGTGGGGGGCGGCTATTACTTCGCTCTGCTGCGTCGCCGCTTCGTTCTGCGTCGTTTCCGCCAATCTGTCTCCGATAACTCCGTTGCCCGTATTCATGCGAGTAGCGCCAGAATTTCCGTCTGCACCGCGCCGGTCACTTGCGCCTCGCGCTCGCCTACGTAGACGTTCACTTCGCTTCGGATGCCGAATTCCGGCAGGTAGATTCCCGGTTCGACGGAGAAACAGGTGCGAGGCATAATTTTCCGGTCGTCGCGGGTTTCCAGGCTGTCCATATTCGCGCCGTTCCCGTGAATTTGCTCGCCGATGCTGTGTCCGGTGCGATGGACAAAATATTTGGCGTACCCTGCTTTACGGATGGACTCGCGCGCGGCGCGGTCCACTTCCCAGCCGTGAACCGTGCGCCCCTTGGCGACGGCTGACTTCACGCATTCGATGGCGCTGTCGCGCGCCGCGCGCACGATGCGAAAAACTTTCGCGTACGCTTCCGGCACGCGCTCGCCTAGATATCCGATCCAGGTGATGTCGTAATAGACGCTGGCTGGCCGATCGCATTTGGCCCATACGTCCAGGAGCAGCAGGTCTCCCGCTCGGATCGGGCGCGAACCGCTCTTGGTCGGCTCGTAATGTGGATTCGCGTTATTCGGTTGCACGGCGACCACGGGAGGCTCTTCCGTGGTCAGACCATTCTCGCGAAATTGCTGCATCATCCATTGCTGCAGCTCGTATTCCATCAATGGTCTGCCCTCGCGCACGGCGCTGGCGGCATGCTCGAATGCGCCGCGCACAATGCGATCTACAGCGTGTCCCGCTTCGAGATGGGTCTTTAATTGCTCTGGCGTCCACACCGCCTCAAACGTCTGCACCAGATCGGCCGAACTGACCACGCGCTTTTTCAGCTTGCGGACGAGTTCGACAGTACCGGCGTCCACCAAGCCGATGTATGGAATGTTATTCTCCGGCGAGTATTGCATGGCGATTGTGCGGCTACCGGCGAGCAGCTTGCGCAGGCCTGTGTGCAGCTCTTGCCAGCTGGAATATTCCGAGCGGCGACCATCGAGAGAATCCAAGGCGCCTCGTTCGATGCGGTGAACGAGTTTTCGAGGCTCGCCTTTCCTGGGAACGAAGTAAAACCATCTGCGCGTGGATAGTCCCTCAGTCGGAAGGCCCAGCACGTGCGCGGCGATGGGATCGCGGCGGTGATGATCGTAGAAGAGCCAGCCGTCGATTTTGCTGGCTCGTAATTCCGACTGGATTGCTTTTATGTCTGGCATGGTTTTGTGGAATGGACCTGGCCGCTACGCGCCATTCCTTCCGCCTGGGGGGACTCGCCCGCTGACCACGGGAACGAGCCACAGCGCGAAACCGAGTGGGTCGCGAATGTTGGCGATCATCTGGTTGAAGTAACCGAGAGCTTGTTCCCGCGAAATCGGAGTGTATTCGGACACGGGATCTGCGTATCCATCGCGCCAAGCTTCGATGATGGCCGCAAACGTTTCGCGCGGCACCCGCAACGTATCCACGATCACGTAATCGATGCGGATTTCTTCCAGCTTCATGGCCGCAAGAATGCCGA
>JBOGNC010000165.1:0-10400 GCA_050747045.1 Candidatus Acidiferrales bacterium | reverse complement strand
AGGTGACGTGATGAGCTCGTCCTCGAGGGCCTTGATGACCAGCTCTTCTTCGCCGATCAGGCTGTCCACCGCCAATCCAAAGCGACGGCCGGCAGCGCTGATGACGATCACGAAGATTCTTTTGGACGGCGATCGGCTTCCCGGGGCGGCTTGAACCGCGAAACGTTCCAAGTGGCCTAGCCGAACGAGAGTGAGCACTTGATCGCGCAGTTGAAAAACCTCGTGATCGTCCACGCAATGGACATCATTCTCGGAAATGCGCGTAATTTCGCCAACGGACGCGATTGGGACGGCGTACAGGCGGTCGTGAACGCGGAAAAGCAGAGCCTGAATGCTGGCCAAGGTTAGCGGCACGGAAAGACGGAAGGTGGTGCCATGCCCGGGTTTGCTCTGAAGCTCGACATTACCCTTGAGCGCTTCGACGGCGGTTTTCACCACGTCCAAGCCAACGCCACGCCCTGAAATTTCGGTGACTTCGTCCGCGGTGCTCAGGCCGGCAGCGAAGATCAACTGCAAGGATTCCGTTTCGTTGAGCCGCATAGCTTCTTCGGCGGTAACGATTCCGCGTTCGACGGCACGGCGAAGAATCTTGTCGCGATCAAGGCCGCGGCCATCGTCCGACACTTCGATAACCACCTCATCGCCGTCGTGATAGGCGTTCAAGCGAATGGTGCCGCGGACGGCTTTGCCGGCGCCGTGGCGCTCTTCGACGCCCTCGATGCCGTGGTCAGCCGCGTTGCGTACCAAGTGCGCGAGAGGCTCGGCAAGTGCGTCGAGAATGCTTTTGTCCAAATCGGTATTTTGTCCCGCTAATTCCAGGCCGATATCTTTGCTACGGAGCCGCGCGACATCGCGGACAATTCGCGGAAATCGGCGGAACAGTTGCTCGACCGGCACCATGCGAATTTTCATCACCGATTTTTGCAATTCGCCGAGGACGCGCGATTGAAAGGCCAGCGCGTCGGAGAATTTGCCGCGCAGAGGATCGGCGGAGTGGACACGTTCGAATTCAGCGACGGCGCGCTGCAGCATCGACTTCCCGATAATCATTTCGCCGACGAGGTTCATCACCGTGTCGATGCGTCCGGCGTCCACGCGGAGGCTGTTTTCGGTGTGCGTGACTCCGCCCGACGCGCCAGAGTCGCGTGCATCATCCTCCTGGGGCTCGATGGCGGCTGGCTTGATCCCGCCGGCAATCGCGGCGGCTTCGGATTCAAGCAAAATATCGAGCAAGTCGCGCGGCGTTGCGGTGGGAGCGTGGAGCTGCTCGATCGAGATCTTCTCGACCATCGAGGGTACATGGCAGCGCGTGCGAATCCAGTCCGGCGTTTGCGCGGTCAGCAGCGCTGCTTCAATCATGCGCGTCTTGTCGCTGAACGTTCCGGCTTCGGGTCGGAGCGCGAGAACTTTTCCGGCGCTCTCGATGGCTTTGCGCGCCAATTCGAAAGCAGCTGCGGGTAGCGGCGCCCGCGGGTCGAGGTAAACCGCGACGTTATAAACGGATTCCCCTTTGCGAATGGCGTCCGCGATCGTCAACCTCTCGTATTCTGTCCACTCGAATTTCGCCTCTGACGCCGGAGCCTGGATTTCGGACGCAGGTTTTCGCAGCAACTTGGTGATGTGCTCGCGGAGCGCGTCTCCGGAAGGAGGCTGGAGATTGTTGCGATACGCGGCCAGCATTTCGTGAAAGGTGTCCGCTGCGATCAGAATTACATCGGCCAGCGAGCCAACGTACTGTTGAGCGAGGTCGGGAGTCAGCACGTCCTCGAATTCGTGCGCGAGTTCGCTGAGCTGGCGATAGCCGCAGGCTGCCGAATCGCCCTTGAGAGTGTGTACAGCGCGCCGGACATGCCGCAATTGCTCGGCATCGCCAGGGTGCTGCTCTAGCGCGAGGCCAGCTTCGTTCATGCCTTGGAGGATCTCCTCCGCGCTCTCGAAAAACAGATCGCGCAACTCGGAGGAGTGTTCGTCGGACGGAAAGCTCACTGCGCCCCCTCGATCCGCTGATACACGGTCGCGTTGTTCTCGTGGATCATGTGGAATTTGGTAGTGAGTCCAAAAAGGCTTTCGGCATGTCCGACGAAGAGATAGCCCTCGGGATTCAAGCATCTGTAAAACTTGTCTATCAGCCGCTTCTGCTCCGCCTCGTCGAAATAGATCATCACGTTGCGGCAGAAAATAATGTCGTTGCCCTGCGGCAGGAATTCCGCTTTAAGGTTGTGAAAGTCGAACTGAACTAGATTCTTCAGCGCGGGCTTCACGGAATATTTGTCGGCGATTTTCTCGAAGTAGCGAAGCCTGCAGGTGTAATCCACCGCCTCCATTTGTGCTTCGGTGTAAACACCCTGCTGCGCCGTCAAGAGCGCGGAGTAGTTTATGTCGGACGCTAGGATATCCACCTTCCAGGGCGGCGGAATCAGCGGCTTGGGTGTGGGCACTTCGAATGGGAGCGGGTTTCGCAGATAGTAGTACGCGAGCGCGTCGCAAGCGAGAATGGCAAGCGAGTAAGGCTCTTGCCCGGTGGAACATCCCGCGCTCCAGATCCGAATCGACCAATCGCGACGCTCCTGCTTCCGCTTGAGCAGCGCCTCGAAAGTAACTTTTTGAAAGAGCTCCAGCTGGGGGCGAATGCGAAAAAAGCTGGTTTCGTTTACGGTGAGATTTTCGAGCAGAGCGGTGAGTTCTTTTTTCCCTTCACGGCTCGTGAGCAGGCGATAGTAGGCGTAAAACGAATCGAGCTGGCAGGCTTTCAAGCGGCGCTGAAGGCGGTCGCGAAGAAAATGTGTGCGGCGCTCGTCAAAATACATGCCGCATTCCTGGTAGACCAGCGTTTGCAATAGTTTCAGTTCCGCGTCGGTCAGCGGGATTTGCGTGGTGAACGTAGTGGACATTCGTCCCTCGAAGTTGCTGTGCTGCCCGGCCTAGAGCCTGCGCGCCGGCTCGCCCGCGGCGACGAGTTCGGGCATGCCCGCGATTTGATCGATGTTACTTAGCTCGCCGCGCTTCAGAATTCTGCTCACGTCGAGCAGTATCACCAGGCGGCCCTTCAGCTTGCCTACGCCGGTTACGAAATCGAGTTCGCCTTCCTGGAATACGTTGCTGGGCTCCTCGATTTCCGATGGCGGAATACGCAAGACCTCAGAAGCTGAATTGACGATCAGGCCGAAAGCGCGCGGCCCGAGTTCGACCACTACAATGCGATTCTTCTTGCTAGCCTCGATTGACTTCTGACCGAACCGCTTGCGGAGGTCTACCACCGGAATGATTCGTCCGCGCAGGTTGATCACTCCCTCGATGTAATCGGGAGCGTTGGGAACTGCAGTGATTTCGGGGACGCGAACGATTTCGCGAACGATCGAGATGGGAAGACCAAACGTCTCACGCCCGATCCGGAAGCCGACGACCTGCAATTCTTTGTCCATAGATAGCCCTCGGACAGCTAGGCTCGCACCGGCTCGGCATATTCCACTGGCGCAAGGCGATCGTGCGCCGGCGAGGCGCGATGGGCGGCCGAACGCCGATGCTCTGAATACGCCTCTTCCAGCGCAAAGCGGTCCATCGATTCAAGCAGTTGCCGAGAGAGCTTGGACATTTGTTCGGCTGCGGCCGCGAGTTCCGTCGAACTCGATGTGGATTGCTGGACGAGCTCGCGCATGCGCTCCATTGCGCGAACCACGGCTTGCGCACCCGATGCTTGTTCTTCGACGGAAGAATTGATCTCCTGGGTGATTTCGGTCAGCCGGTTGGTAGCCTTCGCAATCTGCGACGAGCCGCTGGATTGCTCCATGGTGGCCGCGCCGATTTCTTGCGAATACTTGTAGACCTCGGAGACAACGTCGGAGATTTTGTCCAGCGCGAGGCTCAAATCTTTGTTGAGCACCAAACCGTCTTGAACCATCGAAGTGCTCTTTTCCATATTGTCGACAGCTTCGCGGGCTTCCTTTTGAATGCCCTGAATTAGCTCGGAAATTTCTTTGGTGGATTGCGTGGATTTCTCGGCAAGCTTGCGGACTTCCTCGGCAACGACTGCGAACCCCAGTCCGTGCTCGCCGGCGCGTGCTGCTTCGATGGCCGCGTTCAGTGCGAGTAGGTTGGTCTGTTCGGCCAAATCGTCGATCACTTCGATGATCTTGCCGATGCTGTCCGCGCGGCGACCGAGCACGTCTATAATTTCCGCGGAGGATTGAATCGCCGTGCTCGCGCGATTCAGGCCTGTGGTGGCCTTGTCCATGGTTTCCATGCCCACGCGTGCTTCTTCTCTCGAACGATGGGAAATGTCTACCAGGAGTTTAGCCGTATCTGCGACGCGCTGAATCGACGTGACCATCTGATCGATCGATGCAGATGTCTCCGCAACGCTGGAAGCCTGTAGCTGTGTGTTCTTCACTACGTTCTGCACGTTGATGCTCATCTCATGCATCGTGCTGGTCACTTCATCGATCGCGGACGCCGCTTGCACGCTCACTTTGGCTGATTCGTCGGACGCGCTGGCCATTTGTCCGGCGCCGCTGGCGACCTGCGAAGCACTGTCGCGGACTCTGCGGACGAGATCGCGAAGGCCCTGAGTCATACGCCCGAAAGCTTTCGCCATAGTGTCCTGGTTCGAACGCGGCTGGACCGCCACGGCGAGCTGCCCTTCAGCGATGGCCGCGGAAACGGACGCCATCTCCTTCAGGTGCACGATCATCTTGTTGAAATTCTCGGCGAGAACCCCGACCTCGTCGCTGCGGTGCACGTCGATCGATTGGTCAAGGTCGCCCGAATCGCCAATGCGCCGCGCCACTTCGATTAGGTGATACAGGGGTTGGGTGATGGATTTTGCGGTATAGAACGCAATGAAGCCGCCGAGCACGACGGTAAGCAGGGTGCCGACAATCGTCAATATCGCACTTAAGAGAGTGGCGCTAGCCGCCGAAGCGTTCGAATTGTCCTGCGCTTTACGCACTTCCTGGCTTGCTTGATCCAGGATGCTCGTGGACTTATTGATCCACGATGCGGGATCATGTTGCAGATAGTAAATCTGCAAGTCCGAAACGGTGGCGTCTCCTGAATCCACCTGATGTCGCTTGGCAATCATCGGCTTGGCAAAGCTGTCGGCCCACTGTTGCTCATTGTCTTCGACCTGCGAGAGGGCGCTGCGAAGATTTTGGTCGGTTACCTTCCCCTGGCTATTCTTTAGTTCCTGATCGAGGTCGCTGATTCCCTTGTTGGTCTTTTCCTCATCGCGGAGATCGCCGCTCAGAAGATAATTCGCCAGGTTCAAGCGGTTTTCGCTGATGCCGTATTGAACGTTCTGGATCGCTTGAACGTCGTTCAGTGTCGCCGTCACCTGATTGCGCGTGCTGTATTGGCGCATAACGGTGAAAACGTTAATCAACAGAAGAACCAGCATGATCGCCAGAACGGCGCCGAATCCCATGTACAGCTTCTTACTAATCGTCATATGAAAACCTCCCGCCCCGATCCGCCCTGCTGCAATTGGTGAGTGCCTAATTTGCCGTTCCGTTGAAAGTGAACTCGACGATCTCGGTTGTTTCCTTGGGTGCCGGCTCGAAGCGCCATTTCTTCAGCGCGTTCAGAGCTGCATTGACTAGCAAGGGACTTCCGCCCACGACCCGCGTATCGGCGACGTGTCCATCCGCCGCGATCTTTGCCTCGATCTTCACTTTTCCGGTCACGTTCATCTGTCGTGCCAAGTCGGGATACTCGGGGGTCACCTTGACACGGACCTTGCGCTTGGCGGCATCCGTTGTAGCGTCTTGCGCCAGCGTTCTGGGAGCCACCACAACGACGGTTCCACCTAGCACCGCCATAAGTCCCAGTCCCGCGAATACATTCTTGAGTTTCATCGCATACCCCTCCATCAGGGAGAAATCCGACAGCAGAAAATGCACGGCGGGTGCCACGGTTGTGGCAATAATGTGCCCTTGGAGCCATTTGCGGCAACACATTGAAAAAAAAGAACTTCGCGCACGCTGAGGCGGTTTCAATTCACGGCGAGGGGCAGAGTCTTCGTCTCAAACTGTAGGTCGGGGCTCGATTATCGTCTCAGCCTGCGACGAGACAGTGATTGTAGCTTAGAGCAACCGCGCCGCTGCAGTTGTTGACTCAAATTGAGATTGCACCGTAACGTGGACAACGGTGTAGGCAAGCGCGCGCAAGCCCCCCATCCTCCATGCGTGCACTTAGACGAATCCGAGAAGTCCCAGCGCGCCTCGACGTCACGGTCGAGACGCTGCTCGCGCAGTTCTCCGCCACAGCTCTGGAGCTAAATCCATCCGCCGGCATCGATGAGTTTGGCCGCCGCCTCACCACTCGCACGGCGGAAATGTTTGGAGCCCGCGGGGCCGCATTGGCCCTGCAGAGCGGATCCTCATGGCAAATCGCGAGCCTCTACGGCGCTGGCGGTCGGTGGAACGAGAAGCTTCGAGAACGCATGTCCGCGGCCCTCGACAAACACTGCAACGAAAAGGGATCGGAAATTGTGTCGGTCGCAGCCCCGGTTCTTCTCGGCTGGGACATATCGGACGCGCTCGGCTGGCGCTCTATTCGGTTGGTCCGCTTAGCGCGAAATGAAGGTGCATTGCTGGGCGTTCTGGCTTTGGCTGATCTGCAGCGCGATCTTTCGGTCATCGAGGAGCAGGTTCTAGCGGCGCTCGGCGCGCATGCGTCGGTGGCACTCGAAAACCTACGCCTCTTCTCCCGCATCGAGCAGTCGCGAAGACAGTGGGTCGAGGATGTTGACGCGATTTCGGACTTTATCCTAGTGCACGACGCGTCAGGACGCGTATTGCGCTTGAACCGCGCGCTTGCCGAACTACTGGAAACGCGTCCCGCTGAAACGATCGGCAAAGAGGTTGCTGAACTTGGAATCTTAGGTTCGGCCGCGCGCGCCGGAGCGTGCCCGTTCTGCCGGAATCTCGCGGCTGCCCGCGAAGAATTCGTCTATCCGGCAGACGCGCGAACCTATGTGGTCTCCAGCTCGCGGATTCATTCCAGACCCGAAGGCGACGTGCGGACGATTCACGTAATGAAAGACATTACCGACCGGCGCGAGGCCGAGCGGCGCTACCGCCACGAGAGAGATTTCAATCGCAATATTCTCAACAACACGCAGAGCATGATTCTGGTGCTCGATACGGCGGGTTTGGTCAGCTACGCCAACCGGCGCTGTTCTGAAGCCGGCTTTCGCGAGGAAAGCTTGTTGGGTCAACCGCTGGTTAAGATGATCCCACACGCGCGAAGCCCCCTCATGGCAGACGCGGTTGAACGCGCTCTCGGCGGTACTGCCATCGAAAATCTCGAAATTCCCGTGCTTCGCAGTAGCCAATCGATCGGGCAATTTTCGATTAGCCTCAGTCCCATGCGGGACGAAAACGATGAGATCAATAGCGTGGTCGTCGTGATGACCGACGTTACGGACGCCGCCAGTTTAAATGCGAAACTTATGCATACTGAGAAAATGGCTGCGCTCGGCCAACTAGTCTCCGGCGTGGCGCACGAGGTAAATAATCCTCTGGCGGCAATCGTCGGTTTCACGGACCTGCTCCTTGAAAACCCCGCGCTGCCCTCCGAAGCGAAACAGGATCTCACTGTGATCCTGCAGGAAGCCGAGCGCACGCGGCAGATCGTTCAAAATCTTCTGAGCTTCGCGCGGGAAATGCCGGCGCAGCGGGAACCTGTACGCGTGAACGCAGTTGTTCAGCAGACGCTAAAACTACGTTCCTACGATCTATCGAGCCACGGTGTGGAAGTGATCGAAAGCTATGGGGACGAGATGCCGCTGACCGTGGGCGATCCGCACGAGCTGCAGCAAGTGTTTCTGAATATTTTGAATAACGCCTACGACGCGATCCAGGAAGTGCGCCGCCCAGGCCGAATTGAAATCGCCACTTCTCGGAAGAATGGCCACGTGGAAATTTGCTTCAGCGACAATGGCCCCGGTATCCGTCATCCGGAGCGAATTTTCGATCCGTTCTACACGACAAAAGAAGTCGGCAAGGGCACAGGTCTTGGACTAAGCATCTGCTACGGCATCATTCGCGCGCATCGCGGCGACATCGTGGCGCAAAACAATTCGGACGGTTTCGGCTGCACCTTCAAAGTGCGGCTTCCCGCGGCAACCGACCAGATCGCGGCGCGTGCCGTTGATGAGGCGCGCCAATGAAGGAAGCACGCGCAATCGACGTGCGAGAGCCGATATTGGTGATCGAGGACGAGGTATCGGTCGCCGGTTTTCTGCGCATCGCGTTGGAACGTCGCGGCTACGGCGTGGTGATTTCCACGTCGGCCGCCGACGGATTGCAGCTGCTCGCCTCGCGCGAATTTCGCGGTGTGATTTCGGACGTCCGCACTCCCGGCGCGATCAGCGGCGCGGAAGTGCACGAGTGGCTGCAACGCCACAATCCCGGATTAGCGGCGCGGTTCGTGTTTATCACCGGCGACACCGCGAGTTCGGAGACGGCCACACTGCTGGCGCACGCGAATACGCCGTGTATTGAGAAGCCGTTTCGCCTTCAGCAATTTCTGGCGGCGGTCGAGGGAACCATAGGCAAACCATGAAACAGGAACCGCAATTGCGATTGCTGATTGTGGACGATGAACAGAGCATCCGGCGCTTGTGCGTTACGGTGGGACAAGGCCTGAATTTCGCATGCGCCGAGGCCGACACGGCCGAGGCTGCACTGGCGACGGTGGAGACTGCGCCTCCCGACATCGTCGTCACGGACCTGAGGTTGCCGGGCCAGTCAGGCACCGATCTACTGCGCAAGATGAAGGACGTCTTGCCTCGCACGGAGATCGCTATCATGACGGGGCATGGTTCAATCGAGTCAGCCGTGGAGACTATGCGCGAGGGCGCGTACGACTACATCGAAAAGCCTTTCCGCGTCGAGCGCCTGCGCCAGTTGCTGCAGCGCATGGCCGAAAAAGTGAGATTGGTGACCGAGAACCAATTTCTGCGCGAGCGCATAAGCGCTGATTCGGAACTCGACGGCATCGTGGGTACGTCGACCAAAATTCAAGATGTGCTGCGCATGGTTTCTCGCTTGAAGGACACTCGTACCCCCGTCTTGATCACCGGTGAAAGCGGCACAGGCAAGGAGCTCGTAGCTCGTGCCATTCATTTTCGGGGGCCACTCGCGAGAATGCCGTTCGTTGCCGTGGATTGCGGTGCGCTCGTTCCCACTTTGATGGAAAGCGAGCTGTTCGGCCACGAAAAGGGCGCGTTTACCGGGGCACTGCGATCCAAACGGGGGCTTTTCCAAGCGGCGAACAGCGGAACCATTTTCCTGGATGAGATTGGCGAGCTGCCGCTCGAGATGCAGGCGAAATTATTGCGCGTGCTTCAAGAGAAGGAAGTTCGCCCGGTCGGAAGCAACGACAAAGTATCGGTGGAGACTCGCGTAATCGCAGCCACGAACCGCGATCTCGAGGCCGCCTACCGCGCCGGGACGTTTCGCAAAGATCTTTATTTCCGGCTGAACGTAGTAACCGTGCACTTACCAAGCCTTCGCGAACGCCGCTCCGACATCCCGCAACTAGCGCACTGCTTCCTCGACCGCTACGCTCCGGGTGAAAACGTGCAGATTGCTCCAGCGGTGATGAAGACTTTCCTGCAGTACGATTGGCCCGGCAATATCAGGGAACTGGAGAACTGCATCGCTCGAGCCGTTGCCCTAGGGGATCACCATACCATTGACCTTGCGGACCTTCCGCTGGCCGTTCACGATGCGCAGGATTTGGACTCTTTCACCCAAGAGTCTGCCGAGCTGTCCACGACTGCTTTGGCGGATTTGGAACGGATGACGATTCTCCGCGTTTTCGAGCAGGCGGGTGGCGACAAAGCGATTGCCGGAAAAATGTTGGGAATCAGCCGCGCGACCCTCTACCGCCGCCTGAAGCGCTACAACATTCCTCCTCGTCCCAGCCAGAAGCAATTGGTCGAAAGCGTCCAATGATCTGTCCGGCAGTGTCCAACCGTCCGTCTCTCATCCCCCTTTGGATACGAGACACTGCTGAGATTTCCGTATCAGGATGAGACGACAGCGGGTCACCGCTCGCTCCCACCGCCCGTAACGACATATAAATAGGCAAGTTATGCTATCTCCGAATGCGGATTTTTTGGCGTCACTCGTGCATGTCTCCTGTGGCTCGATCTCGTCCGATGCGATCGCTGTGAAATGGGGTCTCTCACGATGGCGCTGATCGCTGTGTGCTGTGAAAGGCAGATATTCTGATGTTGACCGGCCATCCAGAAGTGGCCTCGACGCGAACCGAGCAGACGTGCGTGGCAAAGCTGTCTCGTCTCTTTCCAAATGCCTTGCCCGTGCGAATCCCAGTGCTGGTCGAGTCGTTGCCGAGCGGCCGCCGCCGATTACAGGAAGATGCGGTCATCGAGT
>JBOGNC010000164.1:0-10494 GCA_050747045.1 Candidatus Acidiferrales bacterium | reverse complement strand
GTGCTTTTCCGCGTTGCCGCCTGCGGAATTTGCGGCACGGATATCAAAAAAATCCATCACGGCTTCGTGAAGCCGCCGCAAATTCTGGGTCACGAACTCGCTGGCACAATCGTTGAGGTTGGCCGCGGCGTTACCAAGTTTAAGCCGGGCGACCGCGTCGTCAGCTTTCATCACATTCCCTGCGGCAACTGCTTCTATTGCCGGCACAAGCTGTTCTCGCAATGCGCCGGATACAAGAGAACGGGCCTGACCGCGGGATTCGAACCCAGTGGCGGAGGCTTCGCCCAGTACGTCCGGGCAATGTCGTGGATCGTCGAGCGCGGAATGATTGCACTTCCGCGGGACGTCACCTTCGAAGAAGCTACCTTTGTCGAGCCGGTCAATACGTCCCTGAAGGCGGTTCGCAAAGCGCGCGTCGCCCAGGGAGAAACGGTGCTGGTAATAGGCCAGGGGCCGATCGGCATGCTGGTCGCCATGATAGCCAGGTTGGAAGGCGCGAAAGTCTACACCAGCGATCCGCTGGAACTTCGCCGCGCCGCCAGCGTGCGCTTCGGCGCCGTAGAATCCTTCGATCCGCGCACCACCCCCTTGATCGCTGAAATTCGCGCTCGCACCGGGGGCCGCGGTGCTGATGCCGTGTTGCTCGCAGCGCCCAATCCTCCGCTCGTTGCCGAGGCTCTGGCAATCACGCGTCCCGGCGGCCGTGTGCTGCTTTTCGCGCACAACGATCCCGTGCTGCAGCTTGGTTTTCCCGCCGCCGCCGTCGGCGTGGAAGAGCGCGAGATCTTGGGCAGCTACAGCGCCTCGGTAGAAGACCAGGCCGAATCTGCGGAGCTCGTTTTCTCGAAACGGCTGCCCGTCCGCGACACCATTTCGCACCGGTTCCCACTCGAACGCATCTCCGAAGCACTGGACTTGGCGGCGCATCCAAAGGGCGATACTCTAAAGGCACTCATCGTTCACGAATGAGCAGATCATCTAGAAACGGACACATGACCGCGGCGGTCCTGTACGGCCGCGAAGATATAAAGATCGAGCACGTCGATATTCCCAGATTAGGAGAAAGCGACGTCCTCGTCCGCGTGCACGTGGCGCTTACGTGCGGCACCGATTTGAAAGTTTGGAAGCAGGGATTCCACGAGCGAATGATCACGCCGCCCGCGCTTTTTGGCCATGAGCTTGCCGGTGTGATTGAAGAAACCGGCAGCGCGGTGAACGGCTCGGTCCGCAAGGGCATGCGCGTCGTTCCGTCGAATTCCGCGCCTTGCGAGGCCTGCTTTTACTGCCGCAAAGGCCAGCCCAATCTGTGCGAGGATTTGCTATTCAACAACGGTGCCTACGCGGAATACATCCGTATTCCCGGACGCATTGTTCGACGCAACATGCTGGAGATTCCCGAAAACGTGTCGTTTGCAGACGCTGCTCTGGTCGAGCCGCTGGCCTGCGTGCTACGCGGCATCCACGAAACGAACATTCAGCCGGGCGATACGGTGGTCGTAATCGGTTGCGGTCCCATCGGCTTGGGGTTCGTTCGCTTGCTCTCTGTGCGTGGCGCGCGAGTGATCGCCGTGGGCAAGCGGCCCAGCCAAATGCGCGCGGCCGAGCGGCTTGGCGCGATCGCTACTTTCGACGTCGCGGAAATCGAGAATCCCGTCGCTCTGGTAAAACAGTTGACCGAAGGCGGCCGCGGCGCCGATGCGGTGATCGAAGCCGTTGGCCGCGTTGAAACGTGGCAGTGGGCGCTCTCGGTGGTTCGTAAGGGTGGCGCCGTCAATCTGTTTGGCGGCTGTCCGCGCGGGGCGGAAGTGAAGATCGATCCGACGATCTTGCACTACTCCGAGGTGACCATCAAATCGACCTTTCACCACACGCCTCGGTTCATTCGCGACTCGCTGGACGCCATCGTGCGCGGCGAGGTTCGCGCCGCCGATTTCGTTACCGGCGAAGCGCCTCTTGCGGAGCTGCCTGGCGTGTTCCAGCAGATGAAGTGTCGCAATGGCGAGCTGAAGACGGCGATCATTCCGTGATTCGCGGCGCCCCGGGTGGGCGAAGCGCTATTGGCGTTGTGCGCCGCGCACAAGCGCTGCAGATCGACACACCCTGCAAATCTAAAGCGCGCATAAGCCATTGAAAACAAAGGAGCGGACGCCGTTCAGATCGACACAAAAATGAGCCTGCTCTGATTCTCCATGTTACCGACCCCCGAACTCGAAATCGCCAAGAATCTGCCGACTGAAGGATGCGGCGCAGAAGATGCCCAGCGCTATACGCGTTGGCTGGCGACGCACCACTACGAAAATTTCAATGTGGTTTCGTGGCTGCTGCCGCGCCATCTGCATCAGCATTTTTACAACGTGTACGCGTACTGCCGCTGGTCCGACGATTTGGGTGATGAAGTGCCCGATCGCGCGCGCGCGCTCCATCTGCTCGATGCGTGGGAGGACGATCTGCGGCTTATTTATGGGCCTGAGGGCAGCGGGCCGTCACATCCGGTTTTGGTCGCGCTGCGCGAGACGATTCGCGCGAAAGAAATTCCGCTGCGGCCGTTTGCGGATTTATTGCGCGCCTTCCGGCAGGATCAGCAGGTTTCACGATACGCCACATGGGACGAGGTGCTCGACTATTGCGTCTACTCCGCGAATCCCGTGGGGCGACTGGTGCTGTACGTTTGCGGGTATCGCGATGAAGAGCGTCAGCGCCTCTCGGACTACACGTGTACGGCTCTGCAGTTGGCGAATTTCTGGCAGGACGTTGGGCGCGACCTGGAAAAGGGGCGCATCTACATTCCGACTTCAGCGTTTACGGCGCACGGCCTAACGGAAGCGGAAATCGTCGAGCGCAAATTCGACCAGCGCTACGCGCAGCTGATGAAAGAGCTGATCGCGCGAGCGCGAGGGCTTTTCGTGGCGGGCTTGCCGCTGGCGCGAATGGTCGACGGCAATCTGCGAGTCGACATAGAGCTTTTCAGCCGCGGTGGAATGGCAATTCTTGATGCGATCGAAAAATCGGGTTACAACACGCTGCAGCACCGTCCGGCTCTCTCGAAGGCGACCGGAGCCCGCTTGCTGATTGGCGCGTTGGGCTCGAAGGTGCTTCCGCGTCAAGGTATCGAGGCCCAGCCGTTGCCGGCCGCGATTTCTCCGGCATCGGCAAACGCGGCGCCGCGCATTGCCGATCCAGGCGCAGTTGCGGAGTCATACGCGGAGTGCAATCGCATCGCGCGGGCGGCGCACAGCAGTTTTTATCTGGCGTTTTACGGACTGAAGCGCGAGAAGCGCAACGCGCTCTGCGCGCTCTACGCGTTCATGCGGCTTATCGATAATGTTTCGGACGAGCCGAGCGACTTGGAATCGAAGCGGAGCGGTCTGGCACGCTGGCGCGGCTGGCTGGATGAGGCTGTCGCGGGGCGAACGGATGGGCACGCGATTTTGCCGGCTCTCGCGGACACCATAACGCGATTCGAGATTCCGGCGCGCTATTTCCACGATTTGATCCTTGGCGCGGAAATGGATTTGACCATCGAGCGCTACGCTACGTTTGACCGCTTGACGGAATATTGCTATCGCGTGGCGGGCACGGTAGGACTCACTTGCCTGCATGTTTTCGGTTTTCGCGGTCCGCACGCGCCCGATCTTGCCGAACGGCTGGGGCTTGCTTTCCAGATGACGAATATCATTCGCGACGTGAAGGGTGACTTCGAAATGGGCCGCGTCTATCTGCCGCAAGAGGATTTAGCGAAATTCAGCCTGCGCGAAGAGGACTTGCGCGGGCCGGTGTCTCCGCAACTGCGCAAGCTGCTGGAATTCGAAGCGGACCGGGCGTGGCGTTTGTATCAGGAAGGCGCGCCGTTGGTGCGGCAAGTGGACGGCGACAGCCGCGCGACCTTATGGGCGTTGGTTCGCACGTACAGCGCGCTGCTGGCGCGCATCGAGGAGAGCGGGTTCGACGTGTTCGCCGGGCGCATCTCTCTTTCGAGCGCCGAGAAACTGCAATACCTGCTGACGGCGGGAATGAGCAACTGGTGGAAAAAGGATGCCCTCGCAAAGCGTTCTGGTGATCGGCGGCGGACTGGCGGGCCTCTCCTGCGCCGTCGCGCTGGCTGACGCGGGCCTGCAAGTCCGCTTGTTTGAGAAGCGTCCACACCTTGGCGGGCGCGCCACATCCTACACGCTGCCAGACGGCAGCGAAGTAGACAATTGCCAGCACGTGACGCTGGGCTGCTGCACGAACCTAGCGGATTTCTATCGCCGCGCGGGAGCGGATGCGAAGATCCGCTTTTACGACCGGCTTTATTTCGTGGACCGGCAGGGGCGGCGATCGACGATTGAGGCGTCCCGGCTGTTTCCTCCGCCGCTGCACATGACGCCGTCGTTTTTGTTTTTCAGCGCTCTATCGTTTGCGGATAAGCGAGCGATCGCGAACGCACTGCTGACCATTTCCCGTTCGGGCGGCTCGCCGGCGGATATCGACGGCATCTCGATGCTCGATTGGCTGCACCGGATGAGGCAGACACCGGGCGCGATCGAGCGGTTCTGGCGCGTGGTGTTGGTGAGCGCGCTCGATGAAGAACTGGCGCGCACGGACGCCCGTTACGGGATCGACGTGTTCTGGAAGGCGTTTCTCGGCAGCCGGGGCGGATATCGAGTGGGAATCCCGTCCGTGCCGCTGGCGGACTTATACGAGGGCTGCAGAGACGCGGTCGTCCGGCGGGGCGGGGAAGTGAAGCTGCGCGCGGGGGTCCGCGAGATTCGGCTATGCGAGGGCCGATTTGAGTGCGCGGTCATGGAAGACGGCTCGGAAGTGACTGCGGATGCTTGCGTTGCCGCCGTGCCGCACGATGTGCTGCTTGGGCTTGTCCCGACGCAGTTGAAAAAAGCGGGCGGGGTTTTAGGCGGGGTTCAGCAGATCCGCACTGCGCCGATTACCGGAGTACATTTTTGGTTTGACCGGCAGGTGATGACCGAACCGTTTCTGACACTGCTGGACCATACGACGCAATGGGTGTTCAACAAGACCCTGTTGTACGGAAGTGAAGCAGGAAATGAATCAAAGGGGGCGGACGGCGCATCCCACGTAATAGAAAGCGGGCGAACGCAATACTTGCAATTGGTCATCAGCGCCTCGTATGATCTGATACAACGATCGAGACAGGACATTATCGACCTCTGCCGCCGGGAATTACTGGGTGTTCTGCCGGCCACGCGCGACGCCAAGCTTGAGAAAGCCACGGTGATCAAGGAAGTTCACGCGACGTTTTCCCCAGAGCCGGGTGTGGACGCGAGACGGCCTGCGCAAGATTTGGGTGTGAAGGGTTTTTACCTGGCTGGCGATTGGACGCGCACCGGATGGCCCTCGACGATGGAGGGAGCGGTGCGGAGCGGCTACTTGGCCGCGGAAGCGGTGCAGGCAGGTTTTGGAAGTCCGCATAGATTTTTGCAACCAGATTTGCCTTTCGAAGGTCTTTCAAAGCACTGGGCCGTTCGAGCGAAAGCCTCCAGGCCCTGAACGAATGCAAATCCGAGATAGAAAGTTTTGCAGCCGCGTGGATAAAACCGCGCGGAGGCAAAGATACAAGTGAGAACGTGTTTCGGGGCATGATTATTCATCCCCCAGGAGGTATCCATGGAGCGGAAGTATAAGTCGAGGGGTTACCGCGACCGGGATTCCGAAGACAAGAAGCGAAACCGCGCGGAACGCCCGAGCGAGGCTCCGCGTCCGAAGCAGGATCTGCTCGGACCGCGAACGCCGCGAATGGTGGGAACGGTGATGAGGGCGCGTTGCTCGAATTGTGGCGCCGTCCTAGCGCCGGGATTCGATCCCACCGGAAAGTGCCCGCGGTGCCAGTCGGAGATTCACTGCTGCAAGCAGTGCGTGCACTTCGATACGGGCAGGCAGTTCGAGTGCACGCAGCCCATCCCGGGGCGGATCACCAAGAAGGACGCGAAAAATAACTGCACGTTTTTCGAACTGCGCATGACAGTTGAGAAAGATACCTCGCCGGTGATGTACGCGGTCGCGAAGACGCCTGTAGCGGCGGCGGTTTCCTCGTCTAGGCCCACCGATGCGCGACAAGCCTTCGAGAATCTCTTCAAGAAGTAGCTAATCAGAGTCAACGAAATCGAGGATCGCGCCGGAGTTGCGAACATGTGTGCGTGACGGCGATTTTTATCGCCCAGTGCGCCTTCGATCTTGGTTGGAGGTGGCCCGCAGGCGCGTTCAAAGTAGGCGCCAGGCAGGGAATCCTAGCCACGGCTCCGCCGCAAGCGTGGTGACTTGTGAAGCTTCACAAGGCAATCCTGGTGGCACACCTTTCCGCCTGTAACCCTCTCCCTGCGTCCGCACTTGGGACAGGCGTGTTTTTGCCACAATTCAAGGCGGAGGCAGCGGGAAGAGCGTTGGCTCCGCGACAGGTTCGCTGGCGATCGCTTCGAGTTGGGGATAACGCTGGCGAAGCGTCTCAGGCACCTTGACTTTTTCACCGCTTAGCAGGCTGATCAGCTGCAAAGCGTTTACCACGCCTTTGGCTTCGAAGTGGTTGTTGGTAACGACGAACGTAGTTTCAGCCCCCCCAGAGACATGGTGAATTCGCTTTACCCAGGGTTCCAGTTCTTCTTTCGAATACAAATAGTTGTAACGCTCGTGGCTTGGCAGGTCGGGTTCGTCGCTGAACCACGTATCGTAGCGGCGGCCATGCAGGCGGACGTATCCCAGCGCGGAAGTAACGCGGTCGCCCGGTTTCACAGAGCGGCCGATGAGCGGCTGGTCGATATTGCAGAAGCCTACGCGGCGCTCGTGGAGGAAGTGGAAAAAGTCCGGCACGACCCAGGACGAGTGGCGCACCTCGACGACGAGCGGATAGTCGCGAAAAGCATCGAGCGTACGAGTGAGGCGTTCGAGATTTTCAGGCGTGTGGTGGAATGAAAACGGGTACTGCAAGAGCACGGCACCGAGGCGCTGAGCGTCGCGCAGCACGTCGAATCCGGTGCGAACGGCGCTTTCGTCTTGCGAGGTTGCGCCCGTTTCGTGGGTGAAGCGCTGCCACAATTTCGCGGTGAAGAGAAAACGTGAATTGGCGGCCACACGCTCGATCCATTGCGCTGCGAAGTCAGGGCGCAGCGGACTATAAAACGACGTGTTGATTTCGATCGTGTCGAAGAATTGCGCGAGGTAGCTGGCTTCGTGAAAGCCGCGCGGGCGGTGCGTAGGGTAGAGGATTCCGTGCCAATCGGGATAGGACCAGCCCGCGGGGCCGATGAGGACGCGGCCAGATTTGCCGGGCTGCGAATGAGATCGGGAGGGCATCTCGGATTAGTCAATCAACACGCCAAGCACTTCGCTAGGAGCGTTTCGTCTGCAGATGATGATACCCGAGTTCCTTGCGAGCTTCATCGAGACGCTTTCCAGCGCGGATCCGCGTGCGGATCGCTTCCTCTTTCGCGAAGACGTCTTCGGCGGCGTCCAGAACCTCAGATTCGTGCTGGCGCGGGATGACGATCACGCCGTCGGCGTCACCACGCAGAATGTCTCCGGGTGCGACGCGAGCGTCGCCAAGGTTGACGATTACATTCGTGCCTTCGAGCTGCACGCGGTCTTTGCCGGTGCGCATGGAATAGCTACGGCTAAACACTGAATAGCCGAGTTCGAGGCACAACGCCGTGTCGCGGCAAGCGCCATCGATCACCGTTCCGGCGATCCCGCGGCGATGGGCGATCTCGGTGAGAATGTCGCCCCAAACGGTGGCGTCTTCGCGCCCTCCGTTGTCGATCGCGATCACAGCGCCGGCCGGAATATCATCGATAAAATCGCCGACCGTGCCCGCCGGTTTGCCGACAGGGCCGTAGAGCAACGTGAAAGCGCGGCCGGCCAGGCGAAAGCGAGGATCGCGCGGCTTGATTCCAAGGCATTGTCCGGCGATGCCGAGGCGATCGAGGGCATCGCTGATATTCGTGGTGTCGAGCTTGCTGGCGCGTTCGACGGCGGTATCCGGAGTGGCCACGAGAGTCATTCCTTGGGGCGTCGCGCCTTTAGCGGCGCAGCATGTTTTCGTAATTCGCGCCCATCACCTTAGTGATTGGATCACCATCGAGCAAGGCCTTGGCCATGGCAGCTTCGCGGGCAGCGATCTCTTCGGCGGCGGGCAGAACGCGATCGATCTCTCTGGCGGAGATGAAAACAACTCCGCTGGAATCGGCGACGGCGTAATCACCGGCGTTTACTTTCACATCGCCAACGAGGATCGGCTGATCGTTGGCTAACTCAACGATGCGGCCGCGCGCGGTTGACGGCGTGGCGCTGCGGCCGTAGACCGGGTAATCCACGTCGCGCGCCTCATCCACATCGCGGACGGGTCCTTCAGCGATGGTGCCTGCCACGCCGCGAAGTTTTGCACCGCGCGAGAGAATTCCTCCCCAGGCCGCTGCGTTCAATCCGCTGCGCTGCTCAACAACAATGATGTTGCCGGGCTGTGCTGCTTCAATTGCTGTGGTGCCGATATGCCGCGGCACTCCGGGCGGGGGTTCTCCAACGCCAAGGCGAATGGTGAGAACTTTTCCGGCAATGCGGCGCGCACAGGTGAGCGGAACAATACCAGTGACGGCGCCTTTGAGGCCAAGCTTATCGAGTGCGTCTGAGACGGCGCAGGAGTCCAGCCGATTAAGACGAGCGAAGATATCTGGCGCTGCGGCTTGGGTCATCGAGTGCCCCATTCGCTCATTGCCAGTAGACGAAGCCCATAGCATTGCCGGTGCCGGCTTCGGTGCGATAACAGGGGACGTAATCGACGAGCGTCATTTTCTTACCGAGAGAATTCATGCCGCTCGAAACGGGCAGCCAGTTGCGGATTTCGCAGGTGTTGCCGAGAAGATAGCTTTCGGGAATCGCGGCGAGCGCTTTCTCGTCCTGTTCCTGCATGCCTTTGATTACGCGGCGATCCAGATCTTCGTCGATCACAAAATGCGTAAGGCCGCCGGAGCAGAAGATGGCGACTTTCGCGTCTTCCTTCCAGCTTTCGATGGCCTTCACCAGCGCCGGACCGAATTTCAAGCAGCGGCTGATTTTCGGGCGATTATCCGGGATTCCCGCGTTCAGGAAAAACGGAACCGTCGGCGGCGGATTATCGACCATGATGCGGCGGAAGAGAAAGCCGAAAGCGTGCGGAATGCCATGGGGGTGGCCATTCACTTTCGGCAGGCGCGCGGATTCAGAAACGTCGAATTCCTGGTCGATGAGAGCGGTGACGAGGTGCTTGGCGAAGTCCGGCGCGCCAGGATATTCGGCCCCGCCAGGAGGGCAGTGACCGATCTCGGCGATGGCGATGCCAGGAGGCCATTTTGCTTTGACTTCTTCGCTCTCGGGGACGTTTTCGATCTTTTCACCGGCGAAGACGAGCATGGCCGGAGTGTTCTCTTCACTGAAAAGCTCGCGCTGGTCGTTGCCGACGATCACGACAGCGTCAGGCTTTACCTCTGCGAATTTGGCGGCGAGTTTGTCAAGCGCACGCTGACAGGCGTCGAAACGTTTTTGGCGTTCGGCGGGAGCGATCACGTCAGCGAAACCGGGTTGGCGCGCGGCGAGCAGTTTCTGGTAATCCATCATTTCGCCGCGGTAGAAATGGCGCGGGTTTTTGCGATCCGCGCTGCCGCGAAGATCCCATTGATCGGGTGGAGTGGAAAGCATCGGCCCGTGCGACGAGCCGACGCCAAGAACGACCTTTGCCATGCGATCCTCCATCTGCCGTAGCGGCAGAAAACTTTAGCTCCAGACGCGACGCGCGGTATCGACCACCAAGCGCAGCTTGGCCCACTGCTCGTCTTCGGTCAGTAGATTCCCGTCGACGGTAGAGGCGAAACCGCACTGAGGACTGAGCGCGAGATTTTCGAGCGGGAAAAATTTGGCCGCTTCGTTGATGCGCCGCGCGATGTCGTCTCCGTTTTCGAGCTGAGCGATTTTCGAACTGATCAACCCAAGCACAACCACTTTATCGCGCGGGATGAAGCGCAGCGGCTCGAAAGTACCGGAGCGCGGATCGTCATATTCGAGAAGGAAGCGATCCACGTCGAGCGCGGCGAATAGTTTTTCGGCGACGGCGTCGTAGCCGCCCTCGGCGTACCAATGGCTGCGGCTATTTCCGCGGCAGAGATGAATCGCCAGAGTGACGCCGGGCTTTCGCGCGGCTTTCAAGCAGGCGTTGTCGGCTTTGACGGCTTCGCTGAGCGCGCCTTCGGGATCGGTGCGCATATTTTCGCGAATCCAGTCGCGCCATTTGGGGTCCATGTAGTAGCTGTAGCGCGGCGCGTCGATCTGAATGTACTTCACGCCTTCGGACGTGAGGCGGGCCATTTCCGCTTTGATGATTTCGACGATGTCCCACAGCAAAGCGGAGTGGTCTTTGTAAACTTTGTCGGTGACGCCGAACTTGAAGGCGATCGATGGGAATTGCGTGGCGCTCGGCAGGGTCATCTTGATATCGCCGGGGCTGTGCTTCTTCAAGAACGG
>JBOGNC010000163.1:0-10499 GCA_050747045.1 Candidatus Acidiferrales bacterium | reverse complement strand
ATCTAGAACGTGGCGTGGTGTGGGCCAATGTAACCTTCGATCAGAACGGCACCGTGAATACGATCCACCTCACCAACGGCCAGACCGTCACAATGCCCGGCATTTTCAACAAGCCTTCCAGCATACAGGTGACGGAATGCTTCAAAATTCGCGGCGGACAGATTCACCGGATCGAGATGGTTGGCTCCGGTTTGCCGTATCATCTGTATTCGCCGTGGGGCGGCATTAGCGACAAATAAGTTTCAATCAGGAAGGAACGCATCGTATATGACTCGAGTGCTTCGCATGATCGCAGTAACTGCTGGCGCGTTGATCTTTAGCTCCGGCCTCTCCAGCGCCGCTCGCGCGCAGGGACCCAGGCCAACCGCCGGCACGGAATCCGGCATCGCCGTTTTCGAGCAGCACTGCATGATTTGCCACGGCAATCCCAATGTCCCGCGCGCTCCGCAACCGTCGGTGATTCGACAAATGTCTCCAGAACGCATCTATACGGCGCTCACCACCGGCCTGATGAAAGCGCAGGGTTCGACGCTCACCGAGGATCAGCGCAAAATGCTTGCCACGTTTCTGAGCGGGCGTCCGCTGGGCAGCCTGCAGCAGGGTGCTGCGAAAGATATGCCCAATCAGTGCGCGTCGAATCCGCCGCTTGCGCCGCCCGATTCAGAGCCTGCGTGGGATGGATGGGGAGTAACGCTCGCCAACACGCGTTATGAGCCCGCTGATGCCGCCGGACTTACGCCCGAGCAGGTGCCGCACCTGAAAGTGAAATGGGCCTTCGGCATTCCCAACGGCCTTTCCGCCTACGGCCAGCCAACCGTCGTCTCTGGACGCGTTTTCGTCCCCACCGATATCGGCTACGTGTATTCGCTCAACGCGGAGACCGGGTGCGTTTACTGGTCGTACCAAACCGAGGGATACACGCGTACCGCGATCACTGTGCGCCGAGTGAAAGACAACGGTAATACCAAGTATGCCGCTTACTTTGGCGACGGCCACTCTTTTGCCTACGCCGTGGACGCGCGCACCGGCAAACAGCTTTGGAAAACAAAAGTCGACGACGACTTTATCTCCCGAATTACCGCTGCGCCCGCCGTCTACGACGGAGTCGTATACGTGCCGGTCTCTTCGTCCGAGGAATTTTCCGCATCTGCTCTCGATTACCCCTGCTGCACGATGCGCGGCAATGTGGTCGCCCTCAATGCCGAGACCGGCGAAATTCTATGGCGAACGTACATGGTCGGCGTGCCGAAGCCGACGGTAAAAAATTCCGCGGGTGTGCAGCAGTACGCGCCCTCGGGCGGCGACGTATGGGACTCGCCGACGATCGACCCCAGACGTCACGCCATCTATTTCGGCACTGGCGACGCGCAAGCGCGCCCCGTGCCAACTACCACAGACGCGATCGTCGCGCTCGACATGAAGACGGGCAAGATTCTCTGGCATTACCAGGCCGAGAAGAACGACGCATTCGTTGGCGGGTGCAACGGTCCCCATCAGCCCGCGAACTGCCCGAAGCCCAACGGCCCCGATCAGGACATCGGTAACTCGCCAATTCTGCGGACTCTTTCCAGTGGCAAGCGCGTGCTTGTTTTCGGCACGAAAAATGGCCGCGTGATCGCCCTCGATCCGGACGACGACGGTAAAGTGCTCTGGATGACGAAAGTCGCGCCGCCAGCCGCAAAGGCTAATCCGTTCTATAACCTGCTCAACGGAGTGGTCTGGGGCGGCGCGGCGGACGATCAGCACATCTATTACGGTCTGCACGCAGGCGGCATGGTGGCGGTCGATCTCGCCAACGGAAAAATCGATTGGTACACGCCGTTCGCGCCGACGTCGGGCACTGTCGCGAGTTCCGCGGCCACTTCCGCCATCCCGGGAGTCGCTTTCGTGGGCGACGGCAATGGCGTAATCCATGCGCTTTCGACCACAGACGGCCACGAGATCTGGTCGTACGCCACGAACCACACCTACGACACGGTCAACAAGATTCCAGCCCACGGCGGGGCGATCGACGGCGCCGGCCCGGCCATCGCCAACGGTATGGTCTACGTCGGTTCGGGATATGCCGTTGTTGGCTCAAAGACGGGTAATGTATTGATCGCTTTTTCGGCTGATTGACCGGCTTGCGAGTTGCCCGTTCGGCCATGCTATACTTATCAGCCCGTCCCTCGGGAGTAGCGTTTAGCCAAGGGCGGGAAGCGGGCCGCCTGAAGCCATAAGCGTGCCCCGGAGGTGTTTTTATCCCTGAGCGAAGTGGTGTTGGAGGTCTTCGCGTTAACGAGCGCATTCGCGCCCGCGAGGTCCGGTTGATCGATGACGCGGGGACCCAGTTGGGCGTCGTGTCCCTCTTCGATGCGATGAAGAAGGCGCGCGAAGCCGGCCTGGACGTCGTAGAAATCTCGCCCAATGCCGTGCCTCCGGTCTGCAAGCTCGTGGATTACGGAAAGTTCCTCTACGAGCAGAGTAAAAAGGCCCACGAGGCCAAGAAGCACCAGAAAAGCTCGCATATTAAGGAAGTGAAGTTCCGCCCCTCGACCGCGGAGCACGATTACCAGGTGCGCAAAAACCAGATCGTGCGATTCCTGGGCGAGGGCTACAAAGTGAAGGCCATGATTTTCCATCGTGGCCGCGAAATGGCCCACCAGGACGTGGGCCGCTCCAAGATGGAGCGTCTGCTGAAAGATATCGGCGAACACGCGCAGGTCGAATTCGGTCCGCGCATGGAAGCGAATATCCTGCTGGCACTGCTGGCGCCGAAAAAGGGTGCTGTGGCTCCGTCG
Source organism: Candidatus Acidiferrales bacterium (assembly GCA_050747045.1). Taxonomy (GTDB): domain Bacteria; phylum Acidobacteriota; class Terriglobia; order Acidiferrales; family UBA7541; genus Palsa-295. The sequence continues at coordinate 7,719 of JBOGNC010000163.1, read as the reverse complement.
CCTTCGCGCTCGTCGCAATCCGCGGCCGAAGGCGCAGCCTGAAAATTTTCTGATCCGAGGAAAGTGTGAAGAAGAACAAGAAAGCTAAGCTAAAGACGCACCGTGGCGCCGCCAAGCGCTTTAAGATTACGTCCACCGGCAAAGTTATGCGCTGGCGCTCCGGTAAGCGCCATTTGCTCGGCACGAAAAAGCCGCGCCGTATGCGTAACCTGCTGAACAAAGTGGAAGTGAATCCCGCGGACGTGCCGAACGTGCGCCGCGCCCTGCCTTACGGCATCGAGTAGTCTGAGCGAATTTTTTCCGTGTCAGGCGGTGCGTAACGGGTGCCTGCCGACCGGATGTGCGGGCTGCGAAAATGCGGCTCGCGCGTAGTAAGCGGTCCCAAGAGACAAACCCGTCTTGTCGCCGCGCATTTCTGCGGCTGGCCGGACCTCGTTTGTCTTCCCGTTAAAATTTGGCGAATTTGATTTGGCGAGCGCACACCGAGTTCTGTAACCAGGTGGGGCGCGCACCAGGAGAAAACTGAAATGGCTCGAGTAAAACGAGGCACCAAGCGTCGCGCGCGGCGCAAAAAGCTATTGAAGCATGCCAAGGGATTTTTCCTTACCAAGAGCAAGCTCTACCGCTCGGCGAAAGAGGCGGTCAATCGCTCGCTGCGCTATAGCTATCGCGACCGCCGCACGCGCAAGCGCGATTTCCGCACGCTGTGGATTCAGCGCATCGGCGCGGCTGCGCGAAACAACGGCCTCAGCTACAGCCAGCTAATCCATGGATTGAAAGTCGGCGGCATCGATCTCGACAGAAAGATTCTGGCGGACATGGCCGTCGCCGACGCCGAAGGCTTCGCCGTGCTGGTCGCTTCTGCGAAGCAGCACATTGAAGCTGCCCCGAAGCGGCCAGCCGCTTAGCGCTCTGATGTGGTTTGTAGCGCCGGCGTCTCGCCGGCTTCCAGGTTTTGCGGGCTTTCGTAGAGCCAGCGCTCTCTTGAAATGATGACCGACCCCACACGAACGCTCGCTCAACTCGGTGACGCGACTCCCGGGCAAGTCGTGTCACGCTTCGAGGAAGTTCGCCAGCTTTTCGATCAACAAGCTATTGTGCACAGCTCGAAGAACGATCCGGAGGAATGGAAAGTTCTCGCGGGGGCTTGGACGGGTCGAAAGTCCGGCGTACTAACGCAAATTGGTGACAACTGGCTGAAGCCCGCGCCTCCTGAACTTAAAAAAATCGTCGGCCAGGAATTTCAGAAACTCAAAGCCCACGTCGAATCTGCGCTCGAAGCCAAACGCAAGGAAATCGAATCTGCCGCCGAGCAAGCCGCCGCCGCGCGCGACGGCATCGACCTTTCGCTTCCCGGCGTCGAACGCGCCATCGGCACCCAACACTTGATCCGCCAAACCTACGAAGAGTTGCAGCGGATTTTTCTCTCGATTGGATTCAGCGTGGTTGAAGGCCCGGAGATTGAGATGCCCTACTACAATTTCGAGGCGCTCAACATTCCCGAGCATCATCCCGCGCGCGACAACATGGACACTTTCTATATCGAAGGCGCTCGCGGAGGCCATCTGCTGCGCACGCACACTTCTCCGATGCAGATTCGCACCATGGAAAAGCAGCCGCCGCCGGTGCGCATCATCGTCCCAGGGAAAGTTTATCGCCGCGATAATCCCGACGCCACGCACGGCTACATGTTCCACCAGATCGAGGGCTTGGCCGTCGATACAGACATCACCTTCTGCGATTTCAAGGGCACCGTCGAATATTTCGTGCGTGAATTTTTCGGGCCGAAGGCTAAGACGCGCCTGCGCCCCAGCTATTTCCCGTTCACCGAGCCGTCGGCGGAAGTCGACGCGACCTGCCACGTCTGCGGCGGCAAGGGCTGCCGAATTTGCAAATCTTCGGGCTGGATCGAGCTTTTCGGCGCGGGCATGGTGAATCCGGCGGTATATGGCTTCGTGAAAAATGGCTACGACGCCGCGAAGCATTCCGGCTTCGCGTTCGGCATGGGCGTCGATCGCCTGGCCATGATGAAATATGGCGTCACCGAGCTGCCGCTGCTCTACCAGAACGACGTCCGCTTCCTCCGCCAGTTTCCCTGATGAATTTTGCGGGTCATGCGCGAAGACGAGGGTGAACCCCTCCGGCAGGCTAGCCTCTCAGTTCGGCTGCTGTTTTCGATTACTTCAGGCGTCGTGCCATTTCGGTTTGATAAGCAGCCCAAGCACTGGGCGCCAGTTCCGGAAACCCCCTGCAAGCGTGTGTAACCGCCGAAAAGCAACGAAGTCGAATGTCGAACGCGCGTGCAATTGGCACGCGCGAGCCTTGAATGAAAAATGTCTCCAGGACATTCGAAACGCCTGTAATGACGGGAGCACCCACGTCATATCGGTTCACACCGCGGCTGACTGTAGGCATGCTAGCTTCGGATTTGGAAACCACTTCATATTGCATAGGGAAGAAGCCTATGTATGGTCCGATTCGAGCGTGCTGGATCTCACTTACTGAAGTTTCGCTTTGCCACAATTTACCTCCCCTGACTTCGAATTGCCCGCAGACAGTCCAAGGCCGCAGCCCGATTCGAGAGAGGCAGGACATGAGGAATAACCCAGTGTTGTAACTGAACCGTAAATTCATTACATGCGGCCGAATCCAGATTTCAAACACACAGTTTTTGGGAGTGCACGTTGGCATGGGGCGAATTTGAGTCGAAAACAGTATTTGATAAAGGGCAGAGGGGCCCGAAAGCCTGCTATTCGTCGGCGGAGCAGGAACTCCTGGCGCCAGGAACGGCAAATGCGGGAACGACTCAACGGCGTGTCCGCCATAGCGGATTGCGAGTGTGCGAACCTCCACAAAGTCGGCGGTGCCGAATGGAAACGTCCTCAAGTCTGAAATCAGCCGCTCCGCTTCGTGCCGCTCATGGAGCGAATCTAGGTACAGGCAAAGCCAACCGATGACAACTATCGCGATCAATAACGGCGTTGCCACGCGTGCGGGCCAAAAGTTGTGCCAGGAGTTTTTCATGGAGAGCGAGCTGGTGCCAAGTCCCTCCTTTTATTAGACTCCATCGTGGGAAGCATGTTCCCGCAGAAATCCAGCCAGAGTCGTGGGGCAGTTAATAGGTGCACTCAGGCGTATCGTGAACGGATCGAAGCTCGATTCCAAGCAGCTCTTCTTAACCCGCGTCGCCATTTCCGTGACGATCCGGTTAAGGGTGGCATTATGACCCAGGAAATCAGCCGGGCGAAGAGTAGCTCTTGTGCGCAGCGCTCACGAAAATAAGCCTCATGCCTGCTCCGATTAAAGTCGAACTCGTTGCATACTTTACAGGATGGGCCAGAATGGCCGCGGACGAGGATAAGCGACTCGCGGACGCGCTCGGTCCAAATCTTCTAATCGTTCATCACATCGGCTCGACGGCTATTCCAGGGATTTGTGCAAAGCCAATAATCGATCTGTTGCCTGAGGTCACATCACTGGACCAGCTCGACGCGTCGAAATCCGCGCTCGAAGGCCTCGGGTACGAATGTTGGGGGGAATACGGTATTCGCAATCGCCGATACTGTACGCTAAGCGACAAAACCACCGGCCGCCGTTTAGTTCAACTGCATTGCTTTCGGACCGGGGACTCGGAAATCGAGAGACATTTGGCGTTCCGAGATTACCTGCGAGATAACCCGGAAGTGGCCTTGGCATACGATCGCGAAAAGCGACGTTGCCGCGATTTGCATCCAGATGATTCGCATGCTTACACGGATGCGAAGGCGGCCTGGATCGACTCCATTATGCCTCGCGCGCTAGAGCGTTACCGGCGGAAGCAGTAGAAATCACCGGTTCGCCAACGTCGCAATCTTTCCCAGTCCGAGCAATCGCTCGTCGGCGGTCACCAGCGTTAAGCCCAGCACCTCGGCCGTGGCCGCCAGAAATCGATCGGCCGGATCCCGGTGCGGAAACGCCAGCTGGTGCGCCGCTAAAGCGATCTGATGGGTCAGTGGTGCTTCGCGAAACCGCGAAGCGGCCTCGGCCAACGATTGCCGAGACTCGCCACGCACCTGGATTCGGCCCTTAGCATGTAGCAACAGCGCCTCCCACAAACTGATCGGCGACAGCCACAGTTCGTTTTCATCATTCCCCAGCTCGCGGAGCACGCGTTCCGAAAGCTTTTCCGGTTCGCCGAGACTCCATAGCCAGATGTGGGTGTCTAGCAGCAGCTTCAATCGCGCAACGCCTCAATATCCTCAAGATCGATCACTGGTGAAATGATGTCGCCGGTAATCTTGATCGTGCCGGCCATTGAGCCAATCCAATCACGCGGTGCCGATTCCTCAGCCGGGGGAACCACGTCCGCGATCGGTTTTCCACGGCGCGTGACCCGCAGCGGCTTCTTTGTCTTGTTCACTCTATCGAGCAGAGAGAGGCATTTGGCCTTGAATTCAGAGATGGCTACCTCTTCCACGAGCTTGTTCTTGCTACCGGCCATAGATATGCCTCATGACTATATCAGTATACCATGGTCATACCAAGTGGTCAGAAGAAAACTCTCAAGGCCGATATGTCCTTTCGCTGCGGACGCTATAATGTGAATCGAAACGACCTCCGATGATGCCAACCGATTCTAAACAGCGCTTCTCAACCCGCGTCGCGGATTACGTCCGCTACCGTCCAGGCTATCCGTGCGCGATTCTCGACCCACTGCGCGAGGAATGCAGCCTCACGTCCGAATCCGTGATCGCGGACGTCGGCTCCGGCACCGGCCTGCTCTCGCGCGTTTTTCTGGACAACGGCAACCTTGTCTACGGCGTCGAGCCGAACGCCGAAATGCGCGCGGCCGGCGAAGAATACTTGCGCAGCTATCCGAGATTTCACAGCGTCGCGGCGTCCGCCGAGGCAACCACTCTGCCGGACGCCATCGTGGATTTCGTTACCGCCGGCCAGGCGTTTCACTGGTTCGATCCGCCCGCGGCCCGAGCGGAATTCGCGCGCATCTTGCGCTCGGGTAGGCACTCGGATGGGAGCACGTGCGGCTGGGTCGCGGTCGTATGGAACGAGCGCCGCGTCGAAGCTTCCGAACTCCTGCGGGCCTACGAAGCACTGTTGCGCAAATACTCCCCGGACTATGCGCAAGTCTCCGCACAGTACCCTGAAGACCAGCGCATGGCCGCTATCTTCTCGCCAGGCGATTTTCGCCACCGAACCTTCCCGAATGAGCAGCTATTTGATTTCGAGGGCTTGCGTGGACGCCTGCTCAGCTCGTCGTATTCGCCGCCGCCGCAACATCCAAATCACCTTCCGATGCTCGACGAACTCCAGCGCATTTTCGACGCTCACCGGAAAAACGGTCGCGTGCGCATCGAATACACCGCCCACGTCTATTACGGCCGTCTGTAGGAACGAAAAGCGGTTCTGCCCGAAGCATCTCGGCAAGTTCGGTAAAAACTCGCCCCAATATCTATGGGTGAGCCTCGGGAGGGGGTCCGACTGTGGCAATCAGCCGTTTGAACTCTGGCGAAGTGCGCAAGGAATCGAACGCCGGCTCGATTGACGCGTACACGAGCCACGATTCGCGCGCTCGCTGGGCTTCCTCCAGCGACCTCAGGGCCGCCTCACGGTCGCCCGCCACGGCGAGGTAACGGGATTTTTCGTAAAGCGTCAGGTAACCAGAATTCGTGTAAGCTCGAAGCTCGGCGCGAAAACGAACAGCCGGATCGCTCGATCTTGTCGTGGAGACCTTTTGATCTAGCAATCCTGCGTGGTGGTAGTACCGAAAGACTTTTTCCAGTTCCGCGCTCGCATCCTGAGGATCGCCTTTCAGCGCGTAAGCGATCCAAAGTTTTTCGCGCGCCGGAGCGAACATGGGATCGGATTCCAATACGCTGCGGTAATCCGCGATCGCCGTGGTGTAATCCCGCTGGTAGTACCGCAGCCAGCCGAGATTGGTTCGAATAATCAGCGAAAGGGGATCGATTTCTCGCGCGATTCTCAGCTGCTGCTCGGCGGCGGCGAAATCGCCTCTGGAAGCCAGAAACGTTCCGTAAAGGTGATGTGTGTCCGAGTCGCTGGGGCTGAGCGACAAAGCCCTTTGGAATTCCGTGTCTGCTTCGCTCCAGTTCCACTCGTAGCGCCACAGCGCAAACGCCCGAGCCGCGTGCGCCTTCCCAAGCGAATCGTCCAGTGAGATCGCGCGCGCGGCCGCCATTTCCGCCCGCGGCCACACCGTGCGATCTGGCAGAACGGTGTAATCTCCCAGATAGCAATACGCTTCCGCTTCCGCGGCATAAGCAACCGCAAGAGTCGGATCGATCGTCGTCGCTTGCTTGAAATAATCGAGGCTCTTCAATAGGTCGGCGTTCGAATGCTGGGCCAGGTAAGTGCTGCCGTGTAGATACGCTTCGTATGCCTCGGCGTTCACCGTCGGCGCATTGTCCAGCCGTTTCAACACCAACGGATCAACGGCCACTTCGATTCGTTGCGCCACGGCTCGCGCAATGTGGTCCTGCAGCGCGATGATGTCGTCCTCTCTCTGTGTGAAACTCTGCGCCCAAATTTGCCGGTCGTCCGCGGTATCCACCAACCGCGCGTCCACCCGGACGTTTTCTCCCGAGCGCACCACAGATCCCTCCACCACGGCATCCACGCCGAGTTCCTCGCGAATTTCGCTGATTGGCGTTTGCGCGCCGCGGTAACGCATCACCGATGCCCGCGACGTAACCCGCAGCGAACCGAGCTCCCCTAGATCGGTGATCAGTTCATCCGTCATTCCGTCGGCGAAGTAGCTCTGGCTCGGGTCCGCAGAAAAATTATCGAAAGGAAGTACGGCGATCGACCGTATCCTCGTCGTGTCGCGGGAACTATCTCTCGCGTGCACCCGCCACCAGATCGCTGCCGCCGCGATTAAAAGAACGACCGCCATCAATCCCGTACTCAGCCATGCTCGCCGGCTCCGAAGAAAGAAGGCGGACGCGGAATTCGGCGCAGCGCTGGCGGCGCTGCCGCTTCTCGCCTCGCCTGCTGATTCCGCTGCCGCTCCTTCAGACCCGCGGACAGTCTCCACCGGTGCGATAAACCGATATCCGCGCCGCGGCACGGTTTCAATGAATCGGGGATTTTCGGCCGAATCGTCGAGCGCCGATCGCACTTTATTGATCGCAGTGTTAAGGCCGTCGTTGAACTCTCCGAATTCGTCGTTGGGCCATAGTCGTTCTCGCAATTCCTGTCGAGTTACCAATTCCCCGCGGCGTTCCAGGAGGATGGTAAGCAGGTGGAACGGCTGCTCGGAGAGCCTTAACTTGATTCCGTTTTTACGGAGTTCGCCCGTGCGGAAATCGCACTCGTAGACACCGAATCGCACTACATCCGGCACCGGCCTGGGATGGCTCGTCATAGTACTGGGGCAAAGGGCGTGAAAGCAATTTTATCACGCCAGTTCTGGCTACCAAAGCGCTGAGCACTATTCGCAACTGCTGAAAATGCGGCTTTTCCGTGTTTAGAAAACTTTTAGACGAAAAACATTGCATTTCCATTGACCCGGTTGCAAATTTTCCTACAATCGGCCCATCCCTACGGGAGCAACTCAACGGACCGCCAGGCGCGGCAACGCCCCAGGCACCGGGGACGGAACAATGGAAAGCATCCGAATCAGCTGCGAGCATGTGGTCGTAACAAACGACTATCAGCCGGCGGCCATCGCCACGGAAGCCGAATTCGAGCGCTGGCTTATCG
>JBOGNC010000162.1:0-10511 GCA_050747045.1 Candidatus Acidiferrales bacterium | reverse complement strand
GAGTGAAATTCCGTGCGCCTTCATTCGTGAACCTGCAATCGCTGCCGCTATTGTGCGAAGGCAGGCTGATCGCGGATGTGGTAGCGTGCATCGGCACCACAGACATCGTCCTGGGGGAAGTGGACCGCTAGTTTTAATGAACCTATGCGACTTTAAATCATGCAACTGCCGCCAGAGTTAAACGACAAATTCAACGATTTCGTCAGCCGGTATCCGGTGAAGCGGTCGGCGCTGATTCCAATGATGCTGTACGCGCAGGATCACTATGGCTACCTGAGCGACGAAGTGCTGGACGAGATCGCCAACCGGCTGGACCTGAACATTTTGGAGGTCACTGAAACGCTGGCGTATTACTCGATGCTGCGGCGCAAGCCGGCTGGACGGAACCATATCCAGGTCTGCACCAATATTTCGTGCATGCTGCGCGGCGGGAACGAGTTGTATCAGCACGTACAGAAGCGGCTGGGCATCGGTAACAAGGAAGTTTCGCCCAGCGGGACGTTTTCACTGGAAGAAGTGGAGTGTATCGGCGCCTGCACCGGCGCTCCCGCGATGCAAGTGAACTACGATTTCCACGAGAACCTCGATCCCGACAAAGTGGATGCGATTTTCGAGCAGCTTCAGGACGGCAAAACGCCCGCGCCGGAGCCGGTCACGTCCGGAGCGCTGCACGAGCGCCTGAAAGCTGAAGTGCCGGTGATCAGCAAACGATTTGGCATTCACGATTCGCACAAGATTGATGTTTACATTCAGAACGAGGGCTATCAGGCGATTGAAAAAGCGCTGAAGCAGATGACTCCCGGCCAGATCATCGACGAAATGAAGAAATCGAACCTGCGTGGCAGAGGCGGCGCGGGATTCCCGACGGGTATGAAGTGGAGCTTCGTCCCTAAGGATTCGCCCAAGCCCAAATACCTTCTGTGTAACGCGGACGAAAGCGAGCCGGGAACCTGCAAGGATCGTCCGCTGATGGAAATGGACCCGCACCAGATGATCGAAGGCATGGTCATTGCCGGCCGCGCGATCGATTCGCATCGCGGATACATTTACGTCCGCGGCGAATATCGCTACATCATCAACATACTGGACCCCGCGATCAAGGAAGCTTACGACCGCGGCTATCTGGGCAAAAATATTCTGGGCACCGGCTTCGACTTTGACCTCAGCACGCACACTGGCGCGGGTGCGTACGAATGCGGTGAAGAATCGGCGCTGATGGAATCGCTCGAAGGCAAGCGCGGCTATCCGCGCATCAAGCCTCCCTTCCCTGCTGTGGTAGGACTTTACGGCTGTCCCACGGTGATCAACAACGCGGAAACGCTTAGCACCGTCCCGGCGATCATCCGCATGGGGGGCGATGCCTATGCCGCGCTGGGCGTGCCGAAAAATGGCGGCACGCGCCTCTATTCAATTTCAGGTCACGTGAACCGGCCGGGTATTTACGAGCTGCCGCTCGGATTCCCGTTGCGGCGTCTGATCGAAGAAGTGGCCGGTGGCGTGCGCGGTGGCAAAAAGTTGAAAGCGGTCGTACCGGGTGGCAGTTCCTGCCCGCTACTTTCGGCCGATGAGATCGACGTCGCGATGGACTACGATTCAGTCGCGAAAATCGGCTCGATGCTGGGTTCGGGCGGCACGGTGGTGCTGGACGAAGAAACCTGCATGGTGGATTTTGCGCGGCGGATCATGCATTTCTACGCGCACGAGTCGTGCGGCTGGTGCATTCCCTGCCGCGAAGGCACGGCGTGGCTGCGCAAGATGCTTGACCGCTTCCATGAAGGCGCCGGCACGGAGGAAGATATTCCGCTGATCGACGAGCTTTCGAAAAACATGTTGGGACGCACGTTCTGCGCTCTAGGAGACGCGGCGGCGCTGCCCACGATCAGCATCGTCAAGAAATGGCGCAACGAGTTCGAAGATCATTTGCAGGGCAAATGCCCGTTCGCTCCCGCTGAAGAGATCGCGGGAGTTCATTAGGATCTCGCATGCCCGAACAGAAACAAATTACATTTACTCTCGATGGCCAGCAGGTGACCACGCATGCGGGCACGCTGGTGATCGAAGCGGCCAAGCAGCAAGGGATCGAGGTACCTTCATTCTGCTACTACCCCGGGTTCTCGCTACAGGCGGCCTGCCGCATGTGCCTGGTGGAAGTGGAAAAGATGCCCAAGCTGCAGACCGCGTGCACGCTGGTGGCAACGGACGGCATGGTGGTGAAGACGGCGACTCCGAACGTCCACAAAGCGCGCAAGGACATGATCGAGTTCCTGCTGTCCAACCACCCGCTCGATTGTCCGGTGTGCGACAAGGGCGGCGAGTGCGAATTGCAGGACATGACCTTCCGCTACGGGCTGGACAAAACCCGCTTTGTGGAAGAAAAGCTGCATACGCCGGAAGAAAAGTGGTCGCCTCTGGTATTTTACGACGCGCCGCGCTGCATCCTCTGCTATCGCTGCGTGCGCGTTTGCGACGAAGGCATGGACGTTAAGGCGCTGGGCGTGGGCTCGCGCGGTGTACAGTCCGTGATTCTTCCCAATGCTTCGGGAGAGCTGGCTTGCGAAGAATGCGGCATGTGCATCGACATTTGCCCCGTGGGAGCTCTGACCAGCGGCACGTATCGCTATCAGACGCGCCCCTGGGAAATGACCTACGTCGGCAATCCGTGCGCGCATTGCTCGAACGGCTGCAAGACCACGCTGAGCGTGCGCAACAACGAAATCATTCGCGCCAACAACCGCGACCATTCGGGAGTCAACGGCGAATTTTTATGCGCGAAGGGACGCTTCGCGTTTGACTTTACCTCGAATCCCGAGCGAATCCGCCAGCCGCTGGTGCGGCGCAATGGCTCGCTCGAGCCGGCTAGCTGGGAAGACGCCCTCGAAGAAGTGAGCCGCCGGCTGAAGCAGGCGCACGAAACGCACGGGCCCTCCGCGATTGGCGTGATCGGTTCGAACCACACCACCAACGAAGAAAACTATCTACTGAACCGCTTCGCACGCGTCACACTAGGCACGAACAACATCGACCACCATCGCACAGCCGACTACGTAGGCTTGGCTGCGGCGCTTGGCGCGGGCGCCAAGGAATCGATGGCAACAATGGCGGACGTCGCCAACGCTGGCGCCGTGTTTCTGATCGGCAACGACGTGAGCAATCAGAATCCACTAGTTGCGTGGCAGATTCGCGCAGGCGTTCGCCATCATCAGGCGCGGCTGTACGTGATCAACGGCCGCCCGAGCAAAATTCATCGTCAAGCGCAAATCGTGGCGCAGGTGCCGCAGGGCACCGAGGAGCAAGGACTGCACTGGCTGGCCACCGGGCAGGGCCAGTTCGACGCGAATACCACGGAGTCTTTGGTGCGTCTGAATGCCGCGTTGGAAGCGGAAAGCGACGTAGTGATGGTGTTCGGCGCGTCGATTCAGGGCGCGGCGATTCGCGACCTGGTATCGCTCTCGTCGCGCTTCGGCGGTAAGACGAAATTCATGGCGCTCGGTGACTACTCGAATTCGCGCGGCGCCGCCGATATGGGCGTGCTGCCGGATCGCTTGCCAGGATGTGCCCCTCTATCCGATCGCGCAGAACGTGCGCGATTCGCCAAGCTTTGGGGCGGCGAAATTTCCGATCGGCCGGGGCTAACCGCGCGCGAAATGATGGAAGCGGCTGCGGCCGGAAACCTGAAAGCGCTTTACGTGGTCGGCGCGAACCCGGCGAAGACCTTCAAGATTTCCGAAACGGGACGCATCGCCGGTCTCGAACTGCTAATCGTGCAGGACATGTTCCTCACCGAAACCGCCAAGCACGCCGACGTGGTATTGCCGTCCGCGTCCACATACGAAAAGGAAGGCACGCTCACGAATACCGCGGGCGAAGTGCAGATGACGCACCGCTCGATTGATCCTCAAGGCCCGCGCAGCGATTTCGATCTGCTTCGAATTTTATCGCACCAACTGGGCATGCTGGGCCTGGGCACGCCGATTCGCTTGCGAACTCCGGAAGCGGCGTTCGACGAAATCCGGCAGCATGTGCCCGGTTACGATCTTTCTTTTGCGAGTTTGCTGGCGGGTGGAGCGGAGCAGGCCACGGCATCTTGCAAGTCGCCGGAGCCGTCCTACAACGCGCCCGCTGGCACCGTCTTTTCGTCAGAGGACTATCTTTTCACCAGTGGTACACTTGGCAGCTATTGTTCCAAGCTGATTTCTACTAACGAGGCGAAAGAGAAACCGTGGGGTTCATCTCCGAGCACTCAGTCCTGGTGGCATCGTTAATAAAAATTGCCGTTCTGCTGTTCATTGTGATGACGGCGTTAGCGTACCTCACCTGGTTTGAGCGCAAAGTAGTAGCTCATATCCAAAGCCGCTGGGGCCCGTACTACGTGGGGGCGCACGGGCTGCTTCAGCCGCTGGCCGACGGCCTCAAATTCCTTTTCAAGGAAGATTTCACGCCGCCGACTTCCGACCGGCTGGTATACGCGCTCGCGCCTTTTCTGGCTCTATCGTTGGCGCTCACGGCTATCGCGCTGATTCCTTTTGGGCCGCCCAACCTCCATTTTCTGAACGGGCAGCCGATCTTTATCGTTTCCAATATCGATATCGGCCTGCTGTTTGTTTTTGCCATCACCTCGATGGGCGTCTACGGAGTGGCGCTGGCAGGCTGGTCCTCGAACAGCAAATACCCGCTGCTGGGTGGGTTGCGCAGTTCGGCGCAGATGATCAGCTACGAGGTTTCGTTGACGCTTTCTGTTGTCGGCGTGCTGCTTTTGGCCGGTTCGTTCAATTTCAACTCGATTATCGACGGACCGAACGGACAAGCCGGCTATTGGCTGCACTTTATTCCCAAGTGGAATGTGATTCCGCAGATTGTGGGATTTCTTTGTTACCTCACAGCCGCGATCGCGGAAACCAATCGCATCCCCTTCGACTTGCCGGAGGCAGAGACGGAGCTCGTCGCCGGGTTCCACACCGAATACTCGAGCTTTAAATTCGCCATGTTTTTCATGGCCGAGTACGCGAACATGATCACCGTGTCGTGCCTCGCCACCATTCTATTTTTTGGCGGCTGGCTCTCACCCTTCCCTGAAACATGGCACTGGCAACTCTATCTGCCCGGCGCGGGGCTTTTGGCGCTCGGCTTTTATTGCGCGTACGATGCCGCCGCGCGCATGCGTGGCCTAGCGCGTTTGCAATTATCCGTGGTCACAGTGCTGGCCCTGATAATTGGAGCGCTCTGCCTCCTACCGATGGTCGCGCCGTACGTGCAGGGGCCGTTCTGGTTCACCGCGAAAGTTCTGGTGTTTCTCTTCTTCTACGTTTGGGTTCGAGGCACGCTTCCTCGCTTCCGCTACGATCAGCTGATGTCCTTCGGCTGGAAGCTGCTGCTCCCGGTGTCGCTCGCGAATCTGGTGATCACCGCCCTGGTGCTGGTCTTCCCTGCGTTCACGAGGCACGCGTAATGGTGCCGCTGATCGTTTTTTTCGCCTGTGCGTTGCTGGCCGTTACCGGCGCGATCCTGCTGATTCTTGCGCGCGAACCCATCCACAGCGCGCTATCGCTGATCCTGGTGATGGTGGCGCTGGCGATTCTGTATCTGCTTTTGGGCGCGGAATTCATTTCCGCGGTGCAGATCATCGTGTACGCAGGGGCGGTGATGGTTCTGTTCGTTTTCGTAATCATGCTGCTGAATGCCGGCGTCGAGGAACGCACCGACTTCAGCAAATTCGCCAAGTACGCAGGATTGCCGCTGGGGGCTTTTCTGCTGATCGAAATCGTGCATTGGATGTACGGATCGAGCGCTGGCTCGCAGATCGCGAACGGCGCCGGTGCGGCGGTCCAGGGCGTTTCCACGCGAGCGCTTTCGGCCGCGCTTTTCCGGCAGTACCTTTTTAACTTTGAAGCCACGTCGATTCTGATCCTGATCGCGATTTTGGGCGCATTGGTGCTGGCAAGGAAAAACCAGTGAGCGTTCCGATCTCCTACTATCTGGTGCTCAGCGGAGTTCTGTTCGGGCTCGGCGTGGTGGCATTCATTTTCAAGCGCAACGTGATTACCGTGTTCATGTCCATTGAACTGATGCTCAACGCCGTGAATCTGGCGTTCGTCGCGTTCGCGCGCGCCCACCACCAACTCGATGGCTTGGTGTTCGTATTTTTCGTAATCGTAGTCGCAGCGGCTGAATCAGCGGTCGGCCTGGCGATTGTGATCATGCTGGCACAAAATCGCGAGTCGCTCAACGTGGAGCGCGTGAACCTGCTCAAATTCTAATGCTGATGCTCAACAACATCTGGATCATTTTGGCGCTGCCGATCCTGGGTACGGCGATCAACGGCCTGTTCGGGAGACGCTTCCCGAAAGCGGCCGTGAATTCGGTTGCGATCGGATCCGTGGCGCTAACCTTTGCCGCGGTCTGCGAACTCGTTCGCGAATTTTGGTATCTCCCGGCCAGCCAGCTTCCCTGGGTGAAGACTTACTTCACGTGGATGGCCGCTGGGGAGATGACCGACCATCCATTTCGCATCCATTTTGCGCTGCAAGTCGATCAGTTGACCGTCATCATGCTGCTGACGGTCTCTTTGGTCGGCCTTCTAATTCACATCTATTCCATCGGCTACATGGAGCACGAGGGCGGTTACTACCGCTTCTTCGCGTACATGAACCTGTTCATGTTCTTCATGCTCACGCTGGTGCTGGGTGCGAATCTCGCGGTGCTATTCGTCGGATGGGAAGGCGTCGGTTTCTGCAGTTACATTTTGATCGCCTTCTGGTTCCGCAAGAAGTCGGCGTCGGACGCGGGCAAGAAAGCTTTCATTACTACGCGTCTCGGCGACCTGGCCTTCATGGTCGGCATATTGCTGACGTTTTGGACGTTCGGCTCGCTCACCTACACGAACATGTTCGATCAAGCCTCCAAAATGCAGCCGGACACTATGGCTCACGCCGGCGTGCTCACCGCCATCGCCGTGCTGCTATTTGTCGGCGCCATCGGCAAATCGGCTCAATTGCCTCTGTACGTTTGGCTGCCGGACGCGATGGAGGGCCCCACTCCAGTCAGCGCCTTGATCCACGCGGCCACCATGGTCACTGCAGGCGTGTACATGGTCGCGCGCATGAACCCGATTTATTCGCGCGCGCCCATCGCCATGTATATGGTCGCGGTGGTCGGCGGCATCACGGCATTCTACGCAGCCACTATCGCGTTGACGCAGACGGACATTAAGAAAGTCCTCGCGTATTCCACAATCTCGCAGCTGGGCTACATGTTTCTGGGCTGCGGCGTGGGCGCGTACGCCGCTGGCATTTTCCATCTGATGACCCATGCGTTCTTCAAAGGGCTGCTCTTCCTGACGGCCGGCAGCGTAATTCACGCCATGGGCGGCGAGCAGGACATGACCAGGATGGGTGGCCTGCGCAAGAAAATTCCCATCACCTACTGGACGATGCTCATCGCTACGCTCGCTATCGCCGGCATTCCCGGATTCGCCGGTTTTTTCAGCAAGGACGAGATCCTGGAAGCTGCCAAGTCGGGGCCGCACGCGATTCTGTGGCTATGGATAGTCGGGGTCCTCGCCGCGGGACTTACCTCGTTCTACATGTTCCGCCTGATTTTCCTGACGTTCTTTGGCAAGCCGCGATTTGATGAGCACCACGTGCACGTACACGAGTCGCCGCTGAAAATGACCATTCCGCTGATCATCCTGGCGTTTCTTTCCATTTTCGGCGGCTGGGTTGCGGCCCCGAGGCTTGTTGGCGGAATCGATCATTTCGGCCAGTTCCTTGAGCCGGTATTCACCAAATACGCGCCGGTGGCGCGCGTTCCAGAAACCTCGGCGGCCTCCGCCCTGAGTCCGGGCGTTCAACTTTTGCTTGCCCTCGTGGGCATCCCGGTGATTCTGGCCGTGATCGGACTGCTGGTGGCCTGGTGGTTCTACATCAAGAATCCGAGCACGCCGAATAAGCTCGCCCAGAAATTACACGGTGTTTACGTTCTGCTGATCAACAAATACTACGTCGATGAAATTTATCTCACGCTGGTCATTCGTCCCTTTCTGTGGCTCTCGCGCAACGTTCTTTGGAAAATCGTAGACACCGGCGCGATTGACGGCGTGGTGAATGGCGTCGCTACCGTGGCGCGGGTATCCGGCGACGAAGTGCGCGAACTGCAATCCGGCAACACGCGCAGCTATGCGGCCTGGGTCGTGGTCGGCGCGGTGGGCTTCACCATGCTATTGCTGGCATTCATTGGATTGGCGGTGCGCTAGCGTGCACACACAGGCATCCTACCTGCTGACCGTGATCACCTTCCTGCCGCTATTCAGCGTGGCGGCACTGCTGGTCCTGCGCTCGGACGATCACGTCTGGATTCGCCGTATCGCCTTTGCCGCGTCAATCGGCGAATTCGGGGTATCACTGCTTTTGCTCAAGGGATTTGACCGAACCGATCCCGGTTACCAATTCCAGGAATTCTACAATTGGATCGGCCCGTCGATTCATTACCACATGGGCGTCGACGGCATCAGCCTGTTCCTTGTGCTGCTGACCACTTTCCTGACGCCGCTGGCGATCCTTTGCTCCTGGAAATCCATTCAGGAAAACGTGAAGGGCTTTTTCATCTCGCTGCTGGTAATCGAGATGGCCATGATCGGCGTGTTCGTATCCCTCGACCTCTTTCTCTTCTTCGTCTTCTGGGAACTCACGCTGATTCCCATGTACTTCATGATCGGTATCTGGGGCCACGAGCGCCGCATCTATGCCGCCGTCAAATTCATTCTGTATACCATGTTTGGCTCTATCCTGATGCTGGTAGGCATCCTCTGGCTCTATCATCTGACGGGTACGTTCGACCTGCCCGTGATTGAAAACGTTCTCTCCAATCGGGCGCCGCTTTCGTCCACAACAGACTTGCTGCTGTTCGGCGCCTTTTTCTTGGCGTTCGCTATCAAAGTGCCGCTATTCCCACTCCACACTTGGCTGCCGGACGCGCACACCGAAGCCCCTACGGCAGGCTCCGTGATCCTGGCGGGGGTGATGCTGAAGCTCGGCACCTACGGGATGTTGCGCTTCTGCCTGCCGCTCTTCCCTGCGGCGGCTCACAAACTGGCGCCGATGATCGGCGTCCTGGCCATCATTGGCATCGTGTATGGCGCGCTGGTCGCTACCGTACAGCATGATTTGAAGCGCCTTGTCGCGTACACATCAGTGAGTCACCTCGGCTTCGTGGTGCTAGGTATTTTTGCGTTCAACTCGATCGCCATCCAGGGCGCCATCTACCAGATGCTCAACCACGGCGTATCCACGGGCGCGCTCTTCCTCGCCGTCGGCATGCTCTACGATCGTCGCCATACGCACGAAATCAAAGAGTTTGGCGGCTTGGCTACGCCTATGCCGGTTTTGATGTCTTTCTTCCTGTTCATCGCGCTCTCATCGCTGGCCTTGCCGCCACTCAATGGTTTCATCGGCGAATTTCTCATCCTGATCGGGACTTTCTACTCGCACCATCAATGGGCCGCCTGGGCCGCCAGCGGCGCGGTGCTTTCCGCGATTTATTTGCTCTGGGCATATCAACGCGTGGCTCTCGGCGAAGTGACCGTTGAGAAAAATAAAACCCTGCCGGACGCCTCTGGCCGCGAGCGCTTCATTCTCGCCACCGTCGCCGTCGTCATCCTCTTCATGGGGCTCGCGTCGCCATACTTCACGCGGCCGATGGAGCCGGCCACCAATGCCCTGCTTCAGCAGATGAACGATCAGTTGCAGCGTCCACAGAACGCCGTCCGCCATTCGGCCCCAGCGCCGCAACTGAAAGTCGGTCCGCACGCCATCGTCCTGCCCGCGGCAATCACGGAAAGGCAGGCGCGACCATGACGGGTATGACGGTGAGCCTCGCAGCGCAGATCGCCAACTTGCAGCGCGTTGCGCCGGAGGTGGTGCTCTGTGTCTTCGGCATCGTCATTATGCTGGTGGACCCGTTCATCAAGCCCGCTGGCCGCCGCGTGCTGGGCTGGATTGCGTTCGTCGGCATGCTCGTCGCGATCGCGTCGATTTACGTTGCCGCCCGCCACGAAGGCTTCGCCTATAGCCGCCTGATCAGCACCGATAATTTCAGCCTTTTCGTGCACGTGGTGGTAATCGGTGCCGCTGCGCTGGCGATCCTTGGCTCCATCGACTATCTCGACCGTGAAGACATTCAACGCGGCGAATTCTACGCTCTGGTGCTCTTCGCCACAGCAGGCATGGGCATTCTCGCGGCCTCGAATGAACTGATCACCGCTTTCATCGGGTTGGAAATCAGCTCCATCTCCAGCTACATCTTGTGCGGTTTCCGCCGAAAAGCCAGGGAATCCAACGAAGCCGCGATGAAGTATTTCCTGCTCGGCTCGTTTGCCACGGCGTTTTTCCTGTACGGCATCGCCATGATCTACGGGTCCACCGGGACCACCTATATCGACTCCGCTAGAACCGAGCTCGAACGCCAGATCGCCGTTGCCGGGCACATTCCTATGCTCGCGATTCTAGGCCTCGGACTGA
>JBOGNC010000161.1:0-10523 GCA_050747045.1 Candidatus Acidiferrales bacterium | reverse complement strand
GGCGTAGTTTCCAGGATTCGCCTGCGGCTCCATGGAGCAGAATTCTTGATCCAGAGCTGCATTCAAAGTTTCGACCAGCAGCGAGCCGCCGTCCGGCATGGCGTCGCGCGCGTTGATGCACAGATTCATGAGCACCTGTTCGATCTGCACAGGGTCAGCGCGCACCACCGCCAAGTCGGGCGCGAGGGTCGCTCGGATTTCGATATTGCTCCCAATCACGTTCTCGAGCAGGCTCAGCGTTTCGACTGCTATCTTGTTGAGGTCGATCGTTCGGGGTTCGAGTATCTGCCGCCGGGCAAAAGCCAGCAGTTGTTTGGTGAGCGCGGCGGCGCGATCCGCTTGCTGCCGTACCTTTTCGAAATGGCGGTGTACGCGCGAACCCGGCTCGCATTCTTCAATGCCCATGTCGGCCCAGCCGATGATCGCGCCGATCATATTGTTGAAGTCGTGGGCGATGCCGCCCGCCAGTTGGCCGATGGCTTCGAATTTCTGCGCCTGGATTAACTGCTTTTCCAGCTGCAATCGCTCGGTGATATCTTCCACCATCACTTCGACGCATGGTTCCGGGCGGCTGGGATCGCTCACCTGGCGGCCATGCAGCCGCACGGAAATGAGTTTGCCGTCTTTACGCCGCCATTCCACTACGATGTCCACGCGCCCGTTATGCGCGTATTCGCCGTGCACCCGGTCGTGTACGCTAATATCTGCATAGAACGTTCGCGAACTCTTCACCTCCAACAAATCTCGCTCGGAATCGTACCCTAGCATGCGCACCAGCGCGGGATTCACAAACAGGAGATCGCCGGCGTTGGAAACCCAATAAATTCCATAAGTCGCGTTGTTCACCAAGCCTCGGTAACGCGATTCGCTCTCTCGCAGCGCCGCGATGGCTTGTATTTCCGCGGCCCGCAGATCAGATTCCTCGCGCGCGCGCTTCAACGCTTGTGGCAAACGGGCCAGGTTGTCCTTGAGCACATAATCCGTGACGCCGAGCTTCAGGCACTGCACCGCCAGTTCGTCTCCGAGTGTGCCGGTAAGCAGGATTACCGGCACGCCGGGTGCGCTTTCGCGGACGGTGGTAAGCGCGTCCATGCCCGTCCACCCGCTCATGCGGTAATCGGAGATCACCACGTCGTATTGCGATTCGGCCAGCTTCCGCACGAACTCCTCGCGCGTGGAAACCGTCTCCGCTTCAAAACGGATTTGTGACTTTTTGAGTCCGCGGAGGCACAGTTCCAGATCGTTCGGGTCGTCTTCAGCTATGAGCAGGCGGAGCGGCTTCGCGTCGCCAGCCTCGGTGTTTGAGCGAGTAAGTGGCATTGCGGCGGATTCCTCAGGCAACCATAGAGGCTACGGCCAGCGGATTACCATTGATTCAGCAGCCAGCGCTGCGTTTGGCCGAAATATCTTCACCTGTTCCGAAGAAATTCGCTCCACGGTGGCGAGCCGACGCCATTAGCCTCAAAACATTCCGAGCGATGGAGTCGCTGAAATGCTCCTAAAAGTTTATCGGCACATTTAAGATTAAAGCCCAATCAATTGTCGCGGACGGAAGAGAGCGGCTCTGAGGTGTGCCGCAATTGCTCACTTCGACCACCGCAGGCGATCGCGGGCGAATCGATTTGGCAACGTTTAGAAGATTAGCGAAAACTAATTTTAGAGGCTCGGCGCCGCCTGCACGCTGCGCAGATTTAATAAGGTATGCGAAACCTTTCGATGAGGATTTCTATCTGGAGCGCAGCGAAATCACGCCGCAGGCGAGTCAAGTAGCTCAGCCGGAGATCTCCGCGCGCGGACACGCCTTGACTACCCGCGACGATCGCGAGGAATGTAGCTCCGCAAATCATGTCCTAGATAGATTTGGCGCGGACGCGCTATTTTCTGCTCGGGATCGAGCAGCATCTCCTCCCACTGCGCGATCCAGCCAGAGGTGCGTGGAATCGCAAATAGGACTGGGAACATTGTTACCGGGAATCCCATCGCTTGATAAATGAGGCCCGTGTAGAAGTCCACGTTCGGGTACAAACGCCGCGATACGAAATAATCGTCTTCCAGTGCAATGCGCTCGCATTCCAAAGCGATATCGATCAGCGGATTCCGTCCGAGCACGTCGAACACTTCGTACGCAATTCGCTTCACGATGCGCGCCCGAGGATCGTAATTCTTGTACACTCGATGCCCGAAGCCCATGAGCAGCTTTTCGCCGGCTTTCACGCGCTTGATGTACGCCGCCACGTTGTTCACGGAGCCGATCTCGACCAGCATGCGCAGCACTTGTTCGTTCGCCCCGCCGTGCAGCGGTCCGTAAAGCGCAGCCGTGGCCGCCGCCGTAGCCGAATAAGGGTCCACGTGCGAGCTGCCGACTCCGCGCATAGCGGTGGAGGAGCAGTTCTGCTCGTGATCCGCGTGCAAGATGAAGAGAATATCCAGAGCGCGCTCCAGCGTCGGGTTGGGCCGATATTGCAATTCCGTGGTCCGGAACAGCATGTTCAAAAAATTTCCGCAATAGGTCAGGTCGTTGTCCGGATAGATGAACGGCATGCCCAGGCTGTGCCGGTACGCGAAGGCCGCCAGCGTCGGCATCTTGCCCAGCAGTCGGTAGGTCTGCTTGCGGCGCGATTCGGGATTGAAGATATCTTTCGCGTCTGGATAGAACGTCGAAAGCGCCGCGACCGTCGAGATCAGCATGCCCATCGGGTGCGCGTCATAATGAAAACCGTCGAGAAACTTTTTGATGCTCTCGTGAATGAAGGTGTGGTGGGTGACGTGGTAAGTCCACTCCTTCAATTGTGCCTCATTCGGAAGTTCGCCGTGCAGGATCAGATACGCGGTTTCGATGTACGTGCTCTTTTCGGCCAGCTCCTCAATCGAATAGCCGCGATACCGCAGGATTCCCTTGTCACCGTCAATGTAGGTAATCTTGCTGATGCATGACGCAGTGTTGGTGAACGCCGGGTCGTAACTCATCATTCCGAAATCGGATTCGTTGATCTTGATCTGGCGCAGATCGATGGCGCGGACCGTGTCGTGTTTGATGGGAACTTCAAATTGCCGCCCGTTACGATTATCGATGATCGTCAACGTGTCGCGGCCAGTCGCCGCAGGCGCGCCGCTATTGGCAACCGAGCCCGATTTCGTGGTGCTCATAAGCCGGCCCCTTCCGGAAGAATGCGACGAAGAAATCGCAGCAACGTACGAATATCACTGTACACCAATTTCCGTTAGAGGCGAATGAGTTTAGCAAATTCTCGATCTATAATAACGGCGGCTCCCATACGGATGCGTATGGCGAATTTCGCGCACCCTGTTGGTCACTCGCGCCCGATTCCCGGCCGTTCGCAGTGCTCTTCCCGACCCCGTCCGAGAGAAATGAGTCTACGATTTTTCCGAAAGCCGGCCCCGAGTTTCGATTTTCGCCTCGATGCCGGAGATGCTGCCAGCGATCTCCGACCGATTCCGTCCAGCGGCCTTTGCTCGGTAAAGAGCCTCATCCGCCAGGCGTAGCAGGGCGTTTGCGGCGAACAGATTTGGACCTTCGCTGGTGGCCACGCCGCAGCTTACGGTTATCGTGACCGGTCCCGCCTCCGTTTCGATGCCTGGCTCGATGGACTGCCTGATTCGTTCAGCCAACGCCAGGGATCCCGGGCCGTCGGTAGTCGGCGCCACTACCAAAAACTCCTCCCCGCCAATTCGGCCCACGGTGTCGTAAGTCCGAACGCATGCGGCGATTCGGCGGGCTGCCTCGCGCAATACCTGATCCCCGCAAAGGTGCCCGTACGTGTCGTTGATGCTCTTAAAATGATCGAGGTCGAGAATGATCAAGCTCACGGACCCGCCATCTCGGATTTGCCGTGAACACTCGCGCTGCGTGGCATCCAATACCGTTGCGCGGTTGGGAATCCCCGTAAGAACGTCGTGTGTGGCGCGGAAGCGCAATTCCTCGCGCGCCGCGATCAGATTTCTTTGCAGTTCCAGAATGCGCTCTCCAACCCGCAGCCTGGCGCGCAGTTCCTGTGCGTCGAAAGGCTTCGTCAGATAGTCATCCGCGCCGGACTCCAAACCGCGCAGCAGGTCGTCCTTTTGCCCGCGCGCGGTGAGCAGCAAAAGGTAGGTGTACTGGCGGTTTGCAAACTCCCTTACTTTGCGGCAAACTTCGGGACCTTCGAGTCCCGGCATCATCCAATCGAGCACCGCCAGTTGCGGAGCATTCGGCTGATCGAGCGCTTCTAGGGCCTGCATTCCGTCGGATGCTAGGTGGACTCGGTAACCCCATTTCGTCAAAAACGCCTGCAGCATGCGCCGCGATACCGGATCGTCTTCGGCGATCAGGATTCGGCTATCACCCTCGGTTTCGTTGATCATTGGGCCGTACGGCTCTTCGGTATGATCGCAAGCTCGTCGATCAATGCGCGACCTTTCTTGTCAAAGATTCCAGCTCAGGCAGCACGCGGTCCAACTCCACCTGCAATGCGCCGATCAATTCGCCGGCGTTTTCGAGAGCGCCGGAGCGAGCGCGCATTTCCAGCACCAGCGCTGCCTCCGATACTCGGTTCGCGCCTAGGCTGCCCGACGATCCCTTCATCGTGTGCGCCAGCCGGTCGAGCGCGTGAGCGTCGCGTTCGCTTAGCGCCTGCCGCATCTCTTGCATCGCCGCCGAACTACCTTCGATGAACAGTCGAACGAGTTCATCAAGAAGCTCCCGGTCGCCTTCCACGCGATCGAGTGCAGCTCCCACATCCAAGGCGACGTCTCCCCGACTCGATCGGGGCCCCGAGTTGCCCTTCGGCGCCTCTTCGCGTGTTGTCGCGCGTTCCATGGCGGCAAAAAGCTCAGCCGTGCGGATCGGTTTCGTTACATAGTCGTCCGCTCCGGCCTCCAGACATCTCTCGCGGTCTCCCTGCATGGCGTGTGCCGTCAGCGCCACAATCGGCAGATGGCCGCCGTCGCGCCGCTCCTTCGCGCGTATCGCTCGGATAGCCTCAAAACCATCCATTACCGGCATTTGCAGGTCCATCAGAACTACATCGGCTTTTTCACGTTCCAGAATAGCCATCGCTTCACGACCATTTTCCGCAACCAACACTCTGTTACCGTGTTTTTCAAGCAGCGCGGTCGCCAATTTCCGATTCACGGGATTGTCTTCCGCGAGCAGCACTTTCATGCCATGGGCGAATTCTGCGGACGGACTCTGTTCCTCTTTGGCACTCTCTTGGCTGGGCGTCGCCCTCTCAAGGGCGTTGGCCACAGCCTTGTGGAGTTCTGCTGGCTGTATCGGTTTGGTCAGGTAGGCGGAAATCCCCAGTTCGCGCGCGTGGGATGCTTCCTCGGACTGTACGCTTGAGCTCAGCAAAATCGCGGGCGTATTTCGCAGCGCGGCGCTTTCGCGGATTTTTGCGAGCAACTCCAATCCGTGCATTTCAGGCATCTGCATGTCCGTGATCAATAGCTGGAATGCGCGATTTTCTTTTTCCGCTGCTTCAAGAGCTTTCAGCCCTGTACGCCCCGATTCCACCGCTTCCGCCCGCATTCCCCACCTTGTGAGCATCTCGGTCAGGCTGATGCGATTCGTTTTGCTGTCGTCCACCACCAGTACGGAAACTCCTGCCAGTAACGCGGGCTCAATAGCAGGGTGCTCCGCGCCTTTCTCAGCGGCAAACTGGAACCGCGCTGTGAAATGAAATGTGCTGCCTTGTCCTAGTTCGCTTTCCAGCCAGATTCGGCCGCCCATCAGATTCACCAGCCGCGTGGTGATCGCCAGGCCCAGCCCTGTGCCTCCGTACTTCCGCGAAGCAGAACTGTCCGCCTGCGTGAATGCCTCGAAAATCATCTTCTGCTTTTCCTTCGCAATTCCGATGCCAGTGTCGCGCACGCGGAAATGCAGGATCATCCCGGCGCTGTCTTCGGCTTCCTTCTCAACCTCCACTGCGATTTCGCCGCGCCCGGTAAATTTCACGGAGTTCCCCACCAGATTCACTAATACTTGCCGCAGCCGGTTCGCCTCGCCCTTCAGACGCTCCGGGATTCCCGGCGCCACGCGCCACGCCAGCTCCAGCCCCTTCTGCTGAGCGCGCATGCCCAGCACCTTGATGGTTTCTCCAAGCGTCTGCTCGAACGCAAAGTCGATCTGCTCGACCTCCAGTTTTCCCGCTTCAATTTTCGAGAAATCCAGAATGTCATTAATCAGCGTCAGCAGCGAATCCGCGGAGGATTTCACCATCGTCAGATATTCCCGTTGCTCCAAGTTGAGCTTGGTATCAAGCGCCAGCTCGGTCATGCCGATGATGCCGTTCATCGGCGTGCGAATTTCGTGGCTCATGTTGGCAAGAAATTCGCTCTTCGCGCGATTGGCTGCTTCGGCTGCGCTTTTCGCGCGCCGCAGGGCCTCTTCGGCTCGTTTCCGCTCGGTGATGTCCTGGTATAAGAGCACGGCACCCGTTACTTTGCCCTCTATCAGCAGAGGCACCGAATAAGCCTCCACGTCCACCAGGCTTCCGTCGCTTCGCTTGCGTCGTGTCACCAAGTGAGTGATCTGCCCCCGCACCATTCTGGTGCGGTTTGTTTGAACCTCCTGGTCCACCTCAGGCGCGGTGATCAATTCGTACAAGTGCTTCCCGCCTATGTCCCTCTGCCGGTACCGGAATAGCTTCTCGAACGCCGGATTGCACATTTGCACGGCGTGCCTATCATCGACTGCCACGATGCCGATCGGTGTATTCTTGATCAGCGAGTCGAGGAAAGTGCTTCGCTCTTCGAGCGCCTTCTCCGTTTGTCGCCGTTCCGTTATTTCCTTCTGCAACTCGCGCGTGCGCTCCTCCACACGACTTTCTAGATCGTCGTGCGCTTTTTGCAGGGCCACCTCGCGCGCCTCAATCTGGTCCAGCATCTCGTTGAAACGATCGACCAGCGACCCAACTTCGTCGTTGCTTCTTTTGGTGGCCCGGATTGAGAAGTCCTTTCTTATCGATCGCGCGAAGGCCACGCGCGCCAGGTCCAAAATTGGCTCGGAAATCGTGCGCTGAAGTCTCGATGCCAGAAAATACGCGGTAATAAACGATGCGCAAATCACCGCCAGCATAATTTCCGAAGAATTCCGCGCCCGCGAGTACAGCGGCTCTAAATCGGATTTCAGGTAGATAGTTCCAATGCGCTCGTGGCTTAGCTCGATCGGCTCGAATACCGCGACGCTCTGGAAGTCTGAATGGATTCCATCGGATGCTTGCGGCGGTATCGAACTCGAACGAGACTGATCGGTGCGAATGTACGAAGCAAAAACGGTGCCATCCGGCTTATACACGCAGGCGCTCGCCACATTGGGTTGTGCCCGCAGAGAGCTCAGAACTTCGCGGACCGCTTGGGAATCCAGAAATGACAGACCGGCGCTTGTATTCGGCGCCATCGTTTGGGCGGTCTGCACCAGGTCATCGGTTAGCTCCCGTCGCGACGCTATCACGTCGTAAGTCGCCAGCACCGCGCAGGACATCAGTATCGCCACACCGCAAGTGACCAGCACGATGCGCGTCAGCTTCTCCCGAATGGATTGGACGCCGTTCACCGGCCTCAGCCTTTCCCGTTCTCGTCGGCATCGTGGACGATCGTCGCCAGCGATAACAGCTTTGAGCTCACACGCAATCCCGCGCGTTCCGCGGCGTCTGGATTGATCGAGAATCGGACGCGGTTATCCTGCATTTCAAACTCAATAGTTCCGCCCGCCGCCACGAACCCGGGGGTTTCTCCGACCAGCAGCACGTTTGCCCCCCGAAGCGTTTGCAAGATCCGCGGCAGATTGCCCTTCTCCGATGCGCTGATGAACGCCACCTGGCAGCGTCGCAATTGTGCCGCTTCTCGCACGCGCAGAACCGTCACGGCGCGCCCTCCGATCATCTGCCCTTGCAGCGTCTCGTCTATCCCCGGGCCGAACGGATCCGTCCCCAGGATGCAAATCGAAAACGGCCCCTGCGGGCTAGCGAAGCTACTCGCCGGCCATTCGACGAATTTCGCGAAATTGAAGAGAAATGCGGCTTTCAGCTGATATTCCGTTGGTCCTGGTTCTTGCCCGCAAGAACGCGGGCCGCAAAACAGCCCGAACCCCGTGCATATCACTGCGAACAGCCAAATCCTTCCGAACCGGCGCAAACGCACCCCCGATTCGGTTTGCCGGAATCGTTTCTGATGCCTTATCTGGCTCCTGGATCGCACTAGCACGTTTGCTCTTAGAAGTGCGCCGCGAATTGGACGTAGGCGCTGCGTTTCACCAGAGTTGATTGGACTGTGTACAATGTGTCCATGAATTCTTCGTGGTGGTCCTGCGCCAAGTTCTGCCCCACCACGCTTATCGTGGCTCTTTCCATAAAATTCCACGAGAGTTGCGCATCTACGCGCGTGTAGGACGGCACCTCCGGATCGGTCAGCCGGTCAACGAAATACGCCGAGGTGTCCCATTCCATCCCGCGCCACAGCCTTACATGCGACCGCAGTTCCGCGGAATGCGTTGGGCTAGCCCCCTGCGCTCCCGCAACGGACGTGGTGTCCTGGCTCGTCGGCGCTAAATGCATATGAATTTCTTCGAACGCATATCCGGGGCTCAGCGTCCAGCGGCTCGCCGGACGCCAATTCGCCCATATCTCGAATCCGTGCGTTTCCCCGTGCATTAGGTTCTCGTATGTGGTCGGCACAACCAGGTGCGGAGGCGCGGGGGTGTTTTCGAAAAATGGCGTCGCTGGCTCATTCGTCTCTTGGTGATCGTAGAGGTTGAAGTAAGCCGCAAAGTCCACCGTCAATCTTTTCGTGATCGCCGGCCTGTAGCCTGCCTCGAACGCCGTAAGCCCTTCGTTCTTGACGTTCGGATTTCCGATAAACGCGACCAGGTTGGGAACGCCACCCGCCCCGGGGAACGACGCTAAATTCGCTCGCAGATCCGTATCTACTTCGGACGGCGTTCGCACCGCCCGCGAAACCGCCGCCCACAGGGTCGCGTGCGGAGTAACCGTCCATGCCACTCGCGCGCCTGGCATAAAATCGAATCCAGAAAAATAATTGTGTTCGAGCCGCGTCCCGGCAGTCACCGTCACATGCTGCGGGATCAACGAGAATTCATCTTCCACGAACCCGCTATAAAGGTTCGTGTCTAGATCGGCGGGTGAGTAAGAAACATAAAGGTTACCGTTCGTGGTCGAGGTCGAGCGCCGGTATCCGCCGCCCCATAAAATGCTCTGTCGGTTCCCCCACTCAAAGTGGCGTTGAAAATTGAGATCCAGTGTTCCACGGTGATCAAAAAGCACGTCGTCGCGCTCGTATCGATCGTAGGAGATCTCGACAGTGGTATCTGACGTTGGAGACGACGCGTGCTTCCACACGCTTTGCAAGAAGCCTCCGGTGACTTCGAACACGCTCTCGATTGGCACCGGCGCGGGTGACGTGAGTGACGGCAGGTTGTATGTGGGTGATCCTTCTCCAATGGAATACATGTCGCCTTCAACCGTCAGAACGTCCCGCGTCGAAAGCTGCGTGTCTGAACGGAAGCCGCCCCTGAGGGAGTGCCATCCGTCGCCACCGCTTCCCCGGGTCATGCCCTGCAGCGCTCCCTCGTTCAGGTACTTGGCAAAGACCCTGTAGTCCGTGGATTTTCCAGCAGAGCCTCCGTATTGCAAGGTTCCAAAACCCTGCTCTTCGGTGCCACCTCCAGCTACCCCAACCGCGCCCTTTGTTTTCGACGCTTTCTTGGTGATGATGTTGATCACCCCGTTCACCGAGTTACCGCCCCAAACCGAACCGCCCGGCCCGCGAATCACTTCAATTCTCTCGATGTCTTCCAGAGGAACGTCCAGTTGATCCCAGAACACCCCGCCGAAACTGTCACTGTAAACGCTTCTCCCATCCACCAAGACCTGGAGTTGGTTGGCGAAGCGCGAGTTAAAGCCCCGCGAGTTAATGGCCCACGTATTCCCGTTGATTTGCGCAACGTCCAGACCTGGCACCATCCGCAGCAAGTCTGGAATGTCTCTAGCGCCCGAACGCGCAATGTCCTGCTGTGTAATCACGAACACCGCCGCCGCCGTTTGCGAAAGCTTCTGCTCCGTTTTTGAGACGGTCGTCACCTGCATATTCATCAAATCCTGGAGGCTCTGGTTCGCTAGATTGCTTGGACTTTGCTCTGCGCGTGAAGCGCTCGCCAAAAAGCCCACCAAAACGAACCACGCCAGGGCGTGCCCCGCCCTTCCCCATAGCCATTGCAGTTTCGCTGCCCGCCGGTATCGTCCTTGCACGTCCGCATCCCCCTGCCTTCGAATTTTCGAAAGGATTCAGCTTTCGTCGGCGCTTCAGCGCGTCGGTCGAATCGGCTCCCGTTCAGCAGCCGCAAATGTCTTGGGCGAAGGCACCGCTCGGCTGCTCGATGTTCCGGCCGCGGCCGCCACTGCCGCAGAATCTGGCAACGGCATGGGGATGAGGGCGCCTTCGGCTTCTTTCGAGAACAGCAGGCCGCTGGTCGCGCCGTTCCAGTCGATCGAGATCACATCCCCGAGCGC
>JBOGNC010000160.1:0-10583 GCA_050747045.1 Candidatus Acidiferrales bacterium | reverse complement strand
ACTAAGGGGTCGCAGATGCTGGTGCGGAAGAAGGGACTCGAACCCCTACGGCCTTTCGGCCACCAGCTCCTAAGGCTGGCGCGTCTGCCAATTCCGCCACTTCCGCTCAGTGAGCCGAGTATATCACCGGCTCGCGACTCGTCGCCTTGTCACGCGCCGTCCATTTCGACGGTGGCAAGTCTCCCGAACATCCGCTCTGGCGTCACTCTGCCATGGTGCTTGCCCATTTCTCGCCGCTTTGCTAGTCTCCGAGTCACTGAGAGTCCTACCGGAGGTGCCTCATGGCCTTTTGCACAAAATGCGGAGCCAGCGTGGCTGATAGCACAGCTTTCTGTCCCTCTTGCGGAACACCGCAAGCCGGCGCGTCCGCGGGCGCTGCCGTCGCGGTCGCCCCCGCGCAGTCGCAGATGTCCGAGAACGTTGCCGGATTGCTTTGCTACGCTCTCGGATGGATCACTGGGCTGATTTTCTATTTCGTCGACAAGCGCCCGTTCGTGCGTTACCACGCCACCCAGTCAATTGTCGCCTTCGGCGGCTTGCACCTTCTGTCGATCGTGATGGGCATGTTTTTTGGATTCAGCCTCCTTGCGGGAGGCTTAAGCGCCTTTTCGCTTGGGTACGCCGTATACGGGCTCATCAATCTCACGGCGTTCATCCTATGGGTCGTGCTGATGATCAAAGCCTACCAGCACGATCGTTTTCGCGTACCCATCGCCGCCGATCTGGCGGAGAAAATCTTCGGCAAATCCTGAACTGTTACTGAATCGTCCAGCAGGCGTGGGGCAGCCCAAACCGGTCCGGCAGCTCGCCAATTCCAGCGGCATTGCGGATGACGCGCGTCTCCGGCCGAAGCACGCCCCAGTCCGTGCTTGCCTTCCGCCAAGGTGCAGCGTAGGATTTGTATTTGGTTTTTCCGCAAAAGCTTTCCTGTAGTGCCTCAAGTGCGCGCAGCTGCGGGCTAGGCGCGATTCCTGATTTTTGGAGTGACGCGAGTGCCGGAAAACGTCCGAACCAAAGCGATCGCCGTAGTGGGCGCGCAATGGGGTGATGAAGGGAAGGGCAAGGTCGTGGACTACCTTGCCTCGTCCTTCGATTTCACCGCCCGCTACGCCGGAGGACACAATGCCGGCCATACCGTCATCTTTGGCGAACATCGCTACGTTCTCCAACTCGTTCCTAGCGGCATCTTGCGGCCTGGCAAGAAAGCCGTGATCGGTCCCGGCACGGTGGTCGATCCGGCGGCTCTGGTCGGCGAACTCGAAAATCTGAAACGCTCTGGAATCGAAGTCCGCAGTCGTTTGTTTCTCAGCAATCGCGCGCATCTGATTTTTCCCTATCATCGGGAAATGGACAAAGCCTCGGAAGCAGCCCTCGGCGCGGCCAAAATCGGAACCACCTCGCGCGGCATTGGCCCCGCTTACGAAGACAAAATGGCTCGCCGCGGTATCCGCGTGTGCGATTTTCTGGAGCCCGATTGCTTCCGTGCCAAGCTCGAGCGCGTGATTGCGGAGAAAAATGCCATCAGCAAAGCAGCTTACGGCCATCCGCTCGATCCCTCCGGTGTCTTCGAACAATCGATGGAGCTGGCCGCGCATATTCGCGGCTTGGTGACCGATACTGCCGTCCTGCTGAACGATGCGCTGGATCGCGGCGAAACAGTGCTGTTCGAAGGCGCGCAGGGCACCATGCTCGATATCGACCATGGCACCTATCCGTTCGTCACTTCGTCCAGCGCCACTTCCGGCGGCGCGGCCACGGGCCTGGGAATCGCGCCCACGCGCATTACTGGCGTCCTAGGCGTCACCAAGGCGTACACCACCCGCGTCGGCAGCGGCCCGTTCCCAACCGAGATGCACGGTGCGGAGGCCGAAGCAGTTCGCGCCCGAGGCAACGAATTCGGCGCCGTCACCGGACGCCCTAGACGCTGCGGCTGGCTCGATCTGGCCGTCCTGCGCTACGCCAAAATGGTCAACGGCATCGATTCGCTGGCGGTCACCAAACTCGATGTCTTCGACGAGCAACCCGAAATCAAGGTTTGCACCGGCTATCGCCTCAATGGCAACCCGATATCCGCGATGCCGCCGGACGTCGAAACCGTTTCGCAGCTTGAACCCGTCTATCATACGGTTCCCGGCTGGCAGAAGAGCACCGCCGGCGTTCGTGACGTTCGCGACCTGCCCACCGCAGCGCGCGATTATCTAAATTTTATTTCCGACGAGCTGCAGGTCGAAATCGGCATGATTTCCACCGGGCCGGATCGCGATGCCACCATCGTGGCGCGCGGGACGAAGCTGGCTTCCTGGATCTAAAAATTTATTCACTGATTGGATCGCATTCGATATGCTTTCCTTCGAAGCCGCGCGCGCTAAAGTCATAGAAGTCATCGGCGCTCGCGCGGGCAATGATTCCCGCTCGCGCGCTTCGGCTACAGTCGATATCGCCCATCATCCCGCTTCCGCGCTCGGGCGCATTCTGGCCGAAGACGTAACTGCCGACCGCAACTACCCGCCTTTCGATCGATCCGTTCGGGATGGCTACGCCCTGCGCTCTGCGGATGCAAAGGAGCCCGGCGCCCGCCTGCGCCTGATTGGCGAAAGCCGCGCGGGCGTGGCGTTCGACGGCACGGTTGGCCCCGGTGAATGCGTGCGCATCCTTACCGGAGCGGCGCTGCCTCGCGGCGCCAATACCGTCGTCATGATCGAACAAACCCGCGCCGAGAGCGACGACATCGTTCTGTTGCAAGCGGCTCGCCCTGGGCAGCATTACGTGCTTGCCGGTGCGGAATGCCGCATTGGCGAGACGGTCCTTACGCACGGCGCGCGCCTGAGCTTCACCGAGATCGCCATGGCTGCCGAGGTGGGCCACACGCACCTTCGAGTGGCGCGCCGTCCGCACGTTGCGATTGTTTCCACCGGAGACGAACTCGTCTCCGTCGACGAGGCTCCCGGTCCGTATCAGATTCGCAATAGCAATAGCGTTTCGCTAGCCGCGCAGGTGGCCCTCTCCGGAGGCGAGCCGATGATGGCAGGCAGTGCGCGAGACGATCTTGCCGATCTTCGCATGCGCATCGAGCGCGGCCTGGAAGCGGACATGCTTCTGCTCAGCGGCGGCGTCTCCATTGGACGCTACGATCTCGTCGAATCCGTCTTGCACGAACTCGGCGCTGAGATCTTTTTTGACGCTGTCGCCATCCGTCCCGGGCGCCCCGTGGTTTTTGGCTGGTGCCGTGGCAAGCCCGTCTTCGGACTGCCCGGCAATCCCGTCTCAACCATGGTTACCTTCGAGTTGTTCGCGGTACCGGCCATCGAGATGCTTGCCGGTTATCAACCGCAGCCGCTTCCTTTCTTCGTGGCTAAACTGGCACATCCCATCAACGAAAAGGGAAACGTCGCGCATTTTCTTCCCGCTCGTGTGAAGTGGCCTGCGCCGGCCGCCCCAGAGGATCCTTCATCGCCAGTCATTCCCGTTGTGCCCGTTGCCGAGGTTCTGCTGTGGGAAGGCTCTGGAGATATCGGCGCCGTGGTGCGAGGCAACTGCTTTGTGCTCGCCCATCAATCGCGCCTACAGCTCGAAGCCGGCGAATGGGTCGACGTGCTTCCTCGCCGCGGCGTTCTCTAAACTGCTGCGCCTGCCGCGTTTCCCCTTTTACCGTCCGTGCTATAGAATGGTCGCGCCAGAGGGAATCTTTGCGCGTGCTGCGCCGCTCGCGGACGGCGCGCGACTACTACGAAAAAGCAGGGAAAACTGTGCATGAGTAATCGAATTCTTCTTGTAGACGACCATGAAGTCATTTTGGAAGGCATCCGCACACTCGTGGAACGCTCGGGCAGGCGATGGGAAATATGCGGCTCGGCTCACGACGGCCAGGAGGGCGTTGAAATGGTCCGGACTCTGAACCCCGACATCGTGATCCTGGATATAAGCATGCCGGTGATGAACGGGATCGAAGCCGCGCGTGCCATCACCAGCGAAAATACAAAATCCAAGATCCTCCTGTTTACCATGCACGAGTCTGTCCGCATCGAAAAAGAAGCCAGGGCAGCTGGAGCCTGCGGCGTGGTGGTGAAATCGCAGGCCGCCCGTAGCCTTATTCGCGCGATTGATGCCGTTTTGGCCGGAGGGACCTTCTTCGGCTCTGGATCCGACGGCGATTCGTCCGCAGTCAGCCCACAAAAAAGAAAGCCGGGAGTGGGCGGCCCGCTGTTTCTGGCGGCTCTCTCCTTCTAGTCTCGCGCAATTTTGAATCGAGATCGTCGGCGCGTCCTGGCTTGTTAACCCTACTCAGGCCGAGATCACGAGGCTGAATTCTTGATCGCGTAATTCAGTCGCCGGCTTTCCTGTGCGTCGATCGTCGTCTGATATTCTTGTCGCCCATGAATAACGCGGCTCAACTGCGACTGCTGCTCTTTTTTCGACTGACGCGGACTTTGGCCGCCGGCCTGATCGCGGTCGCATTCCCTTACTACATTCTCAACCGTCTCCACTACAGCGCGTTCATCCTCGGCATACTATATGCGGCGGCCACCATCTCCACCGCCGGCCTCGCTTTGCTCTTCGGATACCTTGCCGACGTCTGGGGGCGCAAGGGAACGCTGCTCCTTGCTGGAATCCTATTGCCTGCGGGAGCGCTCTTGGCGTTTTGGTCGGGACACTTGGCGTTTCTCTTTCCCGCCGTCATGCTCGGTGGCTTTTCCGCCACCGGGGCGCGCGCCTCGGGCGGCGCGGGCGGTGCCGCCCAGCCGCCGCAAAACGCGGCTATCTCTGACTTAACGACCCTCGAAGACCGGACGCACTATTTTTCCTGGTTCACATTTTTGAGCGGCCTTTTCGGTGCTGGCGGAGTGCTGCTGGCGAGGGTACTAGGTGGTCGCGATGCCTTCCTTGCCGCCGGATTGATCAGCGCCGCGGGACTTTTGTTCATCCTGCCCATGAAGCTGCCTCATCGCCAACGGGACGAACGCATGCGGTCCAAGAGCCTGAAAGTGATCGCCAAATTCTCCATTACCGGTGCCGTCAACGGCTTCTCTCAGGGCTTGGTCATTCCGTTTCTCATTCCGTTCTTCGTCCTCGTTTACCACCTGCCGCGTCCACGCATGGCCGCATATGCTTTTATCGCCGAGGTCCTGAGCTCCGTGGCCCTGCTCGTTGCGCCGCTGATCGAAAGGAAGATCGGCTTTGTTAAGGGCGTAGCCCTTACGCGCGGCATCGGCGCGGCATTGCTGGTGACGTTGCCCCTCACGCACAGTCTTCCACTGGCGATTGCGATTTATCTCGTCACGCCCGCCTTACGCGTGGTAGCTGTTCCGGCGCAGCAGACCGCGCTGACGGCTATGGTCCGCGAAGGAGAAACCGGACGCGCCCTCGGGATGAGCCAGGTCGCCCGGCTCTCCGCATCCACGGGGGCCATTGCCTTCACCGGCTACGCGTTCGGCGCCGACGATATCGCTCTGCCGTTTTACGCGTACGCGGCTGTGATCGCGTTCAGTTTGATGTTGTACTTTCGATTTTTCGGCACGCGCCCGGAGCTGCGCTCGGATTAGCCTCCCTCCTCGTTCGCCTTTCAGCGCAGACGCTCCGCTATACCGGCGGCTCTTGTGCTTTTCGTTTTCGGTTGGCCTGAATCAGCAACGCCACGCCAGCCACAAAGGCGATCCCCCCGTAAATGGCCCACTTGAGCTGGCCGGTCATGAAGCTCCCAGGCAGCACGTTGATGCCCTGCAGGAACCACACGCCGCCGAAAAACGCCAGGACTACGCCCACAATATTCCATACCACTCTCATCTTTTACTCCCAAGATCGCTGCATCACGATCGCTGTGCTCGGTTTGGGCCCGCCCGCTACCTTGCGGGATTTGGACGTGCGGTGTGCGTCGCAACCGCACTCGTCAAATTGCCGCGCCGTCCTAAGCGGACGCTATCCCCGCCCGCTGCCGGTTGTCAACCAACCCCGCCCTGCATGCCGGAGATATTGTGCCGCCTACTGCGGGTTTCCGAAACTCGCCCCCCCGCCGCCATTCCGCGCGGCGGCACTTGACACTTCCTCGCAGTGCGCTGTATTTACTAACGCATGAAAATACGCATAGCTTTTGCCGCAGCACTCGCCCTGTTGTTTTCCTGCGTCCCGGCTCTTGCTCAGGCGCCGGTGGTCGCCGCGTCCAATCCGGACGCGCTTTTTCACGATAAAAACCCTATGTTGAACGCCGAAAAGCAGGTCGCCTATCACATCGAAAAAGATCTGCTCGAAGCGAATCACTGGGACGAAGCCGGGAAATGGATCACCGACCGCTACATCCAGCACAATCCGCTGGTGAAGTCCGGCCTGGCGCCCGTGATCGCCTACTTCAAGTCCCACACCAAACCGACACCGGTTCCGGAGCACCTCGGCATTCCCGTGGTCGCCGTAGTCGCCGACGGCAATCTGGTCATCGTGGTCACCAAGCGCGAATTGACCAATCCACGCGATCCATCGAAGAAATATACCTCTACGTGGTTTGACATGTGGCGCATGAAGGATGGCAAAGCCGACGAGCACTGGGACGCCGCGACTATTCCCGCGGCCATGCCCAGATCTCACTAATTGCTGCTCGCGTCCGTATCCTCTTTGGTCTGTGCCGTTCCGGATGCCGCACTCTTCGCGCGCGTGGCGAAGAGTGCGGGTCCTCGGTTGGCGGAATCTCAGCGAAAAGTAATGGAGCCGCGCCAAATCGTGCGGGCTACCGGCCGTCCACGGAAAACGCCAGCAACACATTCCCCGGCATTCCGCCAAACTGCCCGTAGCCCGAGCTGACGAAAAGCATTCCGCCTGCGATTACCGGCCCCGGCCCATCCAGAGATCCGCCGTGTGCTGGTTGGCTGTTTACGGTCATGTAGTCGTGCGCTGTATCCACGTCCCACAAAATCTTCCCGTCAGACGTTGAATACGCGCGCATATGCCCGTCAATCGATCCGGAAAACACCACTCCTGGAATCACCGACACCGCTTGAGATTGTGCGGGGCTGCATCCAACGCGTTGGCCGCACACGTGCGCGGGCGTCGCGCTCCAAACTTTCTTCCCACTGTCGAGATCTAGCGCAAACAGTCCGCCGCCCTGCTCGGGATTCAGCAACAGCCGGTATCCCTGCGCCGAACTTTTGTCCGGAACGATGCCCTTGAATCCGATGTCGGAAACGGCCACGTACATCTTCTCGCCGTCGCTGGCCGAACCCCACTCGCTGCCGCCGAGTGCGCTGCCTTTTCCGACTCGCGTTTGCCACAAAACCTCGCCGTTCTTATCTGGATCGAGCCCGTACGCCATGCCAGATTTTTGCCCAATCACCAGAGCCCGGCGTCCATTCGCCAGCGAGACAAGAATCGGCGGCTGGCCGAAGTCGAAGTCGTTTCCAGCCGGCGGAGGGCAGTTGGGATTTCCTGGGATCGAACAGGCATCGGTGAACGCGTCGTCAGCGGTCATCTGATGCGACCAAACGATTTTTCCTGTCTTTGCGTCTAGCGCCAGCACACCGTCGCTGGTATCCGTCGTCGGATGCGAATAATTGTCGCCCGTCGCCACGTATACAGCTTTTCGCTTCTCGTCGAATGTCGGTGTGGACCAAACCGCGACGCCAGAAGGGCCGTACATCTGTCCGCCCGCCTTGTTTTTCTCCGTCGCATGCGGCGCGTCGGGGATTGCGTAGGTGCGCCAGAGCAATTTGCCCGTGTTCGCCTTCAGCGCAACCACACTGCCTCGGAAAGTGCAGCACTGATACCCGGGCAGCGGCGTAATCGCTTCTTCAAATGAAGACACGCCAAAATAGAGGACGCCCTTATGCAGCAGGGGAGCCGCGGTGATGAACGAAGCAAAGTGGTCGGCAACGCGCGTCTTCCAAAGCTGCTTGCCGGTGGCGGCATCGAGAGCGTAGGCGTTTTGTCCAGCGCCGAAATAAACTGCCGCGCGCTTGCCATGTTCACGTGGGCCAATCGCGAGAGCGGACCGAACGCCCTCCATTTTCGTCATCCAGTAGATGCATCCGCTGTGCGCGTCGAGCGAATACACCGCGCCGCTCTGCGTCCCGAAAAATATTCGGCCGTTTGCCACAGCGGGCGCGGACCGCGCCTCCGTTTCATCGCCAAGTCCAAATGCCCATTTGAACTTCAGCTTCGGCACATCCGCGGCCGTCAATTCGGCGGCAGCGGCACTCTGAAAGCGAGTGTTAACGGCATCCGGGCTCCAGCCCCTCCAGCCAGGCGCCGAGGACGAGTATCGGAACGGCGTCGAACTCGCGGCGCAGAATGCTGATGGAGGCACCGGCACAGCTTTCGGTGGCGCGGCGGAAAGAAACAATGTTACGGCATACCGTTCCTGCGGCGTAAGCGTATCGCCGACGGTTTTCATCACGCCGGTTTCGAGCGCCGCGAGCACTTGGGGAATGCTCATCGTCTTCAGCGCGCTTTTTGGAGGAACGCGCGCTGCACCCGAATCGTGGCAACTCGCGCAGTGCGCTTTATAGACCACCGCTCCGTCCTGCGCCCGTGCCGAAACCGCCGCCAGCAGCACAGCCAAAAGACACACGTATCGCATAGTGCTCCTTTGCAAGCTTTAATTGAGGTCCGTTTAGCTTTATCCGTTCAGCGGAAAATTAAATAAAGTCCCGCCTCCGGGATTGAAAGAAAAGCATCAAGCTGATGCTCAGTACGACGCACGC
This sequence comes from Candidatus Acidiferrales bacterium, assembly GCA_050747045.1. GTDB lineage: Bacteria > Acidobacteriota > Terriglobia > Acidiferrales > UBA7541 > Palsa-295. The sequence continues at coordinate 1,902 of JBOGNC010000160.1, read as the reverse complement.
GCACTCTGCCGCGATCATAGCGAGCAGACGCGGGCTCCATACCGCCACCGCCCCGCCCATCTGTTTCGCCGTTGCCGGTACGCGCACGATCAAGAACCACGCGATGCCGTATGAAGAGTTGCAGACAACAATCGCCGTCGTCGCCCAGCCCTCCGATTCCGTTGCGATCGCAATGCATGCCACGAGGCAAAAACCCGCGAAAACGAGTCCGTTAAGCACCACCGTGACGGGAATCATGCCGTGCGGAAATCCTCGTTCAATCAGCAGCAGGGCGCCGATAACCAGGAGTGCCCAGGGTAGGAAGAACATGCCGAACGTAGAGGTCATCTTTGCGAGTGCAAATTGGCGCGGCGATCCCGGTAGGCTCATCACGAACGCGAGGTTCTGCTTCTTTTTCTCATTGATCACGTTGCTCACCGGCAGCATGCAGCCGAGCACGATCAAGGCGACAAAAAACCACGTCGCTCCCAGCACCGCCGGCACTTCGCGCTTGGTTTCGATCAGCGCCAGCGCGGCCACGCCCGCCACAACCGAGAGCGTGATCTGAAGCCGGTGTAGACGTACATCCTTCAGGATTAATTGCCGAACCACGGATCGTCTCATGCCTCCACCTCCTCTCGGCTTCGTTCCACGTTCGCCACAAAAATTTCTTCGAGTGTCATGTTTTCCACCGCATGCACGCGAGCGCCGGAATTTTCATAAGCATTGGGCAACTCGGGCGCGAACTCGTTGGCAATCGCCACCGCCAGCCTGCCTTCTCGCCTGATTCCGATGACCCCGGGAAGGGCTGGCAGCGCCACTCCGGCCGGCACCTCCAGCCTTAACCGCCGCCACCGGTCGAGGTACGCTTCTTTATCCATAGAGTCGATGATTCGCCCCCGGTCGATAAACGTAATCCGGTCTGAAATTTGCTCCACGTCCAGAGTATTTTGCGAAGAGAAGAGCACCGTGCGATCTTCATCGGCCATAGCGTCCGTCAATTCGCGCAGGATTTCGTGCCGCGCCACCGGGTCGAGCCCCGTCGTCGGTTCGTCCAGCACCAGCAGCTTGGGACGCCGTGCCAGCACTAACAGCAGCGTCGCCTTCACGCGTTGCCCGTGCGAAAGGCCTTTAATCTTCTGCTCCGCGCGCAATCCGAATCTCTTCAGCAGCTTTTCCGCATAGCCTGCGTCCCACGACTCGTAAATCGACTGCACGAAATTCATGTGCCAGCCCAAAGTCATGGAATCGTAGAGCCGCATGTCGTCCGAGGCAAAGCCGATATCCCACTTCGCCGCCACTTGATCCTCCGGCATGCGACGGCCGAGCACGCGAACTTCGCCGCGGTCGTGATGAATCAACCCCATCAAGATGCGGATGGTCGTCGATTTGCCCGCGCCGTTCGGCCCGATCAGGCCCATGATCGTCCCGCGCGGCACTTGCAGTGCAATGTTCTCCAGCTCGAAAAACTGATACGATTTGCCAACCCCTTCCGTCTCGATCGCAAGATCGCTCATACAGATTCCTTTTCTGCGTCCGTCACGCGGTCGTAGGTCGCCCGGATCCGCTTTTCAAAGTCCTTCGGCGAAAGCCCCAGCAGGGCAGCGCTTCGGGCCGCCTGTTCCAGTTGCTGCGCCAGCTCCTGCTCGCGAATTCTTGTTCCCACCTCGGAATCCGAAGCGACGAACGATCCCTTCCCCTGATGCGTCACAATCAATCCCTCGCGCTCCAGTTCCAGGTAGGCCCTCTTCACCGTGATCACGCTCACGCCGATATCCACCGCCAGTTGCCGTATAGAAGGTATCGGCTGCCCCGCCGCCCAGTCTTCGACGGCAATCCGCTGCTTGATCTGCTCCATGATCTGCAGATACATCGGCCGCTTATCCGCTTGTGAGATTGTAAAGGTCCCGCACATCTGTATAT
>JBOGNC010000159.1:0-10584 GCA_050747045.1 Candidatus Acidiferrales bacterium | reverse complement strand
GAGCAATGCCGCGCAATTCCCTTTCTTCACGCCGACAAGGCTCTCGTACATGGGGAATGCCACGATATCCATGCCGTGCGATCGCAAGCGATCAAGCACGCTTACCTGTTGTGCGCTGAGTTCCATGGCACCAATAGAATATCAGGAAGCGCGGCGGGACGAAAATCGGACAATGAACAGCTCAACGTGAAGAGCTAAATGGTCTCGTCAAAGTAGTCGCTGTCGATTTTCTTGACTGGGTAAGACGCAATAATTGACACACCGATGTCGTGGTCTATCATTAGATCGGTTAGTTGCTCGCCGTCAATCAGCACGATCTTACTTCCAATTTGAGTCACGTATCCTGATGCGTCGTCGGTAAATCGAGACGTTGTAATGAGAATACCTTTGCTCGCCTTTTGTGCTTGAAGGGCACCCGCAAATTGCATAACGTCCGGTCGGCCCACGGGATTACTGTCCCATCGCTTCGCCTGAATATAGACAACGTCTAGCCCAAGCTTGTCCTCCTTGATGATGCCATCGATCCCGCCGTCGCCTGATCTGCCGATTGCTTTTCCGGCGTCGATCCGCGAGCCTCCGTACCCCATCTTCACAAGCAACTCGACGACAACGCGCTCGAAAAACGATGGCGAAGCACTTTTGAGCTTCGTGAGCAATTCGTCAGCCAGCTCGCCACGAAGGTTCTCATATGCGGACTCCAACGCTTCCGATGGTGTGGCAGATCCCTTATCCGTAAGAGTCGCCGAAACTCCACTTTTCTGGGCAGCCCGTGTTCCTTTACGTTGTCGAAATTCCACGAACTCTGGGTATTTGTTGAGGAGATTTACGTCGATCCTCGTGGGCCTTCTCTTTAGAAGCTCCTCGCCGCGCCCGGAGAGTCGGTAGAATCCCCTCCGAGTGGACTCCAAAAGACCGGCCTGTTTGAGGTAGCTTGCGGCCCACCCTACTCTGTTCGCGAAGGTCGCTTGAGATCCGCTCGGGAGCATTTCCCTCATGTCCTCGGCGGACAAACCAAGGCGGTTGCTCAGGGCCCGTATAGCTTCGCCCGTCGAGACATCTCCTCCTTTTTCGGAGGCAAAGTCGAGCAGCGGCAGCATCAAGCTCTGATAGTCAGGTACGGCCATGCGATTTGCCTAAATGACAAGCCTCCGACGGGACACGCAGTCTTGCTCTGGAGCTAGGCGGCCGACGAAGAGATAGCGCCGGATTCGAGGCGGCGAAGAACGGCGCGCAGCGCGGCGGCAAGCTCTTCACTGCTCACATGGCTTTTGCGGAATTGCAGGCGAAGATGGAACGATTCGTCGTCCGCATCGTAGTCGAAAACGAAGGGTTGCGGCCTCGGCGCAGATTCAGTTTCTCCCCTCCGCACTTCGCGCGCCTGGTCGCGGGTAAGGCCTCCCTGCGAAATGCGTTCGACCATCTCAAACATCTTTCGCTCGGTGGGCTGGCGAGCCACTTGCAGCAGAAGAGATTTCGACCCGACCGCACCCTCAATGCAAGCACGGCGCACATCCACGGGAATCACGCGCAGCGACATGGTCTCTGTTACCGAGGAACGCGAGCGGCCAATTTTCTTGGCTATATCATCGTGCGTGTAATCGAACTGATCCGCCAGCCGCTGCAGACCGTCGGCTTCCTCGAAAGGCGTCAAATCCTTGCGCTGCAGGTTTTCGATCAGCGCCAATTCCAGGGTTTCCGCGTCGTCGGCAATTTTTTCAATGCAAGGCAGTTCGCGCAGGCCCGCGGCTTGCGACGCGTGGTAGCGGCGCTCGCCAGAAATGATGTAGTACATATCCTCGCGCGGGACGTAGCGAACGAGCAGCGGCTCCAGCACACCTTTTTCGCGAATCGAATCCGAAAGTTCGCGGACGTCGCCGATATGTTTCCGGGGCTGATCAGGATTGGGCCGAATCTTATCGATCGGAATCATCCGGCCGATGGACGCGCCGCTATAGCTGGTCAGCGTCTCGACATAATGCGCATCATGCCGCATCTTGAGAGTGACGGGTAACCCGATCCTCTTCGACACGTTGAATTACCTCCTGGGCAAGCTTTTTGTAATCTTCAGCGCCGGAAGATTTCGGCGCAAATGTAAATACGGTCTCTTTATACGCGGGGCTTTCTTCGAGCCGCACGTTTTTGCTGATGCGCGTCTTAAAAAGCGCGTTGCCGAAAGTGGCGCGAATTTGTTCGTGTGTGTCGCGTGAAATATTGGTGCGCTTGTCGAAGAGGGTAATGAGCACGCCGAGAATTTTTAGATCGGGGTTGGGACGCGCGCGAATGCGCCCGTAAGTTTCCAGCAGGTCGTCCGTGCCCTCGATCGCAAAGTACGCCGCTTGAATCGGAACGAGCAAATGAGTAGAAGCAACCAGCGCGTTGACGGTCAGAATGCCCAGCGCCGGAGGCGTATCCAGCACCACGAAGTCGAAATCTTTCAGCACGGGCGTGAGCGCGTCTTTCAGTTTGAACGGTGCGTCGAATTGCCCGGCGAGCTGCTGCTCCAGGCGGGCAAGAGCCAGGCGTGCCGGCGCCACGAACAGATTGGGATCTTTTGTGGGACGAATGATTTTCGCCAACTCCGCGTGCTGCTCGGCGAAGATGTCGTACATTGTGCCTTGAATTTCATCAGAGGAAAAGAACGCGATGCTGGCGTTCGACTGCGGGTCCAAATCGATGAGCAGGGTTTTCTTTTTTCGCAGCGCGAGCGCCGCTGCAAGGTTGATGGATGTAGTGGTCTTACCGACGCCGCCCTTTTGGTTGGCAATTGCCAGGACGCTGGTCAAGCCCTTGTCCTCGCTCCCCTTGGCAACCGCACGGCTATATGTAGAGCCCGGCGGTTCCGTTCCTACTACAAGTAGGCCCACTCTAACCACTCTCGCTGGCTGAGCGCAAGCAAAAAGTTAAAAGCTCAACGGCCAGCAGCCGCAACTACATCTTATAGCGGCCGAGATCCTCGTCGCTCAGGTTCTCAAGCCACTTGCGCAGTTCTTCGTTGCTGCTCTTTTCCGATACGACGTTCGTGATTTTCGAGCTCTTCAGTACCTGATCTTCAACGTAAATCGGGCAATCGAGGCGCAACGCGAGCGCCAGCGCATCGCTAGGACGCGAATCCATCGACATCGTCTGCCCTTCCCGCTCCATCCAGATCAGCGCGTAGAACGTATCTTCCTTCAGATCGGAAACGACCACCTTTTGCACGTGAACGTTGAGACCGGTCAGGACGTTTTTCAGAAGATCGTGGGTCATCGGCCGGGCGGTCTGCACCTTTTCAATTTCCAGGGCGATGGCCTGCGCTTCGTAAACGCCCACCCAGATGGGAAGCACGCCGCTGCCCTGCAATTCCTTCAGAACGACGACCGGCTGGTTGGTAGCGGGATCCATCATTAAACCTCGAATCTTCACTTCGAGTTCCATGGCGGCCTCCCGTTGGAATCCGTCGCATGTTCGCCCACGAGGCTGTTCGGCCCCGCGCGATCGATACGAACGTGCGCGTATTCTCCCAAAAGATTTAGTTGCTGCGAAACAAAATTTACAACTCGATTGCTGCCGGTGCGTCCAGACCACTGTCCGCGCGCGGCGTGGCGCGAGTCCACGAGCACTTGCTGCATCGATCCGACCAGCGCGGTGTTTCGAGCCGTTTGAATTTGGCGCTGATGCTCTTGCAAAAATGCAAGGCGGCGCGATTTTTCTTGTTCCGAAATGGCGCCGGACATGGATGCTGCTGTGGTATTGGGGCGCGGCGAATAGACAAACGAAAATACTCCGTCATATCCGACATCGTCGAGCAGGCTAACCGTTTCCGCAAAATCGCTGTCCGTTTCGCCCGGGAAGCCCACGATAATGTCGGACGTGATGCTGATTGGCCGACGCGCGGCTTTAATCCAGGAAATTTTCTCCAGATACTCCTCGCGCGTGTAGGTGCGGCGCATGGCGCGGAGCACCGTGGTCGATCCAGACTGCACGGGGAGGTGCACGTGCTCGCAAAGCTCCGGAGTCTCGTCGATCGCTTGCACGATCTCGCGGCTGAAATCATTCGGATGGGACGTGGTGAATCGCACCCGGCGAATACCAGCGACCTCAGCCACTGCACGCAGCAATCCAGCGAAGTTCAGCCCGCGTGCCGAAGGATCGCGGTAGGAGTTCACCGTCTGGCCCAGCAACTGAATCTCGGTATAACCTGCGTCGGCCAAGCGGCGCGCCTCTTTGAGCACCGCATCACTCGGGCGGCTGCGCTCCGGACCGCGGGTATGCGGCACCACGCAGTAGCTGCACGCGTAATCGCACCCCTCGATGATGGTGATATACGCGCGAATGGGATTGTCGCGGCGCGTGATTTCCGTTTCGAACGTTTCGTCCGTATCGAGATCGAGCCCGGTAACGCGGCGTCCGCCGGATTCGATCTGGTCGATTAAGTCGGGCAGCTTGCGATAGCTCGCTGATCCGCAGACCAGCCGTACCCACGGTGCGCGCTCGAATATCTCTTCGCCTTCCTGCTGCGCCAGGCATCCGAGCACGCCGATGATCTTGGATTCTTCGCCACGCCATTCGCCAAGGCGCGAAAACACCTTCTGCGCCGCTTTTTCACGAATGCTGCAGGTGTTGTAGAACATCAGATCGGCCTGCGCGGAATTGGCTGCGGGCCGATACCCGCGCGCCATCAGCAACCCGGCAACTTTCTCCGAGTCGTGCGCGTTCATCTGGCATCCGAACGTCTCGATATAAAAAGACTTTCCGTTTGGATTCAGCGAAGCAGGCTCGACCAACTCGCGGTCTTCATCCGGCGCGGGTTTCGCGAGCGACTCGACGGCGATATCGAACCCATTGCTCATGACTTGCTCTCAGTGTAACACACGCCGAAAGGACCAACTTGTAATGGCCGGCTCCCGGATATCGCGCGGCCAGCGTGCAAGGCGATCAACCTGGAAAAGAGCGCCGGATTTCGCGCCAGAAATCTCAGGGCGGCGCGACGCAGGAGCGCACTGCTGCCCATCATCAAAAGCAGGCGCGTCATGTGCACCGGCACCTTGGTAATTCGCGCGTGCGCCCTCTCGTATACGGCTAGGTCCTGGCGCGCCAGAGCGTCCGCGAGTGCCGACGCCTCCTGAAACGCCAAACTCAGTCCCGATCCCGAGATCCCGTCCATCGCGCAGGACGCATCGCCCGCCAGCGCGACGTTGCCTCGCACCACCGCGCGTGCCCGGCTCAGTTGTGTGGTGGCGCCGCTCTCACGGCTGATTACAACCGCACCGCGCAATCGCTCCGCAATTTCGGGAAACTGGTCACTAGCCTCCTCAACTCGCACATGAGGATCGCTCGTTAGCACCACGATGCAGATTTCTTCGCGGCCTGTCGGCGTCACAATCAATTCCACGCGCTCGCCCCAGTGTACTTCCACCGCGTTGCTCCATGGGACGGTCGAGTAGTGCTGCCGAAAGCCAAAGCGCGGCCTCGCACGCTTCGTAGGCTCCAGCCCCGCGAACTTTCTCACAGCCGAGTGCTGTCCATCGGCGCCGACCAACCAACGACACGGGTGGAATGCGCCGTCCACCCAAACTCCATTGCGCTGCATGTCTGAAATTCGCGCGCTCCAAAATAGGGACACTCCGCACGCTTCGGCGCGCTCGATCAGCAGCCGGTGCAAATCTCGCCGGCGCAGACCTAACCCACCGCCCAAGATCGGCGCATACGCGGAAGATTTTTTGTCGACGAAACGGATGCCTGCAAATGGAATTCCGAGGTGAGAATCGATCGCAATGCCGAGGTCACTAAGCGCCGCAAGAGCAGACGGCAGAAGGCCCTCACCGCAAGTCTTATCGATGGGCGGTTTGCGAGCGTCGAACACTGCAACTTCCAGTCCAACGCGGGTCGCTGCGATGGACGCCGCCAGTCCTGCCGGTCCACCTCCTACGATCAGTAGATCGACCGGCTTCACTCGGTACTCCAAACTGCAGAGTCATTTTCCCACTACCAGCGCAGCAAAACCAACTCCGAACAAAACCCGGGGCCCATTGCAGCCAAAATACTCATTGTGCCAGGAGCAGGCCGCCGATTCTTATAAACATCCTCCAGCACCAGCAGCACGGAGGTCGAAGAAAGATTCCCGACCTTTCGCAAGCACTCCCACGATGCGGCGAGGTCTTTCTTCGTCAGCCCGAGTGCTTCAGCGGTTGCTTCAAGAACCTTCGGCCCGCCAGTATGCATCACCCAGCTCTTGATATCGCTGCGGCGAAGACCCTGCTCACCCAAGAACTCGTCGACGTCCACTCCCAGGTGCCGCAACACCGTCTCCGGTACTTCAGGAGACAAGACGATACGGAAGCCTTTTTCGGAGATGTCCCAGCCCATAGTTCGCTCGGAATTCGGGTACAGAATGGATTTCGTGGCCAAGATTTCCGGGCCCCGTGACTCGACCTCATCGCCGGCCACCACTGCGGCGGCCGCGCCATCCCCGAAAAGAAGCGCGGAGATCAGGTGCGCCATCGACAGATCGTCGCGCTGCAAAGTGAGCGAACACAGCTCGATTGAAAGCAGCGCGGCCGTCTGATCCGGGTAGCCGCGGACGTAATCTGCCGCGCGCGCGATTCCTGCCGCTCCCGCCACGCATCCAAGCCCAAAAATTGGAATGCGCTTGATGTTCCGCGAGAGCCCCATTCGGTTTACCAGCCGGGCGTCCAGCGACGGGGCGGCGATACCCGTTACGGACGTCACGAATATGGCGCTCAGTTGATCGGGCTCGACGCCCGCGCCCGCGAGCGCGCGGCACAACGCCTGCTCGCCGATCTCCAGCCCTACTTCGATCCAGGCGTCGTTCGCCTGTCCCCACGTTTGCATGTTTTGGTAAAACTCAATGGGACGAGCCGTGTATCGTCCATCTACCTTCATGCTGTCGTCCAGGCGGTCCAGAATGTCCGGATTGGGCAAGCGATCCCGCCAATAGTTCTTCAGCGCCGCAACTAACAACTCCTGATCGTAATAGTGCTTGGGAAACGCACTTCCAACCCCGGCGATTCTCACTTGTCGTTCTCCTGGACCGCAGCCGCTGGAATGAACGCACAGTTATATCATCGGTTTTATCTTCGCATGGGAATTTTCATTCGGATGTTGAGGTAGTGCGCTAGACGGTTTCGACGGTCAAGGTCGGCCTTGGATACTGGGTAGTGGAAATAGGGACGCCGAAACTGGTGGGCTGAGAAGAAGAAGCCCCGGATCTGGGGGTACAGATCCGGGGCCGGGGGTTGAGAGGGGCTATGGGCCGGAAAAACTTTTAAAAGTACTTAAACGAATCTCGATCTTTCTGTGCTGCTGTACGTACCGGCAACCTGCTGCTTAGGCTAGTAGTTCCATCGCCGGAGCAGAATCGTCGCTCGAAAAACCAGCTGAATACCGAGCGAAATTATGACGTCGCGCAGCACAGCCAGCTTTTCGCGCATCATAGCTACCTCGTAGGCCGAAGCGATCGGCGCTGCTCCAGACCGAACGCTCGAAACCAATTGCCCGTTCCCAATGGCTATCTCGCTCATGGCGCCGCCTTAGTTCAGGACGTACACCGGCATGTCATGCTCGATTCCCACGACCATGGTTTTGAAGATGTCTACGTCCCAGCTGTCTGCTATGCGCAACCGCACCACGTCGTCCGTCTCGGCCAGCAAGCGCCCGCGCAGTGGCACGCGCAAGTTTCCCGTAACGACCCGCAAGATCACCGGTTGCCCTACCCACACTGCGTAGCCACCTTCCATGTCGAGCCTCCCTCAGGCTTTCCTGCCTCGAACGAAGCCATTTTGCGGGCAAGCTACGACCTGACCAATGGTACAGGTGACCATTTTCGGTAGGAGCAAAGTACTATCGAGTTGGCGGCACTTCGCCCGGTCGAAAGCAGCCTTCGTGGTATCGTAAACTGAAGGGGTTACGGGCGCTCGCGCCACATCCCTTGAAGGATCCAGACTAAGTGATCGAATTTATACATCACCTTCTAGCACGGCTCTACGACGTGCGCGGCCTGATCGAATGGGGCGGCACGTTCCTGGTTTGCGGGATCATCTTTGCCGAGACAGGCATGTTTATAGGGTTCTTCTTGCCGGGCGATTCCCTCCTCGTCACCGCGGGAGTTTTTGCCGGAGCGGGACACATGCGACTGCCGTGGCTCCTGTCTCTGGTCGTATTGTGCGCTATCGCCGGCGATCAACTGGGCTACTGGATCGGCCGAAAGGCAGGCGAAGGCCTCTATCGGCGCGATGATTCCCTGATCTTCAAGAAACGTCACCTGGAAGAAGCACACAAATTCTACGAGCACCACGGCGCGAAGACGGTGATCATCGCGCGATTCGTCCCCATCATCCGCACCTTTTGCCCGCCGGTGGCAGGCGCGGCGAAAATGACCTACCGGCGTTACCTGCTATACGACATTGGGGGCGGATTTCTCTGGGTATGGGTGATGGTGCTTCTCGGATACACGCTCGGACGCACTATCCCGAACGTCGACAAGCGCATTAATTACATCATTGCCGCTGTGATCGTGGCTTCCTTCCTTCCGGCGGCCTACCACGCGTGGAAATCGAGAAACAAGAAAGGCGCTGCTTCCGAAGCTGAAAACTAGCAGGGGTTTTGAAGCCGGATGCAGCCCGCCAGGCAATCTTCCGGCGCCGCGGTTCGTCTCAAGCGCATACAAGTAAAACGGGGAGCCTGGCAGCTCCCCGTTTTGGTATTTTCGCAAGCTGCAGCGAAGCGCGGCAACGGCCTCGCTCGCCGCTCGCGTCGAAAGAGCGGGAACTTCAAATTACTTTATCCGGTGGAGTCATGGTTACTCCGCTTTCTAGCCGACATTTCGCTCACACCACCGTGATACTCCGGGGAACGCGCCCCGCGCAAGCGAAAAATCCCGTACTGCTATTCGCGACTGGCTCGGACTCGCCACTTCGACCCGGACCTGTCTACCCCGGACTGGACGCGGGGTTACTGGGCGGCCGACTGACCTTTTGCTCCGGTCGCAACCAGCCGCCAGCATTCCCTCGCAATCGCCCAATCCTCCTGCGCGCGGATCACCAGCACGCGAACGCGCGATGCGGCTCCCGAAATGTCCGCGTCTAGCACCGGCTTCGAGTTCTTCTGCTCGTCCAATCGCACTCCTAAAAATTCCAACTCATTGCAAGCCGAGGCGCGAACCTCTGGCGAATTTTCTCCTATGCCCGCGCTGAACATGAGCGCATCCATCCCGCCTAGCACGGCCGCCATCGCGCCAATCCCCGACCGCAACCGGTGCACAAAAATTTCAAACGCCAGCCTCGCGCGGGCATCGCCCCGATTCATCGCGGCGACGATTTCTCGCATATCGCCCGAAACCCCGGAAATGCCAAGCAGCCCGGATTTTTTGTTGAGCAAATCGTCGACCTGTTCGCCCGAGAGATTCGTCTGTCGCAATAGGTATGTCAGGATTCCGGGATCGACCGAGCCCGAGCGAGTTCCCATCATCAGCCCTTCCAAAGGCGTGAATCCCATCGTGGTATCGATGCTGTGCCCATCGCGAATCGCCGCCAGCGAGCACCCGTTTCCCAGGTGGCAGGTGACCAGGCGCAACGATTCCAATCTCTTGCCGAGCATCTTCGCCGCGCGCTGCGCGCAATATTGATGATTGATTCCGTGAAATCCGTAGCGGCGAATTCCCTGCTCCAGCCATTCGTAAGGGCCGGGATAAACCGCCGCGGCGTCTGGAATCTGCGCATGAAATGCGGTGTCGAACACGGCCACTTGCGACAGCGCTCCGCATTTTTGTTGGACCATCTCGATGCCGTCTAGTTCCGCGCGATTGTGCAATGGCGCGAATATCGCCATTCGTTCAATCGCCGACTTTACGGCGGGCGTGACCATCGTTGGCTCGCGGAATTCCCTGCCCCCATTGACGACGCGATGCCCGGCAATGCTGATTTCAGATGGGTCCCGCATCACCGCCGCCGCGCCGCTCCAAATCGATTCCAACAGTCGTGCCGTCGCCTGCTTGCGCGACGCAAACTCAGCTCGATCGGTGATTGGCGCGCTGCCCTCACCGTGCACTTCGATTTCTGCTCGACCGCCGTCCCACTCGATTTTTCCTTGCCACGCAGGCTCTTGCGGATTATCGCCAGGCGAGTCGCTGACACGATACACGGCAGCCTTCTGACTGCTCGATCCGGAGTTGAGCACTAGGATGTTCATCGATCCGTAAAAATCAGTGAGGCCAACTCCAATGCCGAATTTCTGGCAGGTCTTGTCCGTATTTGTCGATATATTCGTGGTGCTCCACGAGCTTGTTGCGGATGTACTGCTTAAAATGCGCGCCGATACGTTGCAGGCGCGGCACCCGGTCCACCACGTCTCCGGCCAGATGCAGCCGGTCCAGCTCATTGCGTACGGTCATATCAAATGGCGTGGTCGTCGTGCCTTCTTCTTTGTATCCCCGCACGTGCAGATTGTCGTGGTTCGTGCGTCGGTAGGTGAGCCGGTGAATCAGCCACGGATACCCGTGATACGCGAAGATGATCGGCTTGTTGATGGTAAAAAGCGAATCAAAGTCGCGGTCCGAAATTCCGTGAGGATGCTCAGAGGGCGGCTGCA
>JBOGNC010000158.1:0-10606 GCA_050747045.1 Candidatus Acidiferrales bacterium | reverse complement strand
TGGAACCACGGGTGCTGGTCGGAGGTATGATTGAGAACCATTTCGATGATCACGCGAATGCCACGTTCGTGAGCCGTCGCGAGAAACCCCTTGAAGTCGTCAAGCGTTCCGTAGCTTTTGTGGACGGCGCAATAATCCGCGATATCGTAGCCATCGTCGCGCAACGGTGAAGGGAAAAAAGGAAGCAGCCATACGGTAGTGACGCCGAGTTCTTGCAGGTAATCGAGCTTTTGCTGCAGGCCGCGGAAATCTCCAATTCCGTCGGCATTGCTGTCGAAAAACGTACGCACATGCAGCTGGTAGATGATGGAATCCTTATACCAGTCGGTTTGCGTCGGCGGGTTCACGGTCGGTTTGACTTCATCAGAGGAAGTAATCGAAATCTTGCTCGGAGCGGACGCGCTTGCGCAAGCGGAAAATGTGGGCCGGCATTCGCTGCGGATCGAGTTCTACGTAGTTTCGCGAACCCTGCCACAGATAGCGGTCTTCCGTAACCAGATCATGCATTTGATATACCTGACGAGCTTCGATCTGGAAATAATCGAGAGGCAGATCGATCCACCCTGACTGCTTGTGATGAGGGTCGAGATTCACGACAACGATGATCCTATTGTTCCCGTCCTCGGTCACTTTGCTAAAGGCGATGATTTGATCGTTGTCCACCGCATGAAACCGCAGACTCGAGTCGCTTTGGAGAGCCGGATTGTCCTTGCGGATCGCGTTGATTTTCGCGATCAGATCCTTGAGGCTGTCTGGGCGGGCAATATCCCAGACGCGAATCTGGTACTTCTCCGAATCCAGGTACTCTTCGCTGCCCGGTTGCAGGGCGCGATTTTCGAACAGCTCGAACGCTGGACCGTAAATGCCGTAGTTCGCACCAAGAGTGGCAGCAAGGCACAAGCGAATCACGAATGCCGACCGTCCACCATACTGAAGGTATTCGGTAAGAATATCCGGAGTATTCGGCCAGAGGTTGGGACGGAAAAAGTCGCGCACGCCGGTTTGTGTGAGTTCGCCAAAATATTCGGTAAGATCCCATTTCGTGTTGCGCCATGCGAAGTAGGTGTATGACTGCGTGAAGCCGGCCTTCGCCAGGCGATACATGACTTTCGGCCTGGTAAACGCCTCGGCGAGAAAGATCACCTCCGGGTATTCGCGCCGCACCTCGGCAATCAGCCATTCCCAGAAAGAAAAAGGTTTCGTGTGCGGGTTATCCACCCGCAATATCCGGATCCCCTGCCGAATCCAGTATAGCGCAACGCTTTTTAGTTCCTCGCAGAGAGCCCGGACCGCTTCGCTTTCAAAGTTGAGGGGATAAATGTCCTGATATTTCTTAGGAGGGTTCTCCGCGTACTGAACGGAGCCGTCCGGACGAATCCGAAACCACTCCGGATGCTCGCGGACGTAGGGATGGTCCGGCGCGCACTGAAAGGCGAGATCGAGCGCCACTTCGATACCGCGCTTTTTAGCTTCGGCGAGGAGCAGCTTAAAGTCGTCCATGGTTCCGAGCTGGGGGTGAATTGCCTTGTGCCCACCGAACGGGGAGCCGATGGCCCAGGGGCTGCCTGAGTCCTCCGGAGACGGCGCCGTTGAATTGTTTTTCCCCTTGCGTTCCACTTCGCCGACAGGGTGAATAGGCGGAAGATATAAGACGTCGAATCCCATTTCCGCAACGTAGTCTAGCCGCCCAATGCAGCTACTAAAAGTGCCATGCTGGGACGGATCGTTCGTGCAGGAGCGAGGAAACATTTCATACCACGAGCTGAAGCGGGCGCGCTCTCGGTCCACTTGCACCACCAATTCGCGTTCGTAAAGGGTGGCAGCGCTAAGATCGGGGTAGCGTTCCACTAACGCGCCGAGTTCTTCGCCCTGCGCGATCTCGAAGGCCCGTTGCGGATCGCTTTCGTGGAATTGGCGCAGATGGCGAGCGAACACATTGAGTCTCTCGGCCTGTTCGGTGAGCGTCGCCCGAGATGCCGCGCCGGCAATTAGTTCCACGCCGACGAGAAATTCAAGGGCCAGGTTTTGGCCGGCGTCTTTCCTCTTTTTTAGATCTCGAAGCCACGATTTGAACGCATCCGGCCATGCCTGGATGGTGTAAACGTGATCTGTCTGGGCGCCGATGCTGAATTCACCGGCCCAGGCATCGTTCACGAGTTCGCGCATCGGAGCAATCGACCATTCGGATTGGCTCCTGGCGCGATACAGAAGGCGGGCGCTGAGAAGGTCATGCCCCTCGCAGAAGATGTCCGCGGTAACCTCTATCTTTTCCCCGGCCGTGCGCTTAATTGGAAACCGGCCGCAGTCCACTTGCGGACGCACGTTTTCAATCACCACCCGGCGGATCGGAAACTGAATGGACGTGGGGTTATCTGCCGCAATCATCGCCCTACCATGATAGGGCCTCATGCGGGCAGGATTTAGCGGAAAAGATGCAGAAACATTTATGAGGAGGACACACCCTTAACCTGAACCGTTGGAGTGAGACCGCGTTCCCGGAGGCCGATGCGCGTCAGTCGGCTATTCCGAATATCGCTACCTGCCGCTCGACTGGGGATCGCGTTCGCCGGTGATCTCGGACAAGAACCAGGCGCGGCGCTCGGTTTCGTCGATCCAAACTTCGATCATGCTGGCGGTAGCGACGTCGCTGTCTTTCTCGCAAACCTCATGCATGGAGCGCAGGAATCGGGTGAGCTCGCGATTGTCCCTGGCGAGTTCGTGTAGCATCTCGATAGGACCGACCGTTTCCTCATTGTTGTCTTTCAGCCGCTGATGCTTGGAGATATCGCTGATGGAGTGGATCGTCCTTCCGCCGATTTTGCGAGCCCGTTCGGCGATGTCGTCCGTCATGTTGAAAATTTGCGTGGCATGTTCATCCAATAGCAAATGGAAATCGCGGAAATTCCGTCCAGTCATGTGCCAGTGGAAATTCTTTGTTTTAACGTAGAGGGCGAAGACGTCTGCCAATAACCTCCGAAGGCCGGCGGAAATTTCGGCGACGCTATCCTTCGCCAGATCGGGCGCTGGTTCGATCGGTCCCTCCGCCGCGGGTTTCATGCGAGCTGCAGTGCTGTCCATGGTTTGCCTCCTTGGGCATTTTGTGAATTAGGATGCGTGGCGCTGTAACCGAGTGGCATTGGTCGGACAAAAGCCCTGAATAAACCGCTGCGCCAAGGCGTGCCCCCCAGGATTGGCGCTGGATTGTCGATCCCGCGCTCCAAAACCCGGGCTTTTGCCTTAGATATAAGTCCACGTACGTCCCCGGCGGAAATACGTGTTTCCGTATATTTGAACGTCCTCGCACATGCGCGAGGATGGTTCGTCGCTCTTATGTGTGTCGGAGCGGTGATTCAGCCAAAGAGGAGGAAAAATGCTACGTTGGGCGCTGGCGTTTTTTATCATTGCGATCGTCGCAGCGGTCTTTGGATTTGCCGGAATCGCGGTGGCTGCCGCAGGGATTGCGAAAGTTCTCTTCTTCATTTTCCTTGTTCTGTTTGTGATCGCTCTCCTGAGCGGGCTCGCGCGAAGAACGTGAGCCCGATCGGGCCATGCCCCTGGCGAATGGGGCAAAATGAGGAGACCGTATGACAAAGCGTATTAGATGTGTGCTGTGCTCGGCGGTGGCGGTCCTGATGGTCGTTCCCATCGCAATGGCGCAGAAGAGCCAGGAACAGCAGCGATTGAAAGAGTCAGCAACGGTGATGAACGAAATTCTCAATGTGCCGGACGATATTCCGAGCAACCTGCTGGATAAAGCCAAGTGTGTGGTTGTGCTTCCATCGGTGGTGAAGGCAGCGTTCGGAGTTGGCGGAAGCTACGGACACGGCGCGATGGTTTGCCGTACCGGTTCAGATTTTACCGGGCCGTGGGGACCACCTGCAATGTACTCGCTCGAAGGCGGAAGCTTCGGATTTCAAATCGGCGGGAAGGCGACGGATGTCGTTCTGCTGGTTATGAATACCTCCGGAGTGAATAGCCTCATTCGTACCAAAGTGAAACTGGGCGCGGGGGCTTCGATTGCTGCAGGACCGAAGGGAAGAACAGCTGCGGCGAGCACCGATGCCTACATGCGCGCGGAAATACTCAGCTATTCACGGTCGCGAGGAGTGTTTGCGGGAGTCTCGCTAAAGGGCGCAACGTTACATCCTGACAACGACGGGAATCGCGAACTTTACGGCCGAAGTATTTCTGCGAAGCAAATCATTGAGGGCCCGGACAGGCCGTCTATTCCGCCTTCTGCGCGTCCATTGGTTGGCGGACTTGCGAAAGCATCGCCTGCCGGGAAATCCAACGCCTAAACCATAGCTGGCTGACAAAAACAATTCAGAATGAAACATGAGGAAGGACATCGTTCCTTCCTCTTTTTTTATTGTGGCCGCGGATTGCCGCCACCTCGGTCTGGATTGCTTTAAGACGGTTCGTTTTAGATCCTTGAACCAGAGATGCGGACGGGTCCCGCCAGCCGACGGCGGAGAAGTTAGCCTGCTACGGCGACGGAACGGCCCCAAAAACTCGCTAGATCGAAACATCCGCGTGGTCGAAGATCGCTTCCAGCCGCTGCCGATGCTTCCAGAAATCAGCCCACAAGTCGCCCACCCTTTGTATGCGGGCGCGGATCGTTCTTATATTCCAGCGCTCTGGTCTTAGGTCGCTCCGTAATTCGTCGATTCGCACAGGCGCGGAAACTGGGGCGCCGGGCAACGCTCTCACCGAATACACGCAAGCGAGCGACTGGCCGCGGGAATTCTGGTGGGCATCCATGTAGATCGAACCCCGGCCACGTTTCGTCAGGGCGCGCTGGGAAGTGAGCACGCCTGGATGTTTGCGGCCCACAATATCTGTGACCGCCTGCACGAACAAGCGCACCTGCTCGAAAGTGTATTTCGGCTCGATGGGAACATAGATATGGAATCCGGTGGCGCCGGAGGTCTTGGCGTATGCTCGAAACTGGAAAGTTTCCAGCGTTTCGAGCAACAACCGCCCGAACTTGACGACGTCGACGAAAGAAGCTCCTCTCGATGGATCGAGGTCGAAGAAGGCGTAATCGGGGCGGTCTTGATTGTCGTAGCGGCTGGACCATGGGTTGTGATCGATGCACGCCAGATTAGTAAGGTAAAGAAGCGTGGGGCGGTCGTTGGCGACGATGTAGTTGACCTCGCCTCCCTTGTGGCGGCCGCTATCGGTCGAGACCGCGACGGTTTTGACCCACTCCGGAGTGTCGCTTCCCGCATTTTTTTGAAAGAAGGGCGCGCCATCAATTCCATTCGGGTAGCGGCGCAGAACCAGCGGGCGATCTTTAAGAAAGGAAAGAATCATCGGCGCCGCCCACAAGTAGTAAGCCAGCAGATCGCGCTTTCGATAACCTCTCTCGGGGAAGTAGACTTTGTCGAGATTTGTAAAGTGAAGTCGGCGTCCGTCGATCTCTAGAAACAGTTCGCCCGAGCTGCCGTGCACAAGTTCCTTTTCAATTTGGTCGCTGGTATTAGCCGCGGTTATCGGCTCGGAATGCCGTCCATTCGGAGCGCGTTTACGCGAGGCCTTTTTGGCAGAGCGCTGGGCTGCTTCACTGATTTGGTTTTCACCTTGGATTGAATTATCCCGAACGACGTTCATCTGCGTCTCAAACGTGCAGTCCCTCGGATTGTGATCTTCGCGAAGGCCGAGATAACGGGGCTGGCGTAGATGCCGGTCTTCCGTCCAATTGCCGAACCGAACGCGGGCGACGAGTTCTGGTTTTGTCCAGTGGGCGCGCTCGCGCGTGGCGGGCTCTTCCGCAAACGGCGACTTGCTGGCGCGCAGATTTTGCAGCTCGGGCCAAAGGCGCTGCTCCACGTCAACAGAGAACCCGCTCCCGACGCTGCCGATGTATCTCAGAGCATCGCCGTGGTACAAACCGAGCAAAAGCGCCCCGAAATATTCGCGGGAGCCGCGCGGATCGGTCCAGCCACCCACGACGGCGTCCAATTCCTGATCGAGCTTGATCTTTAACCAATCTGTACCGCGGCCGGTGGGATAAGCGCTCTGGGCCTTCTTTGCGATGATGCCTTCCAGCTTGCGTTGTGCGGCGGCCTGAAACAGCTCGATGCCTTTTTCGGCCACGTGGTCGGAATACCGGATTATTTTGTCCTCGCGGAGAATTCCGCGTAGGAGGCTTTTACGGTCGATCAGCGGCACGTTTCGAAGATCGTGTCCATCGAGATACAAAAGGTCGAAAAGGCAGTAAACGACTGGCGATTCGCTGATGAGCTTTTTCGTAGGATGGCGAACGCCGAACCGCAACTGCAGCTTTTGAAAATCGCTTCGGCCATCGCGATCGAGCACCACGATTTCGCCATCGAGCCAAGCTTGTTTTGCCTTGATGCACCCCGGAAGTTCGGCGAGCTCAGGATATTCGCCTGTAATCTGTCGCTGCGAGCGCGACCACAACTGTGCCGCGCCGTCGCGAATGCAAGCGAGCGCACGAACGCCGTCCCACTTCACCTCGAAAAGCCACTCCGAGCCAGAGAACGGTTTTTCGGCCAATGTAGCCAGCGCGGGTTGAATGAAGCGAGGCATGGGCGCCGCGTGCGCGCCACGGGGCCACTTAGCTAGCATCACACGTCTTTTTGGCTGCAGTGCTTCGACTGATGATCGCGATTCGTCCACGCTGGCGCCAGACAATTCGGGCCGTGGTGTAGTTTCCGATCGGCCAGCTTGATCGCGGTGCTTAATAATCAGCCACTCTGGCTTGGCGGCATCTCTGTTGTGCAATTTCACCAGAACGAAACTGCCGCGCAGCTTCTTTCCATCTAAGGCGAACTTGAGTTCTCCTCGCCGCAGTTGCTCGCTCGCTGAGAGTTGGCCCTCGGGCTTGAAGCGACCTTGGTCCCAAATGTTCACTTCACCTGCGTCGTAGTGGCCGGCCGGAATGGTGCCGTGAAACTTAGCGTATTCGAGCGGGTGGTCCTCTGTCTGAATTGCCAGACGGCGATCAGATGGGTTCATGGACGGCCCCTTGGGGACGGCCCAAGACTTCAGGACGCCGTCGATCTCCAGGCGAAAATCGAAATGAAGGCGGCGCGCGTGATGCTCCTGAACCACAAACCGGTTTCCGCCGCGCTCCCGAGAGGATCCTGACGGTTCGGGTGTCTCGCGGAACTTGCGTTTTCGCCGGTATTCATTTAATCGAGGCATTGGCCAATTATTAGGATTTCGAGTTCGAGTTACGCTCCGTTGAACACCGCAATGCGCGGAGGGTTCCGTTGATTGCCCTAAGGGGTGTGCCTGAATGTATCGCCTCCGGGCGCGGTGATAAACTGGCGCTGCAATTTGAACGGGAGGTTAGGCATGCCATCCTCGGTGTGGCGGGGGATTATTTCTTTTGGACTTGTCTCCATTCCTGTTCGCCTCTACGCCGCGGCGCGAGAGAACCGAATCGGTCTGCACCAGCTCCACAGTGAGTGTCACACACGTCTTCGACAGCCATTGTTTTGTCCCACGCACAATCGAATGGTCGAACGATCCGAGGTGGTAAAGGGCTACGAATATGAAAAGGGAAAGTATGTGCTAATCGATCCCGAAGACCTGAAAAAGATCCAGCCGGAATCCGCCCGCACGATGGAAATATTGAGTTTCGTCGACGCCTCTGAAGTTGATCCACTCATCTTCGACGCGTCGTACTATGTGGTTCCCGAAAGCGAGGGCCGTAAAGCTTACGCGCTGCTCGAAAAGACCATGGAAGACACCCACCGGGTGGGAATTGCCAAGGTCACGATGCATCAGCGCGAGTACACCGTGTTTCTTCGGCCTTATCATCACGGACTTGCGCTGCACACGATGTTCTTCGCGGACGAAATTCGCGAAGCTCCCGGGTTTGGAAACGTGGAGCACACGAAACTAGCTCCGAAGGAGCTCAAGCTTGCCGATCAGCTAGTGGCAACTCTTTCGGAAAGGTTTGACCTCCGAAAATATCATGATGATTACCAAGAGCGCCTGGCAGCGCTTATCGAGGCGCGGCGAAAGGGCAAGGATATCGCCGCGGTTCCCGAACGGCGGCGGGCCCCGGTGATCGATATCATGTCCGCCTTGAAGAAGAGCCTGACCGAATCCGGAGCTGCTTCGGCGCGCTCGGCTACGAAGCCGGGTCCATCCAGGGCAACTCCCGTCAACCGCCGCCGTGCCGTTCACCGAAAAGCCAGCTGAAAAAAATCTCCACGATGGCAAACCTCTGGCTCGCCACCTGTCGAGTCAAACTTCAGCCTTTTGTGCAGAACGTCTTCAACCGAGAAGGTGGAACTGTGAAAAAGGGACCCGGCATAACTGCTACTCGTCTCCCGGATGGGCCGAGCTCTGTCTTAAGCCGTTCGAACGTGAGATGCTCCCACCGAAGGCAAACTCGAAGCCGCCGCGTACAGGACACGATCACATTGATGGCAGATTCACAGGACTCCCTACAAGCTTCGCGGATGCTGGAGCAAGCCATCGCCGAAGCTCGGAAGGGATTGGCTGAAGGTGGAATTCCGATCGGCGCGGCCATTTTCAGCGTCGACGGCCGGCTTCTTGGGTCAGGACACAACCGGCGAGTGCAAAATGGTGACGCTTCACTCCACGCGGAAACCGATGCTTTCCGAAACGCCGGCCGGCAGCGCACCTACCGTGACATGATCATGGTGACAACTCTCGCGCCCTGCTGGTACTGCAGCGGCTTGGTGCGGCAATTCGGGTTTCGCATGGTACTCGGGGGAGAAAGCCGCAATTTTCAGGGCGGAATCGATTGGCTCCGCTCGCTTGGCATCCGCGTGATCGATCTAAATTCGGACGCGTGCGCCGACCTTCTCGGCGATTACATCCGCAAATTCCCTGAAGTTTGGCGCGAAGACATCGGAGTCGAATAGATACCCGGTTCGTCCACAACGCAAGTTCTGTCGGTGGATTAATTCAGCTTTCTTTCCCGCCAGTTCACACTGCCGCGCTTGCCAAAATTCGAGTATCGCAACGCCGATACCGCAAGAAGACGGCGGGGCAGTGCCGCAAAACGAGTCCGTAGAAAGCTTGCCACATCAGCGGTATCGGCGCATTGATCGTTGACGACTCATCAACGATGCGGAAGATTGTGGAACGGTCGCTTCGGAGCGCCGTACTGCCTCTCTCGACGCCCTTCTGCCGGATGCGCTCTACCAAAAAGTCGTTGACGATATCGTTGTCGCTCATGCCGCCTGGCTCAGACGTAGCCGAAGCTTCAACTGAAAACAGGGGGGTGTGCCGAACCGCTGTTTTGACGGGCGACTGGACTTTGAACTGTTTAAATTGCGTTCGGCGACCTGTGTTCCAGATCGCTCCGTCGTGTTTTGTTTCGTCCGGCCAGCGAGATTCCGTTAACGAGTGCAGCCGATCGCCTCCGTAACCTGGAGTTGTCGCCGCACTGTCCCGGCACAAGCCGAGACACCCTCGTCCGGGCGGCAGATGAGATTGCTCTAATAACCAGAGCGGGAAGACGCGAATTGAATCACAGCTCTGTGTCGCCGCTTGATGGCGCCAGCTTCGCGGAACCGGCGAAGGATGCAGCACCCGACAAGTTTGGGAACAGCCTTTGCCGGAGCACGGTGTGATACGATGCGCCCAGGGCTTCCGTGGCGTGTGATGGAATTCAACCTGCGAGAAAGGATGTGCCACCCGAGGGCGCGCACTGAATGGCAAAGATTAGATACACGAGGGCTTTCGGGAGAAACTTTGCACGTCTAGATGATGAAACGCTGAAAGATCTCCATTCCTTGGAACGCGAGAGGGCAATCTACGCCGACCACTGGATCGAGGGCCTGCGGGATTTTCGTCATGTGCGAATACAATTTGCGCCCAGCGAAGTGAAGGAGTACGTCCGAAGTCTCTGGGCTTACGAATTGTTCCTTCGGGCAGGCGCTCCAGACCGGGTTTCACGGGTTCGGGGCATCCCCAAAGACATAGCTGAGCGGGCAGATTCGTACGGTCACGTTGTTCTAAAAGGTGGAGGCAGACTCCCTAAGCCGTGGCACTGCATCGCTGGTTTTCTCGGTAAGGATCTCGAAGCTCTAGTTTGCAGTAATTCTCGCGCCGAAATTCTTGATGATACCGGACAAAGAGGCCTCATTCTCGCTATTACAAGGGCAATAGACGCCGTCACGCCGGCCATTCGGAGCTTTCAGAGGAGGGAGAAAGGTCTCGCATCGTGGCGGGTGTCACAAGAGGATGACGTCAGAGATCTCCTGCATGTAATGTTGCGAGCAGCAGTTTCGGACATCAAAAGGGAGGAGCCAGTTCCCAGCCGAAATGGAACACATAAGTTCGTAGATCTTTACAGCGCTTTTGGTGCCGTTTTTATCGAAATTAAATGGATCGACAAAAAAGGCTCTTGGAAACGAATCTTGCGGGAAATCAACGATGATATCCAGTCGTACCCCTCGCACCCAGGGTGCAGTAGGATCATATTTATTATCGTCGATGCAGTGAGAGATATTCCAGATCCCGCCCAGTTCGAGCAATCATTGAACTCTGAGCAAACGATCGATGGCAAAAAGATACAAGTACAAGCATTTGTGAGGGAACAGTGAACGCACTCGTTTTGGGATTCTTAAGACATCTTGCGGAATAAGTT
>JBOGNC010000157.1:0-10667 GCA_050747045.1 Candidatus Acidiferrales bacterium | reverse complement strand
TGCTGGCGACGCTTCCCTTCACATCCGTAGCTGCAGCGCAAGACCAAAAAAACACGCAGACCGGGACACTTAGTTCGAAATCAGGAACGACTTCAAACGCCTCACCGCCGCCGGACGCGGTGCAGAGCATTCGCGTGCGCACGTCCGAAGTGACAGCGCCGGTGACGGTGCGCAATGGTTCGGGCGATCTGGTGCTGGACCTGGCGCAAAAAGATTTCCATCTGTATGACGACGGCGTGGAACAGAAGATCACGCATTTTGATCTGGGAGGAGAGCCCTTTGACACGGTGTTGGTAGTGGAGACCAGCTCTCGTATACAGGCGCTGCTGCCAGCGGTACGGAAGACGGGTATCATTTTTTCGCAGGTGGTGATGGGGCAGACGTCGGAAGCGGCGGTGATCGGCTTCGACAACATCGTGGACGTGATGCAGAACTTCACGAGCGATGCAGACGCAGTGCAGAAGTCGATCAACGATTTGCGCGTGGGCACGGCGGGAGCGCGGCTGTATGACGCGATGGCGCGAGGCGTTTCGATGCTGGAGAACCAACCACGCGGACGGCGGCGGATCATGATCGTGGTGAGCGAGGCGATCGACCACGGCAGCACGAGCCGACTGGGGACGATGCTGCGCTCGGCGCACATCGGCAACATCACGATTTACTCGATTGGGCTGAGCACCGCTAGCGCGTCGCTGCGAGCTCCACCGGCATACACAGGACCGGCGCCAATCGGGCCGCCGGGTACATTCCCCGTGCCGATCCGTCCCGGCATGGCGCAGAACCCGACCATCGAAAGCCAGTATGAAGAGCCACCGGCGAACCTGAGCGTGATTGGGCTGGCGCAGTGGCTGGTGCAGACAGGGAAAAGCGTGGTGTCTGAAAATTCTCTGGCGGCCGTGAGCAAGGACACCGGCGGGCTGGAGTTAAGCCCGAAGAAAGATCGCGCGATTCAGCAGGCCATGGACGAAATTGGCGGCGAAATGCACGCGCAGTACACGTTGGGATATCAGCCGCCAGGCGGGGAAAAGCCGGGATACCACACGATTACGGTGAAGGTCGATCGGCCGGGCATGACGGTGCGAACGCGGCCCGGGTATTACATCGCGCCAGCGGTGAAGTAAGCGATTCGAAGGTCGTCGAGTTTCAATGCTCACATGATGACTGGTTCGCTGCCCACGTCCGAGCAAAGGGCGGGTCGCGGACTAATTAAAAGTTTGCAGCGCTATGAGGCGATCACTGGCAGATCGCGAGGATGCCTTTTGGATGCGTGGTTAATGTGATCTTCGTTAGAGTTCCGCGCGTGATCCAGAACGGTTCGCCGGGTGAGGCCGGATGACCTTTAACCGACGCGGTTATTGTGTACTTGCCTGGCGGAAGATCCCGGAATTTAAAATTGCCCTTATCGTCTGTGTGTTGTATCGCCAGCGCGTTTTTCTGACCCAAAGCCGATACGATCACCTCGGCTCCCGCCAGGGGTCCAGCTTTGGAATCGATCACCGAGCCAGCTAAACCGATCCGCTCTTGGCTTCGTACCTCGTATGATGCGGGATCGCGCATTCCACAGTGGAAGGGTACCCCTGGACTAACAATGGTTATCGAGAGAGGACCGATATCGTGGGAGACGATTTTAAAGTCTTCAATAGTGGTGTCGAACCCGGGGTAATCGGCCTGTAACTCGTAAGCACCAGATGGTAAATCAGTGAATGCGAATCTTCCTTGGTCGTCGGACTTTGTCTCGCGCAACTGATCTAGCGAGAACAGCCTTGTTGAAGCCCCCTGGACAACCGCGCCGGATTGATCGAAGACCGTTCCGCTCACGCTAAAGGCTGCATTGGGGGACGCGGCAGCGGCACACACGGCCGAGGTCGCGACAAGGATTCCGAGAACTAACGCGCGCCCGAGTCCAACTCTCATGCGCCAAGGCTATCACGGAACAGCGCGCCCGAAATCGGCACCCTTCGCGAACCGCGCGAAGGATCCGGCAGCCGGAAAATCAAATGCACCTACTTCTTTTCGGGCTCAGGCGGCGGGGCGGCGGCTACTACCGCGGCTGCTTCTTCCTCTTCAAGGATGCCGGCGGCGGCGGCGATGCGGTCGCCTTCATCGAGGCGGAGCAGACGGACGCCCTGCGTGGAGCGGCCGGCCTCGCGAATTTCGGCGGAGTGCACGCGGATCACTTTGCCGTGCCCGGTGATGATCATCACGTCGGAATCCTCGCGGACTTGCAGCGCTGCGACGACCGGGCCATTGCGATCGGTGGACTTGAGGTTGATGACGCCCTTGCCTCCGCGCGAGGTAACGCGATATTCGGCGAGCGGAGTGCGCTTGCCGTAGCCCTTTTCGGCGACCGTGAGCATCAGCGAGGTGAGCGACTCACGAATCTGATCGCTTTCGAGCTCGTCGAGGTTCTGCGTTTCCTTCTTGTATTCCTTGGCGATGATTCCGAAATCGGGCTGCGCGGCATCCATCGAGACCACATGGTCGTCCTTCGCAAGATCCATGCCGTTCACGCCAGCGGCGTTGCGACCCATCGCACGCACCTCGGTTTCGCGGAACAAGATGGCTTGGCCATCGCGGCTAGCGAGGAAAATCATCTGCTTGCCGTCGGTAAGCTTCGCGCCGATCAGCTCGTCGCCGGAGTCGAGGCTGATGGCGATGATGCCCGATGGCCGCGGATTTGAAAATTCCGCCAGCTCGGATTTCTTCACGGTGCCGTTTTTCGTGGCGAGGAAGACGTAGCGCCCGGTCTCTTCCAGATTGCGCGTGGGCACCACGGCCGTGAGCGTTTCGCCCTCCTGGAAGCGGACGAGGTTGTTGATCGCTTTGCCTCGCGTCGCCGCGGCAGCCTCGGGAATTTCGTAAACCTTGAGCCAATAGACACGGCCCTTTGACGTGAACAGCAGGATGTAGCTGTGCGCCGAGGCTGTGAAAAAGTGCTCGACGAAATCGTCCTCGCGCGTCTTGGCGCCGATGCGTCCCTTGCCGCCACGCGACTGGTGGCGATACGTATCGACGGACGTGCGCTTGATGTAACCCGCGTGGCTGACGGTAATGGCCATCTCCTCGTCTTTGATCAGATCTTCGAGCTTGATTTCCTCGACGCGATCGACGATTTGAGTGCGGCGCTCGTCTCCGTAGGACTTCAGCACTTCGCGCAACTCGGCGACGATGACGGCTTTGAGTTTCTTTTCGCTAGCGAGAATTTCTTTCAGCTCGGCGATGCGCTCGCGGATTTCCGCGAGTTCCTTGAGGATTTCATCGACGGAGAGCTGGGTCAGGCGGTGCAACTGCAATTCGAGGATGGCGTCGATTTGCGGGAGGGTGAGGCCTTCGCCTTCGGCGGGCCCGATGGCTTCGCCAGTGAGCGCGACGATGCCGTATTTCTTGCGATCGACCTTGATGCCCTCGACGGTGCGCTCCTTGCCGCCGACAAGCACGCGTACGTCCTTGTTGCTGAAAAAGTCGTGCAAATTTTGGCGGGCGTTGGCGCGGCTGGACGATCCGCGAATGATTTTGATGACGTCGTCGATGTGATCGAGAGCGATGCGGTAGCCGAGCAGCATGTGCTCGCGTTCCTGGGCTTTGCGCAGGTCGTATTGTGTGCGGCGGCGGACGACTTCGATGCGGTGCTCGATGAAAAGCTTGAGCAGCTGGATGAGGCCAAGCTCGCGCGGCTGGCCAGCGACGATGGCAAGCAAGATCATGCCGAACGATTCCTGCATTTGCGTCATCTTGAAGAGCTTGTTGAGGATGATTTGCGGCTCTTCGTCGCGCTTTACTTCGATGACGATGCGCATGCCGTCGCGGTCGGATTCATCGCGCACGTCGCCGACGCCGTCGATTTTTTTGTTATTGATCAGCTCGGCGATGTGCGAGATCAAGCGAGCTTTGTTGACCTGATACGGCAACTCGGTGACGACGATATCTTCGCGGTCCTTGCCGCGCTGCTCGATGGCAGCCTTGGCGCGCACCTGGAAGGAGCCGCGGCCGGTCTTATAGGCCTGCTCGATGCCTTCGCGGCCAGAAATGTAGCCGCCCGTGGGGAAATCCGGGCCGGGCATGATTTTCATTACCTGCTTGAGAGTGGTTTCGGGGTTTTCGATCAGCAAAATCGCGGCTTCGATGGTCTCGCGCAAATTGTGTGGGGGAATGTTGGTGGCCATGCCGACGGCGATGCCGGAGGAGCCGTTGACCAGGAGATTGGGAATGCGCGTGGGCAGAACGACCGGCTCTTTTTCGCTCTCGTCGAAGTTCGGCGTGAAATCGACGGTTTCTTTTTCAATGTCCGCCAGCATTTCCTCGGCGATTTTGGAGAGGCGCGCTTCGGTGTAACGCATAGCCGCCGGCGGATCGCCATCGACGGAGCCAAAGTTGCCCTGGCCGTCGACCAGCGGATAGCGCATATTGAAATCCTGCGCGAGGCGGACGAGGGCGTCGTAGACGGGCGTATCGCCGTGGGGATGGTATTTGCCGAGGACTTCGCCAACGATCTTGGCGCACTTGCGGTAGGCCTTGGTGGAGGTGAGGCCCAACTCGTACATGCCGAAGAGAATGCGACGGTGCACGGGCTTCAGGCCGTCGCGGACGTCGGGCAGCGCGCGGCCGATGATTACGCTCATGGCGTAATCGAGGTACGACTTTTTCATCTCGGATTCGATATCGACCGGAGTGAGAACCGGAGGATTTTGCTCGTCAGCCATTTAGACCCCTTTGCGAATCAATTCGTGTGGCGATGCGATGATGCATACCTCAAACTTGCGCCGGCGGCGCGCCGATGCGTTTGCGCGGCTTGAGCCCCAACCAGGTACCGATTCCAACTGCCAGTACGATGACGACATCCGCCGCGCCGGCGTAAAAGGCTGAGCGCCAGAATTGCGCCGCCACCGGATTGCCGGGAAGCGCGCCGCGCCATTCGCTGAAATTGTGAAACAGTTGCGGAGCGCACCAGGCGACGTACAGCAGAGCGAGCGCCGGGAAGGCCCATCGGATGATATTGCGCGCACGCTGCATTCAATCGCCCCAGCTATTTCGCAGATGCCTCGTACTGGACGGCGCAGGCAAGATTGCCCTCGGAATCGAGAAATTTCACGACCCAGCCCACGCCGCGAATCGCCGCTTTGGGCATTACGATCTTGCCGCCGTTCGCTTCCACGGCGCGAGCGACGGCGTCCACGTTGTCTACCGCAATCGAGCATTCAAAACCGATCACCGGCGGCGGCGCGGAGTTGAATTTGCGCGACTGCATCGCTCCGAGCGGCGCGAGGCGCCTGCCGTCGGTATCGAGAATTTGGCAGAAGTCCGCGATCGGCCCGCCACCAAAACCTTGGAACGTCCAGCCGAAGACGCCACCGTAAAATTTGCGCGCGCGATCAAGATCGTCAGCGTGAATCGCGAAATGCGACAGTTGATTGGTCATTTGCTCTCCGATTGACAACGTCAGGCATTTGCCGCCTATATATCCAAATTGACGACGTCGAGGGCGTTGTCTTGGATGAATTTGCGGCGCTCCTCGACGTTTTCGCCCATGAGCGTGGCGAAGATTTCCTCGGCGGCGACGGCGTCCTCGAGCCTGACTTGGAGCAGCGTGCGCGTCTCCGCGTTCATGGTGGTGGCCCAGAGCTGGTCGGGATTCATTTCGCCGAGGCCCTTGAATCGCGTGATGGTGAAATCTTTTTTGGCGTCTTCGAGCACGTAGCCGAGCAGGATTTGCGCCGATTCCTTAGTGGCCTTATCGCCATTGTGCGCGATAGTGAACGGCGGCTTATCGACGTCCGCCACCGCCTGGTAGAGTGCGCGCAGGCGCTTATACTCGGGCGAAGCGGCAAGGGCCCAATTGACGCGCATCTCCGAGCCATTTTTCACCACGAGTTCGTTGAGACTGTGCTCTTCGTCAAAGACGATTTTGGATTCAAGGTCGAGCTTGGATTTTTCAATGGCCTTGGCCAAATCTTGCAGCTTTTTCTTGTCCGCGAAATCGGTCTTCTTTTCGAGTTCGCTTTGAGCAAGCAGATCGATCAGCTTCGGCACGCGCAGGCGGCGGGCAAGCTTCGCGGCCACCTGATCGTATTCCTGGATATTCAAAAGGAATTGCGTTAACGAGCCGCCTTCGAGCGACTTACCGTCTTTCGTTTTGACCACGTGATCTTCGGTGGCGCGCTTCATCAGCTCGCGCGAAAACTCGCGCTCGTCGCGGATGTAGCGGTCCATCTTGCCGCGCTTCACGCGATAGAGCGGAGGTTGGGCGATGTAAATGTGCTCTTTGTCGATCAGCTCGCGCATGTGGCGGAAGAAAAAAGTGAGCAGCAGAGTGCGAATGTGGCTGCCGTCAACGTCCGCGTCGGTCATCAGGATGACTTTGTGGTAGCGGAGCTTGGCGGCGTCGAAATCGTCCTTGCCGATGCCGGTGCCGAGCGCGGTGATGATGGCGCGAATTTCTTCGTGGCCCAGCATCTTGTCGTAGCGGGCCTTTTCGACGTTCAGAATTTTGCCTTTGAGCGGCAAGATGGCCTGGTAGCGGCGATCGCGTCCGCCTTTGGCGGAGCCGCCCGCGGATTCTCCCTCGACGAGGAAGAGTTCGCAGCGGGCGGGATCGCGTTCCTGGCAATCGGCGAGCTTGCCGGGCAAGCCGCTTGAGTCAAGCGCGGATTTGCGGCGAGTGAGTTCGCGAGCTTTGCGGGCGGCTTCGCGGGCGCGGGCCGCATCGATGCACTTGCCGATCATTTTGCGCGCGATCGAGGAGTGCTTGTCAAAATATTCGCCGAGCTTTTCGTTGACGAGCGATTCGACGAGACCCTTGATATCGCTATTGAGTTTCCCTTTGGTCTGGCCCTCGAACTGAGGCTGGGGGAGCTTGACGGAGACGACTGCGACGAGGCCTTCGCGAACGTCGTCGCCGTTGATGGAGACTTCGTCCTTCTGCTCCTTGAGCATGCCGAAGGAGCTTGCGTAATAGTTGATCGTGCGGGTGAGCGCGGAGCGAAAGCCTGCGAGGTGCGTGCCGCCATCGACCGTGTTGATGGTGTTGGCGAAGGCGAAGATATTTTCGGCGTAGCTGTCGTTATATTGCAGCGCGATTTCCATGTCCACCTGGCCGCGCTTGCCTTCCATGTAGATGGGAGAATCGTGGAGCGTCTGCTTGCCGCGATTGAGATGCTTGATGAATTCGGTGATGCCCCCGGTGAAACGGAACTCGGTTTTCTTGCCGGAGCGCTCGTCGTCGAGCGTGATTTTCAGGCCTTTATTCAGGAAGGCCAGCTCGCGCAGCCGCTGCGACAACGTGTCAAAGCTATATGTGGTGGTCGCGAAGATTGATTGATCGGCGTGGAAGGTGATTTTGGTGCCAGTTTTGCGCGTCTTGCCAGAAGCTTTCAACTTAGAAGTGGGAATGCCTTTTTCGTAGGATTGCTCCCACACTTCTCCATCGCGCCAGATTTCCAGATCCAGCCAGTCGGAAAGAGCGTTGACCACGGAAACGCCGACGCCATGAAGTCCGCCGGAAACTTTGTAGGTGTCGCTATCGAATTTTCCGCCCGCGTGCAGGACGGTCATGACGACTTCGGCGGCGGGCTTTTTTTCCGTGGCGTGCATATCGACGGGAATGCCTCGGCCGTTGTCGATGACGGTGACTCCGTTGTCGTCATGCACCACTACGTTGATTTCGTCGCAGTAACCGGCCATGGCCTCGTCAACGGAGTTGTCGACAACTTCCCAGACGAGATGGTGCAAGCCGAGCTCGCCGGTGGAACCAATGTACATCGCTGGCCGCTTACGGACGGCCTCGATCCCGCCAAGAACCTTGATGGATGTGGCGTCGTACTTGTGCCCAGCGGCTGCGGCGGGCGTGTCTTTATCAGCCATGAATCGTGCGTCTCCTCAGAAATGCGTGCTGCGTTAAAGATGAATTCGTACGCGGGAAGGCGGTCGCGCGGATTGGCTCGACACTAGCCTTGCCCATTGGCCCCTCTGGCGCGAACGATTTCGCTCGAGCTGGGACTCGAAGGGTTTCTGTCGTCTCCATCCCGCCCCACACCGAAAATTCGGAGGAGCGCGGCGGAGTTTCTCTATTCACCCTGCGCGAGGCAGGGACGCCCGGAACGTGCTTAGCGCGGCCAAAAGCTGCGTGCGCTGGCGCACACAAGCAAAATTCGGGGCGCTGCTATTCCGAACAAACGTGTCGCTCAGGAGGAATCCGATTACAGTTGAATTTTACCGGAAATCGAGGAGATTCACAAGGCGAATCCGGCCGTGAAAAATGAGAATATCCCCCGCAAATACAGAGATTTAGGCTCTGCGCAGATCAGGCAATGTGAACGCACATGCAGCCATTCACGTGGGCAAGATAGTCGCCTCCGCAGGGCGAATACGAAATCGACCGCGAAGCGAAGTTCGCGTCGATTAGTCCGACCTGCGTACTCGAAAAGATGTCGCTCGCCAGTGCAGTGAAGTAGAATCTCCGCGTGCACGAGGAACTGAACCGTCAGTATCGTCGACTTAAAATTGTGTCAGCCGGCAACCTAGGCTCTCCCGAAGTCGCCAGTCTGATCGCAGGGATGGCCACTCGTGCACGCGAAATTCTTCAACACACCGAACATGTGGCACTAAACTCAGCGACCGGCAAAAGGTACTTTAGTTTCCGCGGCGAGAAGCAGTCTAGGCCAATTAACGAGTCACTCTACGAGGACAACGAACGCGATTTCTCTAGCTTGCTCGATGTCTTCGTCGCCGGATTGCCGCGGGAGGAACGGGACGCCGCCGTCCGCGCGACGTATTCCGTAGCGTTTAGCGTGTTTGCGGCGCATGACGTACACGATGTCGGCAGAAAAGCGTCGGCGACTTTTTTTGAAATTCTCATTGGGCATGTCTTGGCGCGGGCAATCGGCGTCAACCCCCGAAAAAAGGTGCGGGTTCCCGAATCCGGTGCTGACCTCCCGACCGATTACGTCTTTGATCCCGGCCCGCGCAGTCGGAAGATGCATCCGCCGATCAAGACCTCTACCCGAGAGCGCGCCGTCCAGGCATGGGTGCATCAGTTGGTCCTTGAGCGCATCTTTGGGGCCGGCCAATATCGAGGTGTGCTGGTAGTGGCATCTGAGACTAAGCGCGATACCCGCACGGGCGAAGTTACTGAAATCTGCGTTCCACGCCAACTTCAAATGTTTCAGGCCAGGGTTGCCGAGATGAGCCGTGTGTATTACTTGGACCCGCCGAGGGTTTATCTAGAACTGGGCAATGCATTCCCCCGCGTTGAGGTTAAGCCGTTCGGTGATGCACTCAGCGAGCTGCCAGAGCTTCTCGACGCGCGCTGATTATCATCCGTCGTACTTTCGACTTGCGGAAGATCATGAAATACGAGTGATTCTTGCGTGCGTGCACTTGTTTCAGGACCCGACTTACTCCGGGCCTATTGTTCCGCAGCAGGACAAAGAGATCTTCTACGATAAAGCCGTGGTTGGAAAATTCATTTATTAGCTCTACGTGAGTTAACCGTTGTTGATTTGCACACACCTCGTCTCCACACTTGACGATGAAAACTCCCTCGGATTTTAGTACTCGGTTTGCTTCCTGGCCGGTTCTGAAATACAGGTCCAGTACAGCCTCGTGATATTTCTTTTCGGAACCTCCCTGCGCCACGTTGTTCGCGTAGTAATTCTCATAATTTTGGTGTCCGGCATGCGCGGTGCCACCTGGCGTATGCATGTACGGGGGATCAAAAACTAGACAATCGAGGCTCTCTTTCTCGTACGGCAGCGCCCGAGAATCGATTCCCATCTTGATATCGGTTGCCAGCAGGTGATAGCGGCCCTTCGGCACGTTCTTCCAAAAAACGCCTTTGCCGAAGGTCACGTCTGCTACAGTACTGCCAGGTCGCACGTAGAGGCTCAAAACCTGGGGGAAAATCTGGTCGTTTGTTCCTTGCGCCGCACTGAAAACTAGTTTGTTGGTAGAAATGCCTTCCGGAGATTTGCGCTTCTTCTTGGTACTCGCCATCACTCCGGCCGCGCTGCAGGTTTTCATTTGTGGATATTCTGAGCTTAAAATATCGAGACGTCGGGGCCTTGTCAAGTTACAATCTCCAAATTGGAGCGGCATCTGAGTCATGGGACGTACACGGCACATCCAGGCCAGCGCAAAGAGCACGACGATTTATTTAACGCGCGCCCAGAAAGCTGCTATTCGCAAGTTCCAGGCCAAACGACTGACGGAAACGGAAGAAGAACCTATGTTAAGTGAAGTTGTTCTGGAGGGATTGAAACTTCTATTCGACCGCGAGGGATGGTCGGCTGTCGAATTGGAATCCGTATTCCCGAAGCGGGAGATCAAGAAAGCGCAGGTACACCAATTCCCGGGAAGGCGGAGGGCTCGCCGCCCCGGCACGTAGCCTCAGATGCGCATGGGCATTACGACGTAGCGGTAGCGGCTGCCGTCGTCTGCCAGCGGGCGGAGCTGGCCGGCGGATTGTTCGTCCTTCAGCTCGAAGCTGATGGGACCATCTGGTGCGGCGGCCAGAAAATCGAGCAGATATTGGGCATTGAAACCGATGCTAACCGGCTCACCCTTGAATTCCTTTTCGATGGCTTCCTTGGCCTCGCCGTATTCCGGGCTGGAGGCGGAGATTTCAAGACCCTCTTTCGCCAGCATGAATTTCACGGCGTGCGAGCGCTGATCGG
>JBOGNC010000156.1:0-10692 GCA_050747045.1 Candidatus Acidiferrales bacterium | reverse complement strand
CCGAGAATGTTGCAGAACACGAGGAAAATGCTGGTGCCGATGATCGAGCGCCGCGCTCCGATGCGGTCGATGATGCCGCCGCCAATCGTGGCCGCAAAAATCGAGCTAACGGAGATGATCGAAATGGCCACGCCGACGCCCGCGGGCGTGGTGTGAAACGCGCGCTCGAGCTCGCCTTCGATGGGCACCAGTTTACTGATCGAAGCGGCGCAGAGGACCGAATAGAAATAGACCAGCCAGATAGAGCCCCAACTTCCGGGTTTCATCCGCTCTCCCGATACTAGCGCGCGAATTTGGCGCCGCGTCCGGCTGCGAAGGCGCTCGTCGCGAGCTCTAGACGGCCAAACCATATCACGAAAGAGCGATTGCCACGCGCGGGCACGAGGACCTTCCGCTTTTAGCCTGCGCCCGTGAAAGTTCAGGCATGCTGCGCCGCTAAACGCTTGACACATCAAAACCTTCCTGTATCATTATGCAAGGGGATGCATAATCACGCATCGGACGAATCTAGGTGATGTAGGCAAAAAATGGCGGTTCAAAAGCGATTTCGACAAGGACAAATTCTGAAACTGCTGGCGAGCGAGTCAGTGGCCAGCCAGGACGCGCTGCGCCGCCATCTTGGCCAGCTAGGCATGCGCGTAACGCAAGCTACCCTTTCGCGGGACCTCCGCGAGCTGCGCCTGGTGAAGACGGCCGAGGGCTACCGTTCGCTGGAAGCCGCCGCAAAGGAATCATCTCCGCTTCCGGCGCTAGCTCGCGCGCTGAAAGAATTTTTGCTGGACGTGCGCCCGGCGCAAAATATGCTGGTGCTCAAAACTCCGCCAAGCGGCGCGCAACCGCTCGCGGCGGCCGTGGACGCAGAGCGCTGGAAGGAAGTGGCTGGCACGCTAGCCGGTGACGACACCGTGATGGTGATTTGCTCGTCGCGCGGCGCCTGCAACGCCGTTCGCAAAAGGATTGAGGAAATGCTCCGATGACGGACCCGACGAGGGTTGCCGTCGTGGGAGCAACGGGCTATGCGGGCTACGAACTGGCCCGGCTCTTACTGCGGCACCCGCATATCGACAAGCCCACATTTTTTCTGCGCGGCGGCAACGCGAACGTGCGTTGCCTGACGGAACTTTTCCCGCAGTTGCGCGGATGGGGCGATGCGCCCTGCCGTTCGCTCTCCGCCGAAGCGGTGGCCAATAGCGGCGCGGAGGTGGTGTTCCTGTCCACCCCGCACGAGGCTTCGGTCGAGCTCGTGCCGGAATTGCTTGGCTTGAATCCAAAACTTCGCATCGTGGATTTGAGCGGCGCATTTCGATTCCACAAGCCGGAAACTTTCACGCAGTGGTACAAGCTGTCCGCCCCGAACGCCAAATTGTTGGAAGAGGCAGTTTTCGGGTTACCCGAGCTGTACGCTGACCAGCTGACGAAAGCGCGTATTGTAGGCAATCCGGGCTGCTATCCCACTTCGGTGATTCTTGGATTGCGCCCGCTGATCGATGCCGATTGGATCGATCGCGCTCGCGGAATCGTCTGCGATTGCAAATCAGGTGTTACTGGCGCGGGAAAAGAGCCCAAGCGCGAGACGAATTTCGTCGAAGTAAATGAAAATTTCCGCGCTTACGGGCTTTTTTCGCACCGGCACACGCCGGAAGTAGCCGAACATCTCGGGCTGGCGCCGCGGGATTTTGTGTTCACCACACATTTGCTGCCAGTCGATCGCGGCATTCTTTCTACGCTCTACGTGTGGCTGCGCAGCTCGCGCAAATTGGATGACGTGGAAGCGCTCTATCGCAAATTCTACGCGAACCGCCCGATGATGCGTATTTATCCGGCGGGCACGCTGCCGGAATTGCAGCACGTGACTCACACGAATTTCTGCGACGTAGGATTCGCGCTCGATTCCGCGGGCGAACAGCTCGTGATTGTCTCCTGCCTCGACAATTTAGGAAAAGGCGCGGCGGGACAAGCGGTGCAAAATCTCAACGGGATGCGCGGGTATCCAGAAACGGCGGGATTGCTATGAGGCTGGTCGTCAAGATTGCGGGCGCACTGCTCGAACGCGATGAAGACGTGCAAGTGCTGGCGCGGCAGATCGCCGAACTCGCGCGCGCCGGAAACGAACTGCTCGTGATTCACGGCGGCGGCAAGATTTTCACGGCCACGCTGGCGCGCATGGGGATCACCAGCCGCTTTGTCGGCGGATTGCGCGTCACCGACCGCGAAACCCGTGACGTGGGTGTGATGGTGTTCGCCGGGCTGCTCAATAAAAAACTGGCGGGCGCGATTTCGCTGGCGGGCCAGCCAGCTGTGGGCATCAGCGCTTCGGACGCTGCTTGCTTCCTGGCCGAGCCGATGCAGGTGGAAGAGCGCGAAGGCAGTCTGGGTTTTGTCGGATACCTTACCGAGGTAAACCTTGATTTTCTTCGTTCGCTGTGGCGCGAGGGAATCGTTCCGGTGGCTTGCTGCATGGGCTTGGGCGCAGACGGCGAGCTTTACAACATCAATGCCGATCACATGGCCGCCGCAGCGGCGGAATTTATTCACGCCGACCGGCTGATTTTCATGACCGACGTTGCCGGCGTTCTCGACGGCGAAAAAGTGCTGAGCGCTTTGCGGGGCACGGATATCGAAGACTTGATCCGCCATAACAAAGTTTCCGGCGGCATGATCTTGAAACTCGAAGCCGCCAAGCGCGCCCTTGCCGGCGGCGTTCCCGAAGTGCGCATTGTTGGCGGCACCAAGCCGCGTGCTTTGTTCGCCGCGGCGGGAACTGGCCGCTGCCCCGGCACGCGCGTGCTTCCCGTGATCCGCGCGAGCGCGAAGGCGGCTAATGCAGCTGAACATGGAGCGGCACAATAACCATGCCAAAAGCCAAAAAGAAAGCCGCCGCGGCCAATCGCATTTCACCCGCGAAGATTTGCGCGGACGAAGCGCGCTACATGATGCAGACATATCGCCGCCCGGCGATCGTGTTTACTCACGGCCGCGGCTGCCGCTTGTATGATTCAAAGGGGCGCGAATATCTCGATTTTCTGGCGGGCATCGCCGTAAACGCGCTCGGCTACGCAAATCCGCGCATCGTGCGGGTAATTCGGCGCGAGGCGGGCCGCACCATGCACGTCTCGAATCTTTTTCACAATCCTTATCAGGCGCCGCTGGCGCGAAAGCTTGCCGAATGGTCCGGCTTGGATCGCGCATTTTTCGCCAATAGCGGCTCGGAGGCAGTAGAAGGCGCGCTGAAGCTTGCGCGCGCGTACGCGCATATCCGTGCCGCACCCGGCCGATCTCCGCAGACGCGGATCCTGGCGCTCGAAAATTCGTTTCACGGACGCACTTTCGGCGCGCTTTCCATCACCTATCCCGAAAAATACCGCAAGCCTTTCGAACCGCTCGTTCCCGGCGTTGACTTTGTGAAATTCAACGACATGGCCGATCTCGAATCGAAATTCGATGGCACCGTTTGCGCCATCGTGATCGAGCCGATTCAGGGCGAAGGCGGCATTCATCTGGTGAG
The DNA here is from genome assembly GCA_050747045.1 of Candidatus Acidiferrales bacterium. Lineage (GTDB taxonomy): Bacteria > Acidobacteriota > Terriglobia > Acidiferrales > UBA7541 > Palsa-295. Next base: position 7,187 of record JBOGNC010000156.1, on the reverse strand, counting down.
CGAAGAATTTTGGAAACGCGCTCGCGAGCTCGCCACCGAACACGGAGCCGCGCTGATCGCGGATGAAATTCAAGCTGGGCTTGGCCGCACCGGACGCCGCTTTGCGTACCAGCGATTCGGTTCGCTGCCGGACATCGTGACGATCGCAAAGCCTCTTGGAAGCGGGCTGCCGCTCGGCGCGTTTGTTGCCACTGACGAATTTGCTTCTGTATTTGCGCCTGGCATGCACGGCTCCACATTCGGCGGCGGCCCGCTGGTCTGTGCGGCGGCATTGGAGTTTCTGTCCGTGGTCGAAGAAAAGAAATTGCTCGCGAACGTGCGCGAGCGCGGTGCCGAAATTCGCGCCGGACTCGAAAAACTTGCCGCGCGCTTCGATTTCGTGCGCGAAATTCGCGGCGAAGGCCTGATCGTCGGCATCGATCTCTCGATCGAAGGCGCTCCGCTGGTGAAAGACGCGCTGCGCCGCGGGCTGGTGATTAATTGTACCCACGATCATATCCTGCGGCTGCTGCCGCCGTTTATTATCAGCCACCGCGACGTGGCCGAATTCCTCTCCAAATTTGAGCGCGTGCTCGCCGCCGCCGCGAAATCCGCGCGCCCATCTCACTCCGCGGCTCCCGGCGCGGAAGCTCCTGCGCAGCCTATGGCTCTGGCTGCAGCGAGGTGAACATGAACGCCGTCAGCACGTCCGTTGAATTGAAGCACGATCTTCTTACTGGCATGGAGTGGAGTCCGTCGCAGGTCCGCGCACTTTTCGCCCTCGCCGCTGAAATGAAAGCTCGGCCGGATCAATTCCGCACTTCGCTGGCGGACCGCGTGCTGATCCTGCTGTTCGAAAAGCCGTCGCTGCGCACGCGCGTCACCTTCGAGGTGGGCATCGCCAATCTCGGCGGCTCGTCGATTTTCCTCGACCACACGGCGTCGCGCCTGAACGAACGCGAGCCCACGCGCGACATCGCCAAGAATCTTGAGCGGTGGGTGCAAGGTATCATCGCCCGCGTTTTCGAGCAGCAAACGCTGGACGAGCTCGCCCAGAATGCTGGCGTGCCGGTGATCAACGCGCTTTCCGACCGCTTTCATCCCTGCCAAGCGCTGGCGGATTTCCTGACGCTGGAGGAACGCTTCGGCGGCTTGCGCGGCCTGAAACTTGCGTACGTAGGCGATGGCAACAACATGTGCCACTCGCTGATTACGTTTGCTGCGCGAACTGGCGCGCACATGCGCGTCGCCACCCCCGCGGGGTATGAGCCGGCCGATGACGTGGTGGCTGAAGCGAAACGCGTTGCTCGCGAGACGCGCGCCAAAATCGATCTGTTCCGTTCGCCTGAAGACGCTGTTGCCGGCGCGCAAGCTGTGTACACCGACGTGTGGGCCAGCATGGGCCAGGAAAGCGAAGCGGCCGAACGCGAACGCATCTTCGCCGGCTATCAGGTGAACAAAGAGCTTTTCGCGCTGCCCGCGCGCGATGCCGTATTTCTCCACTGCCTGCCAGCGCATCGCGGGCTCGAAGTCACATCGGGAGTTATCGACTCGCCGCGCTCGATCATTTACGATCAAGCGGAAAATCGCCTTCACGTGCAAAAGGCGATCCTGCATACTCTGCTGAACAATTAAAAAAGGAGAATCCGTTGCCGAAGAAGGTCGTACTCGCGTATTCGGGAGGCCTTGATACCTCCATCATCATTCCGTGGCTGAAGGAGAACTACGGCGGCTGCGAAGTGATCGCCATGATCGGCGATCTGGGCCAGCGCGAGGATCTGGAAGCCGCGCGCAAGAAAGCGTTGGCCACCGGGGCGAGCGCCGCGTACGTGGAAGACCTGCGCGAGGAATTTATCACCGGCTATATTTGGCCCACGCTGCGCGCCGGAGCCGTATACGAACACAAATATCTGCTGGGCACTTCGTTCGCGCGGCCGCTGCTCGCTAAGCGCCAGGTGGAACTCGCGAAAAAGATCGGCGCCGACGCTCTGGCACACGGCTGCACCGGAAAAGGCAACGATCAAGTGCGTTTCGAGCTGGCCGCCAAAGCTCTGGCGCCCGAATTGGCAATCATCGCGCCGTGGCGCGAATGGACCATCAACTCGCGCGAAGAAGCGATCGCGTATGCACAATCGCACAACATTCCCGTGGAGCAAACGAAGAAAAATATTTACAGCCGCGACCGCAATGTGTGGCACCTGAGCCATGAGGGCGGAGTGCTGGAAGATCCCGCGAACGCGCCCGAAGAATTGATGTGGCAATGGATCGTTTCGCCGGCGAACGCGCCGGATAAAGCCACGCTCGTCGAAATCGGATTCGAGTGCGGCACGCCTGTTTCCGTCGATGGCAAGAAACTCGCTCCGCTGGCGCTGCTCGATCGATTGAACGAAATCGCCGCCGCGAATGGCGTGGGCCGCATGGACATCGTGGAGAATCGCCTGGTGGGCATCAAGTCGCGCGGCGCGTACGAAACGCCCGGCGGCACGCTGCTGGTCGCTGCGCATCGCGAACTTGAATCGCTGTGTCTGGATCGCGAGACGGCGCACTATCAGCAAATCCTCTCGCTCCGTTACGCTGAAATGGTTTACTACGGAATGTGGTTCACTCCGCTGCGCGAGGCTCTCGACGCGTTCTACGCCAGCTCGCAAAGCCGCGTTACCGGAACAGTCTCGCTTTCTCTTTTCAAAGGGAACGTCAATGCCGCGTCTCGTTTCTCGCCGTATTCGCTCTATCGCACCAATCTCGCCAGCTTCAGCATGACCGGCTACAACCCGAAGGACGCCGAAGGCTTCATCAATCTTTTCGCGTTGCCCATCACTGTTCCGATCGAAAAGGCCGCTGCGAGATGACCGCGCCGGAAGGCCAGAAAATGTGGGGCGGGCGTTTCGAGCGCGCCCCGGACGCTTCGTTTTACGAATTCGAACGTTCCTGGCAATTCGACCGTCGGCTGCTCCCGCACGAACTCGCGCTCGACCGCGCTTGGGCGCGCGCCATTGCCGTAGCCGGAATCCTCACGCACGAAGAGGGGCAGCAAATCGTCGCAGCGCTCGATGAAATCGAGTTGCGCGCCGAAACCGATACCGCATGGCTCGACGGCTCGAAAGCCGAAGACGTCCACCATTTTGCCGAAGCGGCACTGATTGAAAAGCTCGGCCCGCTCGGCGCCAAGCTGCACACAGGACGCAGCCGCAATGAAATGGTGGCCACGGAATTTCGCATGTATGTGCGCGCCGCCTGCCCCGAAATGCGCGCCGCGCTCGCGCTGCTGATTCGTGCTGTTGGCGATCAGGCCAAAGGCAATTTGGGCGTGCCCATGCCCGGCACCACGCACATGCAGCATGCGCAACCGCTGCTGCTTTCGCACTGGCTGCTCGCGCACGGTGAAGCGTTTCAGCGCGACGCCGAGCGTTTTCATGCGGTGGCAACACGCGCGGACGATTGCCCTCTCGGTTCGGGCGCGCTGGCCGGCAGTGCGTTTCCCATCGACCGCCGGGCGCTTGCCCGGGATTTGGGATTCACACGCATTACTGCCAACAGCCTCGATGCGGTCAGCGACCGCGATTTTGCTCTCGAAATGCTTTTCGCCATGTCCGCTCTGGCCATGCATCTTTCGCGCTTGGCCGAAGACCTGATCCTTTTCGCTTCCACGGAATTCGCTTTCATCGAATTGCCGGATGAATATTCCACCGGCAGCAGCCTGATGCCGCAGAAGAAAAACCCCGATGCCTGGGAGCTGATCCGCGGTAAAACCGGCCGAATCTACGGCGCGCTTTTTGCCCTCTTCACCGTGAACAAGGGCCTGCCGTCCAGCTATCAGCGCGATTTGCAGGAGGACAAAGAGCCGCTCTTTTCCGCGTTCGACCAGATCAAGCCAATGACGCAGATCGCCGCTGCCGCGCTCGGTGCCACAAAGTTCCGCCATGAACGGCTGCGCGAAGCGGCTCAGGATCCGGCGCTGGTGGCCACCGAAGTGGCGGACTATCTTGTGGCCCAAGGCATTCCGTTTCGCGAGGCGCACGAAATCGTCGGCAAAGTGCTGCGCGCCGCGGAACAGGCTGGAAAATCCATTCGCGAGATGCCGATCGCTGAGCTGAGAAAGTTTTCGGCGGCATTTGGGCCGGAGCTGAGCACGGTGCTGGCACTCGAATCGGCGCTGGCGCGGCGATCCGTGGCCGGCGGCACCGCGCCGGGCGCAGTTCGTGCGGCGCTCGAAGATTTCAATGCGCGTCTTGTGAAAATCGAGGAAAATCCTTGATGCCGCGCCTTAAATCTGCAACGTCGCCCGCAAGAAATAAATTGCGAGCGCCCTCCATTCGGGAGCCGCACCCAGCGATGAGCGCTCATCTATCCGCTTCTGACGTTCCGCAGGGCTTCAGCTTTGCTGCCACGCAGTGCGGCCTGAAGCGGTCCCTTCCCGATCTCGGCATTTTGCTGAGCGAGACGCCGGCCGCCGCTGCGGCCGTGTTCACCACTAATCGAGTGGTTGCCGCGCCGGTAATCGCGTCGCGCGAACATTTAAAAAAATCGAGGCAGCGCATGCGCGGCGTAATCGTCAACTCCGGCAATGCGAACTGCTGCACGCATGAAGATGGCTATCCCGCGTCGATCGCAACGACTCGCCGGTTGGCGGAGGAACTCGGAGGCGCGGATGGCTCGGTGTTCATCGTGTGTTCTACGGGCGTGATTGGCGCGCCGCTGCGCGTTGAAAAAATCCTCGGCGCCGTGCCGCAACTCGTGCAGTCACGCAGCGCCGATTCCGGCGCATTTGAGGAATTTGCGCGCGCGATCATGACCACGGACACGCGCCCGAAGTGGGCTGCCGCAAAATGCCGCATCGGCGGAAAAGAAGCGCGCATTCTTGGTTGCGCCAAGGGATCCGGAATGATTCAGCCGAACATGGCGACGATGCTTTCATTCATCGCCACGGACGCGGCCGTTTCCGCGCCGGTTTTGCAGCGAGCCTTGCGTTCCGCCGTCGGTTCCACATTCAATTGCATCACGGTGGACGGCGATACCTCTACGAACGATACCGTCGCTCTGTTTGCCAATGGGCAATCGGGCGCGCCGAAGATTACGAAGGCTGCGGGGGCGCATTACATGAATTTTCGCGCGGCCCTGGAACACGTCTGCCGCGAATTGGCTTTTGCCATCGTTGCAGATGGCGAAGGCGCGCAGCGCGTGATCGAAATCGAGGTTCGCGGCGCTTCTACCGATGATGCGGCTGACCGCATTGCGCGCACGGTCGCCAATTCTCCGCTGGTGAAGACAGCCTTCGCGGGCGCCGATCCCAACTGGGGCCGCATTCTGGCCGCTGCCGGCCGAGCGGGAGTGGAATTTGACGTCAACCGCACGAATATATGGATTGGCGGCGTGTTTGTTTGCCGCGGCGGCCGCGAGATGACCTTTGATGAAGCCGATGCGCACGAAAAAATGCTGGCGAAATCGGTGCGCGTGCGCATTGATCTAGGCTCTGGCCGCGGCGCCGCGCATATGTGGACCTGCGATTTCACTCAAGAGTATGTTCACATCAACGCTAGTTACCGTACCTAATATTTGAGCCACGCTCAAAACTGTCGCAGCCTTTATGATTTCCAGGGACCCGGAAAGGGCCTGGACTCAGGGTCTGCCCCGGTTGACTGCGCGATAAACTTGGCTCAAGATTGGGTTGAGTTGCTGGAGCGCTCGCTTCAGCCGCGAGTAGCCGGCCTGCCGCTGACTGCCCCGGCCCCGATCCTGCCTCTCAGCCGCGCTGTCGTGCCGCGTGTACGACAGGGGCACAAGGAGATTCACCGTGAAGAAACTGTATGTGGGAAACCTGCCGTTCAAGGCTACGGAGGAGGATGTTGCAGGATTGTTTGCGGAGGCCGGGGTGCAGCCAGATTCACTGACGCTGCTCCGCGACCGTTTTACGGGCCAGCCGCGCGGCTTCGGCTTCGCCGAAATCCGTGACGATGCGGAAGCCGAAAAGGCAATCGCGGCGTTGAATGGCAGGGACTTCCTGGGCCGCGCGCTAGTGGTTAACGAAGCGCGCCCGCAGCGTGAAGGCGGAGGCGGTGGCGGCGGTGGACGGGGCGGCTACGGTGGTGGCGGCGGTGGCGGGCGCGGAGGGCGCGGCGGCGGTGGCGGAGGGCGCGGCGGCTACGGACGCGATCGTGACCGGTAGCTAATCTGGTTTCGTAATTTCAGTTTTCGGAAATATGCGCAGGAGTGGTGTGCCGTTCAGCGGCATTCACTACCGGAGCGGGTTCGCTCGCTTCGGTCTGCCCTTCCGCGTATGTGAGTTTCTGGACCGTGGCGCCGCGAACTCCCTCCGCGATCAGCGCCCTCAGGTCGAGCTTCGCCTCTGCGTTGTCCAAATCCTCGGGATTTGCAGAAAGTTCCGGAGCGCGCGGCAAAAAAACGGGGCAGCAGTCGTGGAATGGCTCCGACGAAATGTCGTACGTTCCAATCCGGCGGGCAATCTCCAGAATTTCCATTTTGTCCGTGCCGATCAAAGGGCGAAACACAGGCATGGATGCGGCCGCATCCACGGCAGCGAGGTTCCGCAAGGTCTGCGATGCCACCTGCCCGAGGCTGTCGCCCGTGAGCAGCGCGAGTGCGCGATCGCGCCGCGCGAAAAGCTCGGTAATCCGCAACATCATGCGGCGGTAAAGAAGGACGCGCAATCGTTCCGGCGCGCAGCGGACGATCTCGCGTTGAATTTCCTCGAATGGTATGCGGTACAGCTTGGCGGTGAATTGATAGCGGGTCAGGACGCGGGCGAGTGCGCTGGCCACATGCAATGACGATTCGCCCGGGCGCGCGCCCGTGCCGTAGAAATGGACGAAGTTCAGATGCGCGCCGCGCTTCATCATTTGGTAGGCAGCGACGGCAGAATCATACCCACCCGAGAGCAGGCAGGTGATCCGTCCGGCGGTGTTCGGCGGCAGGCCGCCGAGGCCGGGAATCTTTCGCGCGTACACCAGCAGGGGGCCGGGCGTCACTTCGATGTGGCATGTCAGATCGGGATCGCGCAACTGCACGCGGACTTCGCGGCCATGGGCGCGGAGTTTGTCGAGCAGAAAGCGTCCAACCGCGGATTCGATCTGCATGGTGGAATGCGGAAAGGTCTTGTCGCTTCGCCGTGCGCGTACCGCAAACGTGGCGAATCGCAGCGGCTCGATTTCGTCCCAGGCCGCGCAGTAAAGCGCTTCCAGGTCGCGCTCCAC
>JBOGNC010000155.1:0-10693 GCA_050747045.1 Candidatus Acidiferrales bacterium | reverse complement strand
TTTTCACGATGGAATCAACGCCCGACGTAGCAATCGTACTAATGGACATCATGATGCCGGACATGGACGGGTATGCGACCATGCAAGCTATTCGCCAGAATCCCTCGTTCCGCCGCCTGCCGATCATCGCTCTCACCGCGAAAGCGATGAAAGGCGACCGGGAAAAGTGCCTAGAGGCGGGTGCTTCCGAGTATCTGGCGAAACCGGTGAATACCGATCAGTTGCTTTCGGCTCTTCGGATGTGGCTGCACAGGTAAATTATGTCGAAACTATTTGATATGGGAGTGGAACTGGATCGAGAGGCAATTGTGGACGCCCAGGCAAAAGAAAAAGTAAATATATTAATGGTCGACGACCAAGCCGGCAAACTACTGAGCTATGAGGCCATACTTGCGGAGTTGAACGAAAACCTGATCAAAGCCAGTTCGGGCCGCGAGGCGATGGAGATCCTGCTGAAAAATGAGATCGCGGTGGTGTTGATGGACGTGAGCATGCCGGAGCTGGATGGTTTTGAACTTGCGGACCTGATTCGGCAGCATCCGCGGTTCGAAAAAACCGCAATCATTTTCGTCTCCGCCGTGCATTTGACAGACCTCGACCGGCTGAAGGGATACCAACGCGGGGCCGTGGACTATATCTCGGTGCCCGTGGTTCCGGAGCTTCTGAGAGCGAAAGTGAGTATTTTCTCCGAGTTGCATCGAAAAACTCGCGATCTGGAAATGCTCAACTTCGAGCTACGATGCCTTTCCGCGCGTTTGATCGCCGCTCAAGATGAGGAGCGACGCCGATTATCGCGCGAAATGCATGACGGCTTTGGCCAAGATTTGGCGGTCACAAAGATGGCGCTCGATAAAATTGCGTTCGCAGAAGATTGTCCGTCATGGACGCGGGAAGCTGCCAACAAAGCGAGCGACGTGGTGTACGGAGTAATCCAGCAGGTTCGCAGCATGTCCTATCTCCTCCATCCCCCGATGCTGGACGAAATTGGATTGAAGTCGGCGCTAGAGTGGTACTTGGATGGGCTCTCGACGCGGAGCGGCATGGAAATTGAAATCGACATCCAGCCCGGATTTCCCCGGTTCACGCCCGAGCTCGAGACCACGGTTTTCCGCATTGTGCAGGAAGCGCTAACCAACATCCTGAGGCACTCGGGCGCAAGCCTTGCTTCCGTCAGCCTTTTCGAGGACCATGACCAGCTCGTGCTTTCGGTGCGGGACAATGGAAAGGGCGTATCTGAAAAAGTAAGAGAGTTTCGTCCCGACCGGATGGGTGTGGGGATCGGCGGCATGCGGCAGCGAGTAAAGCAATTGGGAGGGGAATTAAAGATCGTCAATGCAAATCCCGGAACGCTCGTCCAGGCAGTGATTCCCTCCACGACCCCTGGGAGAAGAGAAGATTCTGTGGGCGCGGAGATCGCGAACGGCCGTTAGGAAGCAACCGTGTTCGTGGCGGCGGACAGCTTTTCGAAGAATTTCTTGATCAGAAGTTTTGCCGTGCCGTCCAGCAGCCGCTGGCCTACCGCGGCGATGGTCCCGCCAACCTGCACGTCGCCAGCGTAGGAAACTTCGGTTCCGCCGCTTGCAGCTGGAGTGAACTTCAGCAGCCCATCACCTTTGATGAAACCGGGGCGGCCTGAACCTTCAACAACCAGCCGGAAACTCGAAGGAGGATTTTGGTCGGAGATTCGCACCTTGCCTTCGAACACTCCCGAAAGGCTGGCCAGCGCCATTTTCATCTTCATGCGGTATTCATTTTCGCCGATTTTTTCCAGAGCCTCGCAACCGGGCATCGCGCGCGCCAGAACCTCCGGATCCTGCATCATCTGGTGGGCCCGTTCTTGCGGAATCTCCAGTGCGTAGGAGCCGGAAATCTTCACGCCGCCCTCGATAGCGCCGCCGTGATCGCGCGGCCTGCGTGAATGCTGGCCAAATGACGCCGATACTCAGCCGAGGCATACAGGTCGGAATTCGCGTCCGCACCCTGCGCCACGAGCGCAGCGGCGCTCTGGACGTCGTCGGCCGAGCCTGACTTGCCGGGAAGAGCCGCTTCGGCTGCCGCCGCACGATACGAACGATTGGATAGGCCCGTGACTCCAACGCGCACAAAACTGATTTTCCCGGCGCTGCGCCGGATGCGGACGGCGATTCCCACGATCGCAAATCCGCTGGCCGGCTGCACCACTTTTTCGTAGTACGTTCCCGTGCCGGCTTCTTCTATTGGAACGATCACTTCGCGCACGATCTCTCCGGGCTCCAGCAGCGTGGTGAACGCGTCCACAAAGAAATCCGCGGCTGATACAGTGCGCTCCTTGTGCGCGCCGATCAGGACGAATTTTGCTTCGAGCGCTTGCAACGCAGGGGGATAGTCCGCCGATGGGTCCGCATGGGCCACGCTTCCGCCGATCGTGCCGCGGTTTCGCACTTGCAGATCGCCGATCTCCGCTGCCGTTTCGGCGAGCAGCGGGCACCCGCGAAGTAGAATCGGCGAAGTCTCAACTTCGTAATGAGTAGACATCGCTCCAATGTGAACCGCGCTGCCGGATTCCCGGATGTAGCTGAGCTCTTTTACTCTTCCGAGATCGACCACCTGCTCCGGGGCGGCCAGACGCAGCTTCATCATGGGAATCAGGCTCATGCCGCCAGCGAGCGGTTTTGCTCCGGCGTCCAGCATTTGCAGGGCGGATTTCAGCGAATCTGGAGCGGTATATTCGAATTTTTGCGGAACCATTTCACGCTCCCTTGGACAAAATATTCCAAATCTTTTCCGGGGTCATCGGCATATCGATGTGCCGAATTCCCAGCGGCGAAAGGGCATCGACGACCGAATTGACAACCGCGGGTGAACAGCCGATCGTGCCCGCCTCGCCTACGCCCTTAACGCCAAGCGGATTTACTGGCGAAGGGGTGGTGGTGTGGTCGCTCTCGATCCACGGCATCATGTGCGCGCGCGGCACCGAATAATCGGTCAATTCGCCGGTCATAAGCTGGCCATTTTCGTCGTACACCGCGCGCTCCCACAGAGCTTGGCCCAACCCTTGCGCGATACCGCCATGCACCTGTCCATCCACGATCAGCGGATTGATGCGATTGCCGCAATCATCGACGGCCACATAGCGGCGAATCTGGATGTCGCCGGTTTGACCATCGATTTCGGTGACTACGATGTGAGTGCCAAACGGAAAAGTGAAATTGGGAGGCTCCCAGAAGCGGGTGGAGACCAGACCCGGCTCCGTGTTCGGCGGAAGTTTCATCGCGCGATAAGCGGCGGCCGCAATTTCCGGCACGGATTTGCTCTGCCCCGTTTTCGTACAGGTAACTTTTCCATCGGAGAACGCGACGTCGTCACACTCGAGCAGCAGCGCGCCGAATTTTTTGATCTTTTCCTTCAGATCTTGCAGCGCGTAATAAACGGCCGTACCGCCGATTGCAGTGCCACGGCTCCCGAAGGTTCCGATACCGTATTGCACCACCGCGGTGTCACCACGAACGACCAGCACATCGTCGACGGCCACGCCGAGTTCATCAGCAGCGATTTGCGCGAACGTGGTTTCCTCTCCTTGTCCGTGGGGGCACGCTCCCGTCATGATGGTCACTTTTCCCGAAGGCTCGATCTTTACCGTGGCGCTTTCCCATCCTCCTGCGGGCGTTGCGGGAGATGGACCGATTGCACAAATCTCGCCGTATGTCGAAATTCCGATTCCCATCCATTTGCCCTGCTTGCGCGCCTCCGCTTGTTCGCGCCGAAGACTGGGGTAGTCGATCATGTCGAGCGCTTTTCTGAGAGGCGCGGCATAGTTTCCCGAGTCGTAGACCAGGCCAGTAGCCGTGTGGAAGGGAAATTGTTCGTTGGCCACGAAATTCTTCAGGCGAATTTCAACGGGATCGAGATTTAGCTCGTCGGCCAGAATGTCCACCATGCGCTCGATCCCGTGCGTGGCCTCCGGGCGTCCCGCGCCGCGATATGCGTCCGTGGGCATGCAATTTGTGAACACGCCGACAATGTCCGCGCGGATGTTTTGCGTTTTGTATATTCCCGGCATCATCAGCACGCTAAGTGTAGGGATCGCCGGCGTGAGCAGTTGATGGTACGCGCCGACGTCCTGGATAATTTTGAGTTTGATTCCCAGGATAGTGCCATCGCGCTTCGCAGCGAGTTCGTAATAGTCTACGTGTCCGCGCCCGTGAATCGTGCACAGGAAATTTTCTCGGCGTGACTCGATCCATTTCACCGGCTTCTGGATTTTCTGGGCCACGAAGCCCATCAGGGCTTCTTCGGCGTAGACGTTGAGCTTGCTGCCAAACCCTCCGCCGACTTCCGGCGTGATCACGCGCACGCGGTTTTCATCGAGGCCCAGCATCGAGGCCACGAGTGTCCTTACCAAGTGAGGAATCTGCGTGGAAGTGTATAGATTCAGCTGGCGATCCGCGCCATGCCATTCCGCTACTACGCCTCGCGTCTCCATGGCCATTGGAATCAGCCGCTGGCTCGTGATGCGTTGTTTCACCACCACTTCCGCTCCGGCGAAGGCGTTATCCACGTTCCCGCCGTCCTGATGAAAGGTGAAAGCCGTGTTGTCCGGCCATTCTGGGTGCACTGCCGGCGCGTTCGGCGCCAGCGCCTTCTCCGGGTCAGCCACCGCCAGTCGCGGCTCGTAATCCACTTCGATGAGTTCTGCGGCGTCTTCCGCCACGTAGCGATCCTGGGCGACAACCACCGCGACCGGGTGTCCGACGAAGTACACGCGATCGAGCGCCAAGACGTTGTGATGAGGCACGCGCAATCCCGGCAGCGATGCTCCGCACGGCACCGGGCCAACTTTTTCGGTGTCCTCGCCGGTGAAAACTGCCATCACTCCGGGGACTTTTTCGGCGGCCCTGGTGTTGATCGACCGAATCTTCGCGGCCGCATGGGGGCTGCGCACAATCGCCGCGTACTGCATGCCTTCCATTTGGATGTCGTCCACGTACGTTGCGGTGCCGGTGATCAGGCGCGGATCTTCTCGCCGCCGCAGCCGCTTGCCGACTAGCTTTTCCTTTGCCACTTCAGCAGTTGTTGTCGCCATCGTCGTCTCCTACTTCCGCGCGCCGGCCGCCGCTGCTTTGAGTGCGTTTACGATGTGCTGATAACCGGTGCAGCGGCAGACGTTTCCGGCTAGCCCTTGCCGGATTTCTTCATCGGTTGGATTCGGATAGCGCTCCAAAATCTGCTTGGAAGCCATGATCATACCCGGAGTGCAGAATCCGCACTGCAGCCCGTGCTCATTCCAGAATGCTTCCTGAAGTGGATGGAGTTTGCCGTCGCTGGCCAGGCCTTCGATTGTGGTGATTTTCGCTCCGTCAGCCTGGATCGCGAACATCGTGCAGCTCTTAACCGCGTTTCCGTTGACTTCCACGGTGCATGCGCCGCAAAGTGACGTCTCGCATCCCACATGCGATCCGGTAAGCTGAGCCACTTCACGCAGGTAGTGGATTAATAACAGTCGAGGCTCAACTTCATTCGAGTAGTTTTTGCCATTGATCGTGCAGGTGATCTTCACGGCAGTCTCCCGGCGAAGCGAGTTGCGAGGCAACGATACCAGATTTGGGGCGCGCCAGAGAAGGGTTCGTCCGGCCCTCACGGCTCCCGGTTGATCGATTCGCGATGAACGCGAGTTCCTGCGAGGGTGCACCTCTACTACGCCGCCGGGTTATTCAAGGTCCGTCGACATGCCGCGAGAATCTGTGAGCAGAAGCTTAGTGCGGAATCTCGTTGATATGGCTCTATAAGGACTGGACCTTTCGCGAAGCCGAAGTAGCCTCGGCGAGCATCGCAAATGTGCGCCAGACGCTGGGGTGTTCCAGCGAGCCCGATTTGACGACCCGGTATCACTTCCTGGAACGTTTGGACGATGTCACCGAATGGCTCGCGGCTTCGCCGAAGAGGCATCCGTAGAATTCTCCAGCAGCCCAGCCGGTCATCAGGATCGAAAGGTGAGGAACGGAGAGGATCAGGGGCCAAAGGTGCCGTTGTTTCAGGACAATCCGAAGCACTACCCGTACGGGAAGTAAAATGGGCAGCAAACAGGAGCCCAGGGCGAAGACGAGGCGGTTGGCGGGTGTACGATCAACAACGCGCTTGCTCGCGAAGGATCGGGCGAAAATGAAGAAGTTCCGAAGCGTTGCCGCAAAGACAAAGTCGGTCGATAGATAAACGATCGCGGATGGCGCCAAAAGGAGTTCGTGCCCCTTGCTTTTCAGCTGTTCGTGAACAAAAGTTTCATGAAAACCGTCGCGAAATGTTTCCTCCACCTCCGCCAAGGCATCCCGTTTGTAGGAGACGTTGATGCCAGAGAGTGTCGCGGTTATTCCGGACTGCAAGGGGGGCATATATTTTCCGTAATCAAAGAAATAGACTGCCCAGTTGAGCGGCTTGTTTGGGCTTCTATTTTCAACGGCACCGCCAACTATGGAAAAACGCGATTCGTGAGCTTTCATAATCTCCGCGCACCATTGCTCATCCACGAACGCGTAGTCCTCCACGAAGGCAACGATCCTTCCATTTGACATGTGGACTCCGGTAGTCCTCAGCTCAGCGACCGTCGCATCTCTCGGGAGCGCCACAGATCTCACGAAAGGGAACCGCTCTTGCAAGCTTGTGAGGATCTCGCCGTCGAAGTTGCATACTGCGATGACCTCAGTATCGGGAGACTCTGCCTGTCCCCTCAATGAGGAAAGTGTCCTTTCGAGTGCGGCCATGTTGTTGGAGGCAAGTACGACAACCGACAGTTTTCTCGAGGACGCGGCGCTAAACATGCAGCTACTCGAGGATACGGGCCTTCTGGTATTGACTCATTTCGACGGCACGGCCCAGTTGGGCGGAATCATAGGCGGCCAACACCATCGCGAGCGTGTTGCGATTGTCGCGGGCAGTCTGTCTGGGAGTGGCCCCGGACCGCATTGCATCAATGAAACTGCGGAAGTGGACGGCGGTCGCTGCCGCGAACGGATTCACTGGATCCCGGGCAATCACGCGGGAGCGATGCCCGGTTTGTAGTATTGCTTGCCCTCCTTTTGCAAACCTCCATTCGACAAAGGGTCTTTTTTCGCGCGTGTGGATCCCCGCCGTAATCTGAGCACGCCCGCCGAGCGAAGTATGGATGGATGCCACTTCCCCGTCCAAGCGCATGTCGAGATATCTCTCCGGCGCTTTGCTCAGGCGGTTTAACACCATTGAGGCGGCGCGACCGTCCGCAAATTCCGTGCTAACTACGTTGATCACATCGTGGTGCGTCTCGCGTTCGGGTGTCGGCATATGCGCAAATATACGAGTGGGATTATCGTCAAAGAAAGAACGTATCAGCTCGAAAACGTGGATTCCGAACTCGAAACACAACCTCCGCTTCAATTGACCCCGCCAACCCCTTTCCGTCGTATCCGTTGGGCAAAACGTCTGCCAGGCGTGCAGATAGAGCAGCCGGCCAAATTCTGGAGATCCTAGCTTCTGCTTCGCAGCTGAATGAATTCTCATGTAAGGAAATTGGCTGTTAACAACTACTGTACGATTCGTTCTCTCGGAAACTTCTATGATTTCATCTGCTTGATCGAGGTCTTCCGCGACAGGCTTTTCGCAAAAGACTTGGCACCCGGCCCTGAGAGCCAGGATCGCATGTTCCCGATGCAATGCCGGGGGGCTACAGATGGACACAAATTCTGGACGAGTTTTCTCTATGAGCTCAATAGGACTCTCACAGACAAATGGCAGATTCCAATTCTGACGTGCGAACTCCCGGGCCGCGCCGTCCACATCGCAACCTCCGACAACAGTAAGGCCGTTGATTTGCGCATAGGCAGGGAGGTGAATGTTGCGCGTTACCGCTCCCAAACCAATGATCGCTACCCTCACCATTCGATGCTCCTACGTGCCGAATGAGGCCGCTCTCGATTATATATGCTGTCATCCAGGATGCCGCCGGGCGATCACGTAAAGCGCGCCGAAGGGATAAGTCAGTTTCCCGCCATGGGATTGCACCGAACGGCAATTCCCTAAAAACTCGTCCCGCAGAGCCGCTATTCGTTCTTCCGATACCCCCAATAGGCGCTTCCGGGCAACGCTTGAAAACGTCCGTTGAATCTCCCAAAACTCTTCCGGGCTGCGGATTGCAGCTTCAGTTCCGTGCCAGCGAACGCGGGTATCTCTGAATCCGGCCTGCCGAACGAGCTGTGGTACGGACTGTGTCCGTGTTCCGCGTTCGCGCGCCAGTTCGGACTCCTCGGGCCCTCCGTGTTCCGCGATTCGCTGTATGACAAATCGGTCGAGGCAATCAGGCCCGATGAGGAGCTTGTTCATCCGCACCGCATACTTTCTCCGAAACAATCGAATGCTCTCGCGAAAACCGGCCAATGAAGCCAGGCGCGGCCCGCTTCCGACCGCGAGGATCAACCGCCCTCCCGGACGAAGCACGCGGAAAATCTGGCGCAAAGACGTAAGCGGATCCGGAAAATGCAAAAGGGCAAACAGCGAGAGAGATGCGTCGAAAGAACAATCTCTAAATGCCAACGCTTCCGCGTCCATCTGGCAAAAATCGACGCGGTCCCCAACGCCTTGCCTCGCCGCATTGGATTTTGCTCTGGAGAGCATCTGAGCAGAAAGATCCACGCCCACGATTTTTCCAGCGGCCCCTAGCTTTTCGCTAGCAAGAAGCGCCACCACCCCCGTCCCCGTGCCCACGTCCAGAACACGGTCGGTCGGCCTAATTTCGGCGAACCCAACCAAACGCTCCGCGAGCGGTCTTGATAGGCGCTGCGTGAAGCGGTCAAACTCCGCCGTAAGCGAATCGTAGCTCGCAGCGTCTCGGACCTTAAACTCGATACCGGTATCGTTATCACGCATCAGCATTCTTGCCCAATTTGAAAGTTTCCGATGGAACTATATGAAACCACCGTGCATCCTTGGCATACGCCGCATTGCAGAGGCGCCTGGTCACGAATGCACCAGGGGAACCATCAAATCCAAATACCGCTGGGTTATAAGGCGCCAATCATAGGCGGCCGCTCGCTGCGGCCCGGCGCGAGCCATGCGCTCGCGCTCGGCGGCGTCACTTAAGATGGCCTCTATCCCTTCAGCTAATGTGCCTACCTGCGCGTCCGGCAGGAGACAAGCGACGCCTCCGGCGAATTCGGGGAAGGCCGTATTGTTCAATGCGATGACTGGCGTGCCGCACGCCATCGCTTCCAGCACAGGCATCCCGAATCCTTCATACGAAGATGGGTACACGAAGAGGTCGGCTGCGTTATATACCATCACCATCTCTTCGTGACTCGCGTAGTCTAGAACTATCACCTCGGCTTCGAGTCCCAGTTCAGCAATCACCTTCCGGAATGGCGATGTTCCCGGAAGACGGGCGCCCACGATTAACAGTTTGTGAGGAACACGTTTATCCTTCTTAAGGCGGCTAAAAGCACGGATTAGTGGTGAGAGATTGCGTCGTTCGGTTGGCTTGCCCACATAGACGATATACGGAAGATCCTCGCCAAATATGCGCCGTCGCCAGCCAGATAGTGCCAAACGGTCGGCGAGCGGCCGGAAACGACGTGTGTCTACCCCTTCAGGCACGACGTGGATCTCTTCCGGCCGCATCCAGTAGAAATGAATCATGTCCTTCTTGCTATATTCACTTACCGTTGAGACGAGGGTCGCTCGCTTAGCGCTCAGTGTGTAAATAGCTCTCGCTTTGTTGAGCGTCCACCAATCGAACGCCTGCGGATAACCCTCGTAAGAACCGTGGTGGATCAGGAACGTAGGACACGACACCATCAGGGGGATTACGTAGCTGGGACAAAAAAGCAGGTTCTGGCTTCCGTGTGCTCGCGGCAGCGTGTATTGTTCCCAACCTGCCGCTGGCAACGACGACTTCAGCACGATATTTGTCGCGCAAGCTGGCAGGCGCACGTCCTCGCGAATAGGCTGGGGCGTATACACTCGGATTTCGGTGAAAGGGTGTTGCAGTTCCCCTATACACCCCAGGACAGCCTCTATGCACCGTGCCACCCCGGACCGGTCCTTCACCAGCCGAATGCCGTCCACTCCCAGAATCATGGGCTTAGCCTCGCAGTACAACTACAATTTGGAGGTTGGGTTCTAAGCAGCGGAATCAAGACGAGGCTTTTCACTTTTGCGGAAAGCCGTTGTACTGTGTGTGCCGCGCATTCACATTGCAGGCAGTCCGAATTGGGTGACAAATCGCACACGAAATGAAGGGCGTACCCGTAGCGGGTCGTAGAAACTATCGCGCGGCTATCATCGGCGCCGGCCTGATGGGCAGATGGCACGCCTACGCCATCCGTCAGATAGGTGCAGCCGTCTTGGTGGTTGTGGATCCCGATCCTCAACGGTCCGCGCAGTTCGTTCGAAAATGGCCCGGTGCCCGCGTAGCAAGAGACCTTGCCGAAATTCTGAAGCACGATCTTGCAGACATCATTCATATCTGCACTCCGGCGGCAACTCACGAATCGCTGGCTCAAGAGGTGCTGGAATCGGGCCGCCATGCCTTGATCGAAAAACCGCTTGCCGAGTCTCCCGAATCGACAGCCAGGCTTCTTCAAATCGCGGAGTCTAGGCGCGTTTTCCTGTGTCCCGTTCATCAACAGCTTTTCCAACCCGGCATCCTGCGTATTCAGGCTGCCATGGAGAAAATCGGCCCACCGCTTCATGTGGA
>JBOGNC010000154.1:0-10694 GCA_050747045.1 Candidatus Acidiferrales bacterium | reverse complement strand
CCGCGTATGGAACAGCCGGGCGGTTCACCCTCTACGTTCGAGGCGAATACCAGCAATCTCCCTACGCGCCACCATATCCTTTGCAGGTTCGCGAAGCAATCGCCAAGTCTGACGTAAATCCGCTCCACCCCGCAACACCATTCGCCGCGGTTGATCAGTTCCAGCTCTTGGACACCTATGTAGCGTCGAACTACGACGGCTGGGATTTTGCGTTTGGAAAGCAAAGCCTCTGGTGGGGGCCAGGCGATGGCACGTCGCTAATCTACAGCGACAACGCAGCGCCTATTTACATGTTTCGCGGCAGCCGCATCTCTCCGTTCCGGATACCGCTGCTTTCCGACGTACTTGGGCCCTTCAAATTCGACTTCTTCGTCGGCAAGCTTTCAGGCAACGAATTCCCGCCGCGGCCGGTAATCCATGGTGAAAACGTCAGCTTCATGCCAACGCGAAATTTGCAGGTTGGTTTCGATCGGCTGGTGGAGTTTGGCGGCGTCGGCAGGCCTTTGACGCCCGGCGCCACTTGGAACAGTTACGTCAGCGTGACGTCGTCCGTCAATTATCGCGCGTCGCGAAACCCCGGAAAACGTACCAGCGGTTTCTACTTTTCCTATCGGCCGCCGTTGGTCAGGAATTGGGTGAGCATCTACGGCGAAGCTCTAGGCGCCGACGAAGTGACCCCGCTGGCTAACCCTCCTAGGGCCGCATGGAACTCGGGCATCTACCTACCTCGCATTCCCGGCCTTCCGAGGCTCGATTTCCGCGCCGAGGGGGGCTATACAGATGCTGCTACGAGTACGAGCCAGAATGGGAATTTTGTTTACTGGGATCTTTATTATCACGACCTATCAACCAACAAAGCCAACCTGATCGGTAGTTGGATCGGGAGGGAAGGCAAAGGATATACGGCATGGACAACCTACCACTTTAGCGCCCGCGATGCTGTTCAGCTGGGATTCCGCCACGCCAATGTGGCTAAGGATTTTATACCCGCAGGAGAGGCCATTACCGATGGTTATGCCAATGTGAGTTGGTGGCTTCGCGGCGGCGTAAACGTTTCAGGAGGTTTGCAGTACGAAAAGTGGTTGGCTCCCATATTAGTGCCTAGCCCGCAGACAGACTGGACCGCTTCGTTCCAACTAGCCTTTTATCCGCATTGGAGCTGGTGACGGCGGGCGCGACTTGAAACTCCTATGACCCAACTCTGCGTTCTTCGTGGATCAATTGTCCGATCGCGAATCGTAAATTCTGCATTCTACGCATGGTCGGCCCCTGTTCCGCCGGTGGGCTGTCACGGCAAGTTCTCGCCGCGGTCGCGTCACCGCCACACTAGCCGGAGAGAGTGCTCCGATGCGTGACCGTAAGGGCCAGCGCCAGTCGGAACTAATTGTGGATGATTGGGAGCGCTCGGCCACATTCATCGGCCCCGAGGTGGCCGCGGCCGCACGCGAAAGGCGGCTGGCTCGAATACGCCTTTTGTGGGAACGGCGCGCTTTGCTGGGCCGAGTCACCGCTATCGGAATCTTGTGCTGCATCGCAATTGCGTTCCTGATCTCCAGCAAATACACGTCCACCACTCGGCTAATGCCGCCCGACCAGGAGGGTTCGCCAGGTTTGGGAATGCTGGCTCAACTCTTTACCAGTAGCAAGTCCGGCGAGAGCGGAGGGTTGAGCGGAGTCGCCAGCAACGTTCTTGGGCTTAAAACGTCCGGTGCTTTGTTTATAGGCATTCTTCAAAGCCGCACCGTGGAAGACGCTCTCATTACCGACTTCAACCTCAGAAAGGTCTACCGAGACCGCCGCTGGGAAAAGGCGCGCTCCGATCTCGAGTCCAACACAAATATCGATGACGACCGCAAGAGCGGAATCATTCGCATCTCCGTTACCGACAAAAGCCCACAGCGGGCGGCCGCAATGGCCGCTGCGTACGTCACCGAGTTGAACCGGGTTGTCACGGGCCTCAACACTTCATCGGCTCATCGGGAGCGCGTGTTCCTGCAGGGGCGCCTGCAACAGGTGCAGAAAAATCTGGAGGCCGATGAGAAGACCTTCAGCCAGTTCGCCAGCAAGAACACCGCGATTGACGTCCCTCAGCAGGGAAAGGCAATGATCGAGGCGGCAGCGTCTTTGGAAGGGCAGTTGATCGCCGAACAAACCGAACTGCAGAGCTTGCGATCGATCTACACCGATTCGAACGTGCGAGTTAAAAGCATGGAGGCGCAAGTCTCCGCCTTGCGTCAGCAGTTGCGACAAATGGGCGGGAAGGGAGCCGCGGACCAAGCCGAAGCAGGGCAAGACGATTCGTCGTTGTATCCGTCGATCCGCGAACTACCGATTCTGGGCGTTACGTATGCCGATTTGTACCGCCGCACGAAAGTTCAGGAAGCAGTTTTCGAGACGCTTACGCAGGAATACGAAATGGCTAAGGTCGAGGAGGCCAAGGAAACGCCCAGCGTCAAAGTGCTTGATCCGGCAAATATCGCCGAAAAACCGTCCTCTCCGAATCGTTTGTTGATCATCTTCGGGGGAGGAGGCCTTTGTCTGCTTGCCGCGGCTGCCTGGGTCCTGGGCCAATCGAAATGGGAGCAAATTGATCCCAACGATCCTGGCAAAATGTTGACGCAGGAAGTGTTTTCGACCACCCGAAACCAGCTGGTGACGTTCTCTCACAGCTTCGCAAAACTTCGACTGCACAAACCCGCTGCCGATCGCAACGGCAGCAAGCCTGCGCAAGATGCACCATCCGAGATTTCCGGGAATCGGTCCGCAAGTAGCGTGCCGCACCCTGGTCAGCAGACTCATTAACCGGAGGAGACTCAACACATGAATTGGAAGGGCCTGCACGTCCTAGTTACGGGAGGGGCTTCATTTATCGGATCTACCTTGGTCGATGCGCTCGTTGAGCGCGGCGCCAAAGTTCGAATCGTGGACAACCTCAGCAGCGGAAAGCTCGAAAATATCGATCGCCCCGTCCAATCCGGCCAGGCGGAGTTCATGGAAGCGGATCTTTTGGACCACGGTGTGGCCGAAAAATCCGTCCGGAATATCGAAATTGCATTTCATCTGGCTGCCGATCACGGCGGCCGGGGATACGTGGACCTTCATCAGGCTGCCTGCGCTGGAAATTTGACGCTCGATGGAATTTTCTTCCGCGCCTGCCGCCACGCCGGAGTGGAGAAAGTCGTCTACGCTTCGTCAGGATGCGTGTATCCGAACTTCCTTCAAACGGAACCTAACGAAGTTGTTTATCTCACCGAAGACAAGGTCGGACCTCCCTACGATGCCGACAACACGTACGGCTGGGCCAAGCTGATGGCCGAAATGACTTTGCGGTCCTACTATCGAGATTTCGGGATGAAGTCTGCCTCCTGCCGTTACTTCACCGTGTACGGCGAACGCGGCCACGAAAATCATGCGGTGATAGCCATGATCGCTCGGGCCTTCATCAAGCAGGATCCCTACGCGGTGTGGGGGAACGGCCAGCAAATCCGCAATTGGACGTACGTGCAAGATATCGTCAGCGGCACCATCCGCGCCGCCGAAGTAATCGACGATGGTAGCGCCATCAATTTGGGCACCATGGAACGCACGCGCGTCATTGACGCGGTGAAGGCAGTCATGGCCTACACGGGTCACCATGCTCCCATCGAATTTCATCTCGAGATGCCCACAGGGCCGATGAATCGCGTTGCCGATAACACACTTGCACGCGAACGCCTCGGATGGGAGCCCAAGATGACTTTCCGCGAAGGACTGCACAAAACCATCGAGTGGTACTTCCGCACGAAGAAACGTGAAGAAGTTGCAGCCACTCTGAATCGTGTCCTCACCGAACGCGATCGCCTCGGAAGCAGCGCACTCGAAGGTGTCGCTTCGGCTGACTAATGGCCGAGCACGCCCAACTCGCTCCGTCTAGCAGTTCGACGGCCGCCAAGGTCGGCGTCGGGTCGGTGCGTGATCCCGCTGCGGAACAGGGAGGATTTTTCCCGTTTCCTCAGTCTGGCGCCGCCGAACCTCCGATCTGGACTCAACATCGAAAGGCCAGGCGCTATGGCGCCGATAGTGGCTGGCTCCTCCAGATTGCGTTTGCACTCATCGACGTGGCGTTCGTAATTCTTGACGGAGCCGCGGCATTCTTGGTGCGCTTTGCCCGTGGAACCCTGCACAACTTGTTTCTCTCCGGTCACTTGCAATTACACACCGACCAGCCCGTCTTCCGTTACCTAGCGTTTTTGTTGATATACGCAGTGTTGGTCGCGGTCTTTTGCAAGTGGTACGACCTGTATCGGATTTCCGCCACGCGACGCTTTCGGGACGAAGCCTCTGCGGTTCTCGAAGCTGTATTTCTGGCCACGCTGCTCCTCTCGGCGTTCGTCTTCGCGTCCGGAATTAAGATCGTCTCGCGCTTCGTGGTCGCTGCTGCATTCTGTTTGAATATTGTGGCGCTGACGTCCTGGCGGTATGCACGCCGCCGCATCGTTATTCGCCGCGTCGAACAGGGAATTGCCGCGCGCAACGCGGTCATCATTGGCGCAGGAGCAGTGGGCAGGGCACTTGCTCGCGTTCTAGACAACAACAAACTGCTCGGCTATCAGGTAAGGGGCTTCCTCGACGGCAAACGCCTACAAGAAGCTCGCGTGCTGGGCCGCGTCAGCGATCTCGTTCGCGTGGCCAAGTCGGAATTTGTCGATGACGTCTTCGTGACGATTCCCTCCGAGCGCGAACTCGTCAAGCGCATCGCTCTCGAAGCCCGCACAAACCATCTCACCGTGAAAATAGTCCCGGACTTTTATGACGGCCTCACCTGGAATTCTCCCATCGAGCACATTGGCGATTTCCCGGTCATCGATCTCTGTTGGCAACCGATTCCCACCTTCTGCTTGTTTCTGAAGCGGCTTACGGATATCGCGATATCTGCCTCGGTCCTGACTTTTTTTTCTCCCTTGCTGTTGGCACTCGCGGTTTGGGTGAAAGTCGATTCGCCTGGCCCGGTCATATATCGCTCTCCGCGCGTTGGCAAGAAGGGGCGACTCTTCGCATGCCATAAACTGCGCACCATGGTCCAGGACGCGGACTTGCTGAAGGACTCGCTTCGCCATCGCAACGAACGCAAAGGCCCGTTCTTCAAGATCGCTCAGGATCCGCGTATCACGCGTGCCGGAAGGTTTCTGCGCAAATACAGTCTCGATGAACTTCCACAACTCTGGAACGTTCTGAAAGGCGACATGAGCCTTGTCGGGCCGCGCCCACATCCCGTAGACGATTACGCGAAATACAATCTCGAACATCTTCGCCGCCTTGACGTGAAGCCCGGTATCACCGGCCTGTGGCAGGTCACCGCGCGCCAGGATCCTTCGTTTGAGACGAATCTACGGCTCGATTTGGAGTACATCGACCGCTGGAACCTGCTGCTAGATTTCAAAATTTTACTGAAGACAGCGGCCGTGGCGTGCAGCGGCACGGGGCAGTAGCTGTCGTGGGACTACCCTTTTCCGCCGCGGTGCGCCGCCGGTTTGGTACCGGCTTCTGGGCGCTCGCGGATCAAGGCGCGGTTAGCCTTGGAAATTTTATGACGCAGATCATTCTGGCTCGCAACCTGTCGCACACGGAGTACGGCATATTCGCGCTAATTTTCGGTGTGCTGCTGTTTTTGTTCACCTGCCAGAGTGGCCTGATCGCCTACCCGTTGTCTCTGGAGGGCGCGAGCGTCGGTAGAGCGGAGCTTCGCAAAGTTGCCTTCGCGGCCGCGCTTCTCACGTTTCTGCTCGCGTTTCCGCTTTCGTTGCTGGTCCTCGGTGCCACCATCATCCTTCACGTCGCGGCCATCACCTGGGCCGTGGTACTTGCCATGCTTCTCTGGCAATTGCAGGAGACATTTCGCCGCGCCCTGATGTCCCATCTTCGCCACGGCGCCGCGATCTGGGGCGACGTGCTCAGTTACGGCGGCCAGGCCGTATTCGTATGGCTTCTCGCACGCTACGGCGCCCTTTCACTGCAGCGTGTATTCGTGGTCGTAGCACTGACCTCCGCTTTGGCCGCGCTTTTGCAATCACTGCAAGTCGGGTGGTCGGCCACGCCCTTACGCGCCGTCCTGGCCACCGCTCGAAAATATTGGTCGTTGGGTAAGTGGGCGCTCCTCGCTGGCATGAACGAATCCGGCGTCCGCCAAGCCTTCCCGTGGATGCTTGCTCTCCTTTATAGCCCGGCTGAAGCGGCCTCCTTCCAGGCCGTAATGAACATTGTCGGAGTGAGCCATCCGGTAATGTTCGGCACGAGCAATCTCGTGATTCCCGCCGCTGCGGAGGCTAAGAGCCAACGTGGTACCGTCGCTGCGTTTCGCACCTCATCGTGGTACGGAGCGCTCGCCGGACTCTTGGTGCTGCCGTTTTTCACCGCCCTTTTCATTTGGCCGCGCCCTGCTCTCGTTCTGTTCTACGGAAAGGCCTCGCCTTACGTCTCCCTCGGCTTCGGAATTCGCCTCGCCGCCATCGCCTATCTCATTTACATCTCCAGCAGCTTCTTGAGCGCCTATCTTTACGGCGTCGGGCGTCCGAAATATGTTTTTGCCGCAGGCGTTGGCAGCAGTGCGCTGGCGCTCATTCCGGCAGCCATTCTGACGCTTCGCTATGGTGTGCTCGGAGCCGTCGCTGGCTTTCTCATCTTCGCCCTCATTCGCGTGTTTCTCTGGGCTCTCTTCGCCAGAAACACCCTGCGCGCCGAGCATGGCCCTCAATCGGCGACCTCCAAATCCCTCTTCGCGCGCTTTCGCGTCTCCGGCCACAACGCTGCGGCTGATCCTATGATTAGAAAAGCGCCATGAATGGAACGCAGACGAACTCGGCGACGACGGACGGATGGAGCCGCATTGCGGTGTTGCTTCTCTTTGGTTATTGTCTGCTCGGCCGGAGTTTTGCCTATCTGGGGTTCCCTCCGTGGCACATCTTTGTGGGAGAACTCGCGCTCGCCGCGTTTCTGCTAGCAGGGCCCGAGACGGTTATGGGCCCGTGGGTCACGTATGCGCGCCGAATCTGGCGGTTGCGGCGTTTGATCAAGCTCTATCTGGCGCTCCTTCTCTACGGGATTTTCGAGGTCCTGCGCGGGATTGCATTGGGACATCCTCTGCTCACGTCTGTCCGCGATCTGGCGTTCGATTATTACCCTCTGTTTCTGCTGCTGGGAATATGGGTTGCTTGGAGAAAGCCACAGTTGCTTCGAGGCTTGTTCCGGAACCTGGCGTGGTTCAATGCGGTATACGGAATAGCTTATGTTCTATTCCTTAATCGCGTCACTTGGGTTTTTCCTGGAGTTTCGGACCAGCTAACTCCAGTTCCCATTTTTGGTTTGCCAGAGTTTTCTTTCGTCATTTTGTTGGGACTCCTTGTTTGCGAGCCAAAGCTCGGGGAAATATGGCACCTGTTACTTCTGAATGCTTTTGTTCTACTGGGGATGCAGATCCGAGCGGAATGGCTGGGTTTGGCAGTTGGGCTGTTTTTGTGGGCTTGCGTAACCAGAAACCTGAAAAGGTTTATGGCTGGAAGTGCTGCCGTTGCCGCAGTTCTTGCTTTGATGCTCGTATTGAATTTTAGCGCCAGAGGTCCGGTCAGCCGGGGCCCGAGTGAGATATCGGCGCGGGACCTGGTAGGACGCGCTCTCGCACCTGTAGATCCCGATTTAGCCGCCGACTATACCTCATCGGTAAAAATGGATGTGGGTACGACGGTCTGGCGGACAATTTGGTGGGCGGCCATCTGGGAATCCGTAAATCAAAGCAGGCGAACCGCGCTCCTGGGACTTGGATACGGCTACCCAATCGGGAATCTGGTTCCTTACCTTGAAGGCGACTTCATCCAAACTCCCCACGATGCTTTTTTTTATGCCCTCGGCTACTCAGGTTGGATTGGTGTCCTTGTTTTTGCCCTCTTCCAAGCCGAATTGGCCCGACTACTCTGGCGAACCTACCGGCGCACCGGTCGGCTTATCGGAATAATCCTTTGGGCCGCCATGCTTGCGTTCGCGTTGTTTACTCCGTTTTTTGAAGTTCCTCAAGGCGCGATTCCTTTCTACATCCTCCTCGGATTTGTTGTCGGGGCTGGGATGCTGCGAACCCGACAGCAGCCGCTGATTCCGTCATCGGTGCTTCCGGCGCCGCAAGGTTGCGAAACATGAGTCTGTCTCGCAATGTTGCCAGCCCGCCAGCCATGCTCAAAGGGGGTGACTCCGCCTCGTGAAAATCCTACTTGTTCACAACAAGTACCAACAGCCTGGCGGTGAAGACGAGGTCTTCAGCCGGGAAGCGGCGTTGCTTCGCTCCAAGGGACACCGCGTCGGCGAATTCGTGCGCCGCAACTCTGACATCCAAGAGCGGGGCCTTTTCACCTCCGCGCAACTGGCAATTCGCACCATCTGGTCAGGCGAAACTGTGCGTGACCTGACGAAAGCGCTCGCGCGTGAAAATCCTGACGTGGTCCATCTACACAATACATTCCCGCTGATTTCCCCTTCGGCCTACTACGCGTGTCGTGAATGCGGTGTTCCCGTAGTCCAAACGGTTCACAATTACCGGCTGTTTTGTCCCGCTGCCACTTTCTTTCGCCAAGGCAAAATCTGCGAGGACTGCGAGAAACGCTCCCTGTGGCAAAGCGTGCGGCATTCCTGCTATCGGGGTTCGCGATCGGCAAGCGCTGTCGCCGCCGCAATGCTTATGATTCATCGCGCTTTAAACACGTGGCGCGATCTTGTCGAGTGTTTCATTGTTCCGGCAGATTTCGTGCGCGGGAAGCTCACGGAAATGGGCATCCCTGCTCAAAAAATTCGCGTAAAGCCGAATTTCCTAGCGGTCGATCCAGGTACCCGGATGCGCGCCGGGGATTACGCGCTGTTTGTCGGACGCCTGTCGCCTGAAAAGGGGGTCGCCACGCTGGTCAATGCTTGGGGCCGCGTATCGACAAATCTTCCGCTTCGAATAATCGGCGATGGGCCGCTTCGCGCGAAACTCGAACGTATCGCAGCCTCCTATGACGTCCGCAACATTCGATTCGAGGGATGGGCTGACCACGAAAGCGTGATCGACGCAATAAAGGGCGCTAGGTTCTTGTTTTTTCCCAGCGAATCGTATGAAACGTTCGGCATGGTCGCCGTCGAGGCGTTTGCCTGCGGGATACCGGTAATCGCCTCGCGCCTCGGCGTTATGGCCGAAATTGTCGACGACCACCAGACTGGCTTGCACTTCACACCCGGCGATCCCGCCGATCTCGCTGCTAAAGCGCAGTGGGCGTTCGATCACCCATGCGAGCTCTCGCAAATGGGGTGCAACGCTCGCGCTGAATATCAGGCGAGATACACAGCGGAACTCAATTATCGGCAGCTGATCGAAATCTACCGAAGTGTGGTCGGCCCAACAGAGGCATCTCATGCTTCGCACTTCCGATCTGCAGAGGGGGGGCAGGATGCAATCCAAACTCGACCTGGAGCTCAACTCTCCTGAATCATCGGTGATCGAGGCCAACGTCGAGTTCTATCGCCAGATTGCGTCAAAATACGACCGCTACGAAACGTGCGCCGCAAGCCCCGGTCTACAGGAAATGCTGAATCGAGATGTGGACCATATCGCCATGATTCTGGGGCCGCGCAGTAGACCCGTCGAGTGCCTCGATTGTGGCGGCGGCACGGGAAATTTGACCCTCAAGCTCTTGCGAATGGGTTGGTCAGTCACCGTCGTCGACGTTTCGTCGGACATGCTGGCGATCTTGCGAAATAAAGCGCGGAGTGCCGGATTTTCTCCGGTCCTCGTACATGATTCTTTTTCTGAATTCCTGAGTCGCTCCGGCAAGTCTTACGACGTGATCGCGTTCAGTTCCGTCCTGCAACACCTGTACTCGTATCTTCTCGGAGTGGCGGTGGCCGCGGATCACGTCGAACAAAAAGGCGTCTTTTACTCAGCCTTCGATCCCGTAATCTCACGAAACTCCCGCTCCGCTCTTCTCTTCGAAATGTTCGACACGCTTCTGGCCAAGATAGCTCACGATCGCAGCGATCTGCTTCCGGGCATCCGCAGGCGCATTCGAAAAACCCTTCTCAGCGGCGACGCACGGCATCACCGTCCGGTCGCCAGCCCCGGCAATCTCGCCGAGTATCACGCCAAAACGGGCGTCGACGACCTCGCCATTGTGAGCCTCTTGCAGGAGAAAGATTTTACGATTATCGATCATACCCGCCGGACGACAGGTAGGACTGCCCTTGCCAGCGCCATTAATCGTCGTCTGCGGCTTATGGAAAGCTTCAAAATCATCGCGCGGCGGGGGATCTGATTCGACAAGGAGAATGCTGTCGCGGTTCGCGAAGCGTAAAGCTCAGATGATTTCGCGCCAATGCCTCGAAAATGGCCTGCACCCAATCGCGCTTTCGTCCCTATCGGAGCGTCCGTTGGTTTCCGTTCTGTCGTCGAACCACAATTATGGAGCGTATCTTGCTGAGTCGGTCGAAAGCGTCCTGCGTCAATCGTATTCAAACTTCGAGTACATTATTTGCGATGACGGTTCCATCGATAACTCGCGCTCGATTCTCGAACGACATGGGTCCGCCGATCGGCGAATCCAAGTCATCTTGCAAGAAAACGCCGGCCAAGCCGCCGCATTGAACGCCGCCTTCAATGCCAGCCGCGGCGAGATTCTGTGCTTCCTCGATTCGGACGATCTCTG